>NZ_QKSL01000020.1:0-45539 GCF_003234615.1 Curtobacterium sp. MCPF17_001
CGGCCGGCAGCGCAGTGCGCTGGCGGCGTCGGGCAGGTAGCGGTCCCCCGAGGGGAGCCTGCCCCAGATGGGGTCGTCGGCTGCCGGGCTGGGGGACGTCGACCGGAGCGGCGTCGGGCATGTCAGTCGTGGTCGTTCCTCGTTCGTGGGTGCGGCCGCGGTCGTCGCGGCCACCTCCCAACGTAGGACCTGCGCCCGGGTGCCGGTCCATGATTCACAGGATCGGCCCATCCCGGGCGTGCCGCGACGGCCGGGTCAGCGACGCCGCAGCATCACGACGGCGCCCGCTGCGGCGACGACCATGAGCGCCGCCGCGACGCCCGCCGTCGTCGTCACACCCGAGTCGAAGGCGGCACGGGCCGATTCCAGGAGCGCCTGCCCTGCCGACCCGCCGAGCTGCGTCGCCGCGGTGACGGCACCGCCGAGGGTCTCTCCCGCCGCGGTGTGCGCCGTCGAGGACAGTCCGTCCGGCACGACGACGTGGGCTCGGTAGGCCGTGGCCAGGATCGTGCCGAGGACGGCGGTACCGAGCACGGCGCCGATCTCGTACGCGGTCTCCGAGATCGCCGACGCCGCACCGGACTTGTGTGCCGGGGCGGTCGAGATGATGAGGTCGTTCGTGACGGTCTCGGACGCGCCGATGCCGATGCCGAGCAGCACGAACGCGAACGCCAGCGCGGCGATCGAGGCGTGGTGGCCGAGCACCGCGACGAGGGCGTACGCGGCCGCCGAGAACAGCAGCGACACGGACACGACCCAGCGCGGAGCGACACGGGCGACGACGGGCACCACGGCGAGGCCCGCGATGATCGTCAGCACCGCGCCGGGCACGAGCACCACGCCGCTGGCGAACGGGTCGAGTCCGGCCACGAGCTGCAGGTGCTGGGCGATGAAGAACAGGAACCCGGTGAGCGAGAACATCGCCGCCATGTTCATCAGCACGCTGCCGGTGAACGCGGTGCTGCGGAACAGGCGCATGTCGAGCATCGGCGTGCGGGAGCGCAGCTGACGGCGGACGAACGCGATGCCGCAGAGCACCCCGACGGCGACCATCGCGATCGCCAGACCGCGCTCCTCCGGGTGCACGAGGGACTTGATCGCCCAGACCGTCGGGGCGAGGGCGCCGAGGGACAGCAGCATGCTCGGGACGTCCACCGGCCCGGGCTCCGGGTCGCGGGACTCCGGCACGCAGAACGGCACGGCGACGAGCATCACGACGAGGATCGGCACGGCGACGAGGAAGACGCTGCCCCAGTGGAAGTGCGCGAGCAGCACGCCGCCGACGAGCGGGCCGAGGGCGTTGCCGGCGGCGAACATCGTCGACCAGACCGCGAGCGCCAGCCGTCGTTCGCCGGCGTCGGGGAACACGTTGCGGATGATCGACAGCGTCGCGGGCATGAGCATCGCGCCGAAGACACCCATCGCGAGCCGGGCCGCGACGAGCATCCAGGCCTCGGTGGCGAAGGCCGCCACGGCGGAGAGCAGCGCGAAGCCGGTCGCGCCGACCACCAGGATCCGGCGCCGTCCGATGCGGTCACCGACGCTGCCCATCACGACGAGCAGCCCGGCCAGGACGAGCGGGTACGCGTCGACCATCCAGAGCTGCGTGGTGGCGTCCGGGTGCAGGGCGCGGGAGATCGAGGGCAGCGCGAAGCTCAGGACGGTGTTGTCGACCGAGATGAGCAGCACCGGCAGCATGAGCACCGCGAGCGCGGCGAACCGGGAGCCACGACTGGTGGTGATCCGGGTGGCGACGGGGCTGGTGAGCAGGGCGGACATGGCGGACTCCAGGACTTCGAGCGTGTCGCGCTGGCCACCCGCAGGGGCTGAGCGCAGACGAGACGGGACGCGGAAGTCGTCACGCGCCCCGTCAGGGTCCCGTTAGTGTACCGTCCAGACGGTTGTGGTTGCAAATGCAACCAACGCCAATCGGGAGGCGCGGATCCGGGCCGCCTCGCGCCTCCCGTCCGCCGGTCGGTTGTTCGATCGGCCGGTTGGTCAGCCGCTCACGCTGACTCGCGCACCACCAGCCGGTGCCGGACCACCCGCTCCACAGCCGGGCCGGACCGCGGCAGCGACCCGTCGAGCATGCCGAGCGCCAGGTCCACCGCGTGGCGGGCCACCTCGTCGAGGTCGACCGCGAGCGTGGTGAGGGTCGGCGCGACGAGCGTGCCGAGCGTCAGGCCGTCGATCCCGACCACGCGGACGCGGTCCGGGACCTCGACACCGGCGCGACGGCAGGCGGCGAGCACCCCGAGCGCCATCACGTCGTTGAACGCGACGACCGCGTCGAGACGGGCGTGCCGCGCGAGTGCTGCGGCGGTGCCCGCGGCACCGGCATCGGCGGAGGCAGCCTCGGCGTGCAGGTGCTCGGGCAGGTACCCCCGTCGGCGCAGGGCGTCGAGCAGGAGCGCACCGCGGGTGCTCGGCTCGCCCGGTGCCTCGGCGGAGGGCGGTGCATCGAGGACGAGCGGGTGCTTGACGCCGACCGCCACCAGGTGGTCCGCGAGGCTCTCCACCGCCCCCTCCGGGTCGAGCCGGACGGCACCGCGGGCGGGCGGGCCGTGCGGGTCGAGCTCGACGACCGGCACCGAGCCGAGCCGTTCGATCCACTCCCCAGCGCGGGTACCGAGGGAACCGATGACGACGTCGGTCTGCGCACCGAGGTCCTGCACCGACCGGTCGGAGTCACCGGCGAGACCGACGTCGGCGAGCATCACGTTCCAGCCGCGCGCGGCCGCCAGCCGGAGGACCGCGGCGGCGAGTTCCGGCGAGTACGGGTTCCGGAGGTCGTCGACGAGCAGCCCGAGCTGGTGGGTGCCGCCCGACACGAGCCCCCGCCCGAAGCGGGACGGGCGGTAGTCGAGCTGCTCCGCGGCGGCGAGGACCCGCCCCTTCGTGGCGTCGCTGATCCCCGGCAGGCCGTTCACCGCACGGGTCACGGTCTGCCGGGACACCCCGGCGGCGGCTGCGACGTCGAGGATCGTCGCGCGGCCGCTGGTGCCGGTCAGCTGCGGAGGTCGAGCCATGCCACCTGCTCGGGCGTGAGGTCGACGGTCAGGCCGAGCATCGACGAACGCGCTTCGGCGATGGTCCGCGGGCCGAACAGCGGGAAGGTCGGGAACGGCTGGTGCAGCACGTACGCCAGGGCGATCGCGGTCGCCGGGACGCCGTACTGCCCCCCGAGTTCCTCGGCGCGGCGGAGGCGCTCGAAGTTCGCGTCCGAGTAGTAGCAGCGGACGAGTTCGGCGTCGCTCGTGTCGTCCGGACGGGCCCGACCGGTGAAGAAGCCGCGCGCCTGCGAGGACCACGGCAGCAGCGGGATCTGGCGCTCCTCGAGCCAGCGCTTCGACTCCGGGTCGGTGACGTGCTCGCACCCGGCCCAGGGGACGTCGAGGGCCTCCGCCAGACCGAAGTGGTTGCTGAGCACCTCGAACCCGTGCCTGCCGTTCGCCGCGGCCCAGGCGTTCGCCTCGTCGAACCGGGCGGGGGTCCAGTTCGACCCGCCGAAGACCCGGATGCGCCCGGCGCGGCGGTGTTCGTCGAGGACGTCGACGAACTCCCCCACCGGGATGTCCGGGTTGTCCCGGTGCATCATGTAGACGTCCGCGTAGTCGGTGCCCTGGCGCTCCAGGCTCTCGAGCAGCTGACGGGTGAGTGACTCCGGGTCGCAGTACGGCGTGTGTGCGCCCTTGGTGATGACGACGACGTCCTCGCGGATGCCGCGGTTGCGGACCCAGGCGCCGAAGCGGCCCTCGAGCACGCCTCCGCCGTAGACGTACCCGGTGTCGAAGGCGGTCCCGCCCTGCTCCACGAAGTGGTCGAAGATCGCGCTCGCGTGGGCCAGGTCCGGCTGGTTGTCGACGCCCATCACCAGGCGCGAGACGCGCTTGTCGATGCCGGGCAGCTCGCCGTACGTCATCGGGGCGTCGGGCGCGACGGTGAGCGGGCGGCCGCTGACCGTGGGGATGTTGGCGGTCTCGGCCTCGAACGGGTAGCGCAGGCCGATCGCGGCGCGCCAGCGGTCGAGGGTGCGGGCGGCGGCCAGGCTCTCGTCGGTGGTCATCTGCGGCGCGTCGACCCGGCCGGCGCGCAGGGCGTCGATGGTGGCGTCGGCCTCCAGCCCGTAGGGGGCGGCACCGGCGAAGGACGTCTCGGCAGGTGGGGCGTCGACGGTCCGGACCTCGATGACCGGGTCGCCGCCGATGGTCCACGGGTCGCGGAGCACGATCGTGCCGCGGGTGCCGTGCACGACGACCGCGTTCGTGTCCTCGACGCGGACGCCGGTCCGGAGGCTCGCGGTGATGCCCGACGCGTACGTCGCGCTGGCGACGGTCCATTCGTCGACGCCCGTCGGACCGAGCGTCCCGACGGCGTGCAGCTCGACGGGTTCGGCGACCGCGACCCCGGTCGCGGCCTGCACGACCGCCGCGGTCATGGTGACCGGGTAGCAGCCGACGTCGAGGATCCCGCCGCCGGCGGTCTCGACGTCGAAGAGCCGGCCGGAGCGCTCCTCGGTGCGGAACGCGAACGACGCGTCGACGTGGGTGACGGTGCCGACCGTGCCGTCGCGGACCAGGTCGAGGAAGGCCGCGGTCCGCGGGTGGAAGCGGTACATGAACGCCTCGACCAACGGCAGTCCGGCCTGTCGTGCGGCGTCGACGAGCACCATCGTCGTGCCGTGGTTCGGCGTGAGTGGCTTCTCGCAGAGCACGGCCTTGCCTGCCCGCAGTGCGGCGAGGACGAGGGCCGCGTGCCCGGTGTGCACGGTCGCGACGTAGACGGCGGACACCCGGGGGTCGGCGAGGACGTCGTCGTAGGTGCCCGCCACCACGTCGGGGAACCCGTGCTCGGCGGCCTCGTCCGCGAAGGCCTGCGCCCGCTCGACCGACGAACTGCCGGCGGCGACGAGTCGGCCGCTGCTCGTCGACAGCTGCGAGAGGAACCGTCGGGCGATCCCCCCGGGGCCGAGGACCGCCCAGCCGGGGGTCGTGTCGTTCGTGGTGGGCGTGGGGGTCGCGGTCTGCGCTGACATGCGGATCCTGTTCGTCGTGAACCTTCACGGTCGCGGCGAGGCTATCCGGTACAGACCCTCGGAACAAGGGACCGTGAACGTTCACGGAACACACTCCCCCCGGCGTGTCCCTAGACTCGTGCGCATGGCCAGTGCTCGCGACCGCGTCCTCGACAGCTTCGTCGCCATCGTGTGCGAGGAGGGCGAACGTCCCGCCACCCTCGACGCCGTCGCCGCGCGCGCCGGTGTCTCCAAGGGCGGACTGCTCTACCACTTCGGTTCCAAGGCCGCCCTGGTCGAGGGACTGTGCGAACGGCTCGCCGACCTGTCCGCCCTGGACATCGAACGGATGCGCGCTGCCGAGGACGGCCCGGCCCGCTACTTCGTCGAGAACTGTCAGTTCGTCGGCAGCGAGCTCGACCTCGCCCTGCTCGCGGCCTCGCGCCTGCAGCAGGCCGGGTACGAAGAGGCCGGCCGGACCCTGGACGAGACCGAGAACGCCTGGCTCGCCACCCTCGTCGACGCGCTGGACGACGTCCCCACCGCGCAGGCGGTCAAGCTCCTCGGCGACGGGCTCTACCACGCGGCGTCGCTCGGGGCCGCGAGCGACGTCCGTCCCGACCGGGCCTCGGTCGACATGGCGGCACTGCTCCAGGTCGTCGACCGCCTGATCGCGACGAAACCGGCCGCGTGAACGGCCGCTCCCGGTCCTGGGGATAGACTGGGCGCGATCCACCCGCTCGATTCCCGGAGGTACCACCGTGGGCCGCGTCCTCGCTGCTGTTTTCTCGATCCTGCTGCTGCTGGTGTCGATGTACCTGTTCGGGTTCGCGTTCCAGGTCGACTCCGGTCAGGCCTTCGTGTTCATCGCCGGTGTGCTGCTGATGAGCCTCTCCTTCTTCCTGCCGATCCACGTGTTCGGCAAGCGGTAGCCACACACCCCCACACGCAGAACGGCCCCGCACCTGACGGTGTGGGGCCGTTCTGCGTCGTACCGGTGCACGACGGTGGACGAACGCCGTCCCGCTACACGGAAGCGCGCAGCCCGCGCAGCGTGACGGCCGTGGCGATCGCCGCGTGCGCGGCCTCGGCGCCCTTGTCCTCCTTCGACCCGGGCAGTCCGGCGCGGTCGATCCCCTGCTGCTCGTCGTCCAGGGTCAGCACGCCGAAGCCGACGGGCTTGCCGGTGTCGATCGCGACCTTCGTCAGCCCGCTCGTCGCCGCGTCCGAGACGTACTCGAAGTGCGGGGTCCCGCCGCGGATGATCACGCCGAGGGCGACCGCTGCGTCGAAGCCGGACTCGAGGGCGGCCTTCGCGACCACCGGGAGCTCGAAGCTACCCGGGACGGGGACGACCTGCGCGGTGGCACCGAGGCGTTCGATCTCGCGCTGCGCCCCTGCGAGCAGTCCGTTCGCGATGACGTCGTGCCACTGTCCGGCGATGACCGCGACCCGGATGCCGCTGCCGTCGACGAGCTCGCGCTCCGCCGCTCCTGCTCCGCTCATGCGTGTGTCCCTTCGGTGTGGGCGACGTCCGTCGCCCGGTCGGCTGCGTCGAGCCAGACGGCCAACGCGGCGATGGTGATGACGGGCACGCCCTCGCGTGCCCCGAGTCCGACGAGTTCCGGCAGGCGCATCATGCCGCCGTGCTCGTCGACGATCTCGCAGATCGCCGCCGCGGGCCGGAGTCCGGCGGCGGTGACGAGGTCGATCGCGGCTTCGGTGTGCCCCGCGCGCTCCCGGACGCCACCCGGGCGTGCCCGCAACGGGACGACGTGTCCCGGTCGGTGCAGGTCCTCGCGGACCGAACCCGGGTCGGCGAGGACCCGGAGCGTCCGTGCGCGGTCGTGGGCACTGATGCCGGTCGTGACGCCGACGGCCGCATCGACCGTGACGGTGTAGGCGGTGCCGCGGACGTCCTCGTTGTGCTGGACCATCGGCGGCAGGTCGAGGGCGTCGGCGATCTCGGCGCTGACCGGCGCGCAGATGAACCCGGACGAGTGCGCGACCGTCCACGCGATCCACTCCGGCGTCGCGAGTTCCGCGGAGAGGACGACGTCGCCCTCGTTCTCGCGGTGCTCGTCGTCGGCCACGATGACCGGACGGCCGGCGGCGATGGCGACGATCGCCTGCTCGACCGAGGACAGGCCGGGGTCGTCGGCGAGGGTCGGCACGACGGGAGCGGTGTCGGCGACCATCAGCGGGCCTCCGCCCAGACCGGAGCACCGGCAGCACCGGCAGCAGCGGCAGCAGCGTCGAGCCGCAGCATCCGGCGGACGTGCCGGGCCAGGACGTCGGTCTCGATGTTGACGCGGTCCCCCGGCACCCGTGCACCGAGCGTCGTGGCGGCCAGGGTCTCCGGGATGAGGCTGACCTCGAACCAGGCGGCGTCCGGTGCGACGGACTCCGGCGACACCGCGCTGACGGTCAGCGAGACACCGTCGATCGCGATCGAGCCCTTGTCGACCACGAGCGGGCCGAGTTCCGGCGTCAGCGTGAACCGCACCCGCCGCCAGCCGTCCCCGTCGTCGGTGAGGAGGACGGTCGCGGTGCCGTCGATGTGACCCTGCACGATGTGACCGCCGAGCCGGTCCCCGACCGAGGCCGCACGCTCCAGGTTCACCCGGTCACCGGCCCGCAACGACCCGTGCGCGCTCATGTCGAGGGTCTGCTTCATGACGAACGCCGTGAAGGTCTCCGGGCTCTGCTCGACGACGGTCAGGCAGACGCCCGAGACCGAGATGGAGTCGCCGTGCTGCGCGTCGGAGACGACGAGCGGGCCACGGACGGTGAGCGCGACGGAGTCGCCTCGTTCGTCGACGGCGGTGACGGTGCCGAGTTCCTCGATGATGCCGGTGAACACTGGTGTCCTCTCAACGGGACTCCGGGTGCGCGCGACGGTCGTCGGCGGACGGCAGGCGGGATCGCGGAACGACCATCACCTTCCGTCAGCGCTTCCTCCCGTCCGGACTCTCACCGTCGGTCCTGGGATTGCACCAGGTCAACCCCGCACCGGGCGGACCCGGCGCGGCGCTCGTGGACTGTCACCACCGGTTCGGACTTGCACCGACCCCGGAGCGCTTGCGTGTCACCGACGATACCCCAGCACCCCGACCGTCGTGGGCGGATGGTCCGCCGGGCGTCACGCGGCGTCTCGGGGGTGCACCGGGCCTCCCGTCCGGCGGCTCAGCCGCGTCCGCGGACCAGTGCCAACGCCTGCCGGAGCGACAGGTCGGGCAGGTAGGCGCGGACCACCGCGACGCCGATGGCGGGCAGCGCGACCGGGTCCGGGTAGGCGAGGACGAGCGGTTCGAGTCCCGGGCCGAACTTCCGCTTGAACCGGAGCAGCGACCGGAACCCGTAGACCGGCTCGAGGACGCCGCCGACGAGTTCGAGCAGGGTCTCGACGCCGTCCCCGGTGGTTGCGCCACCGGACGTGCGGGCGAGCGGCGCGGCGGAGAGGCCGAGTCGTTCGACGCCCTGGTCGCGCATCACCTCGGCAGCGGAGGCCACCAGGAACTCCATCACGCCGTTCGGGGCGTCGCTCCGGCGCCGCATGACGTCGAGCGTCCAGCCGACCACGCGGCCCGCACGGTGGGACGGCAACCAGCTCGTGACCCCGAGGACCGTGCCCTCGGCGTCCTGCGCGACGAGGGTCCGGACGGCCGGGTCCCGCATCTCGTCGAGGCTGCCGAGCGTGAAGCCCATCTCGGGGAGTTCACGATCGGCGACCCATTCCTCGGAGATGGCCTCGATCTGCCGGGTGGTCGCCACGGGCAGGTCCTGCCACGACGACCAGGTGGCGGTGAACCCGGAGCGACGGGCCTTGTTGACGGCGGTGCGGACGTCCTGCTTCCGGCTGCCGCTCGTGGTCCAGGCACGCGGGTCGAACGCGGCGTCCTCGGCGACCGGCAGGGTGCGCCAGCCGAGCCGGGTGAGGGCCGCGGCGCTGGTCGTGTCGATGCCGTGGAAGACCGCCGTCCAGCCGTTGTCGTCGCAGTACCGGGCGAACTCGGTGAGCGCCGGTCCTCGCGCGTCCGGCCAGCCGAACGGGCCGAGGGCGACCGCGACGGCACCGGTCCGTCGGTAGGCGACGCCGGCGCGACCGTCCGCGCTGAACCAGTGCGCGCTGCCCGGCCACGTCGCCATCCAGCCGAAGGTGTCGCCGCCACCCGCCACGAGCAGCGCGCGGGCACGCTCACGGTCCGCGGCGGACACGTCGGAGTCGGCTGCGCCGGGCGTCGCACCGGCGGGACGGATCGCGGCGACGGCCACGACGGCCCACAGCAGCGGGCCGACGAGGCCCAGCACCGTCCGGAGACCGGGGTCCCGGATCGGCAGGTCACGGTGGTGCAGGACCGGTGACAGCGGTCCGAGGACGGCGACGACCAGGCCGAGCGGGTCGTGCACCCGCACCGGTGACGCGTCGGCGACGACGACGACGACCGTCGCCAGGACAGCGGCCGCGACCAGGACCGTCACGCTGAAGGTGACGACGCGGCTCCGGGCGACCGCGACCGTGAACGACCGCCGCAGCAGCAGCAGGACGAGCCCGGTGAGGAGCGGGACCGCGATCGACGCGGCGATCGACAGGACCACGACGACGTCGTCCTCGGACCCGCGGAGTTGCTCGACCCGACCGGGCACGTGGGTGTAGGTCACGGCGGCGGCGATCCCGGTGACGGTGTCGACCACCACGACGAGCCACACCGCGAAGCGGCTGCCACGGAACAGGCCGACCGCCCCGACGACGAGCACGAGCAGTGGTGCGATCGCGAGCAGCAGGGACCAGGGGTCCGTCGCACGGAAGGTCAGCAGGCGGTGCAGGCACTCCCCGGCGACGCCGTCGGCGCGACAGGCGGAGGGCTGGTCCGCCGGGCCCATCCCGACGACCGCGGCGAGCGGCGCGAGCAGACCGACCCGGGCGCGCGACACCAGCGCGATCACCGGTCCGACCGCCGACACCAGGACGACCGTCCCGAGCAGCACCCGGGTCTCGCGGTGGGAGCTGCGGGTCCAGCCGGTGCGCTTCGGGGTGCGTCGGAACACCTCGCCGAGTCCCCAGCCGGCGGCCGTGGCGACGACGGCGGAGAGGTCGGCGGTGTGTCCGGCGTAGAGGAAGAGCGTGAGGACGACCGCCAGCGCGTTGACCCGGATCCGACGACGCCAGAGCGGGCCGGCGAAGGCACTCGCCGTGGTGACCGTCCCCAGGATCGCCGTCCACGGGTCGAGGCCCTCGGCCCCGGAGAGCAGGGCGGCACCACGGTGCCCGTCCGGGTCGACGAGGCCGACGACGGCTGCGGCCGCCGCCCCGATGACGCTCGTCGCCAGGAAGGCGGAGACGGTGCGCCGCGAGCCCATCAGCCGTTCGGAGGCTCCGACCAGCACGACGACACCGGCGAGCGTCAGGACCAGCGCGAGGACACCGGTGGTGACGGCGAACACCCGGAAGGGCACGAGGGCGTCCGGCACCTGTCGGCCCTGGGCGAACCGCAGCGACGCGGCGGTGATCGACGCCAGCAGCACCAGGACCAGGACGACGGCCGTGACCGGCTGTCGCGTGACGGCGTGCCGGACCGACCGGGAGGCCCGCCCCACGTCACGCAGGACGCGCGCGGCGGCCGCGTGGCCGACCTCCTGCGGCGGGGCCGCGGGCTGCTCCGGAGCGGCGGTGTCGGGTGCGCCCTTCGCGGTCATCGACGGATCCCGTCCACGGGCAGTCCGAGGTGGGCGATCACGGTGGGGAGGCCGTGGCCCAGGACGTACCGGACGGTGTTCCAGTCGTGGGCCGAGCCGGGCGAGACGATGAGGGTGGTCGCGATCCCGGCGCGTTCCGACGCGGCGCGGAGCGCGAGCGTCGAGGCCTCGTAGGGAGCGTCGTCCTCGCCGTAGCCGAACACGGTGAGGTGGTCGTGGTACGGCGTGTGGGCGGCGAGCAGGGCCTCCGGGGTGGCCCGGAGGTAGGCCGGACGGGAGCCGCCGAACCCGACCGCGATCGTGTGCTCGAGGTCGCCGTTCGCCGGGGCGAGCTCGCTGGAGATCGCGAGGGTGGTGCCGAACACCTCGGGGTACGCGCTCGAGAACTGCACGGCGCAGGTCGCCCCCTGCGAGAAGCCGCCGATGCCCCACGCCGCGCTGCCCGAGGCCACGTCGAGGTGCTCGTGGATCCACCGGACCGTGTCGGTCATCACGTAGGTCGCACTCCGCCCGAGACGACGGCTGTCGACGCACATCGGGTTGTGGCCCGGAGCCCCCAGTTGGTCGGGCGAGACGACGATCGGCGCGATGCCGTGGTGCGCCGCGGCGTAGTGGTCGAGGAAGGACCCGAGCCGGCCGGTCTGGAACATGTCGGCCGGCTGCCCGGGCTGCCCGGAGAGCGCGACGAGGACCGGCAGGGTCGGCGGGTCCGCGACCTGCGCGGCCGGCGGCAGCCAGACGACGGCGGGGCGGGCGTGGAAGTGCGAGACCGTCGCGGGGATGCGGACCGCGATGGTGCGGCCACGATCGGGCATCCCCTCCGGTGCGGTCCACGTCGCCGCGTCGACGACCCGTGCGCCGGGCCTGGCCGCGTGCTGGTGGTCCAGGGTGCCGATCGGGTAGGGGTTCGGCGTGACGGCCTCGCCGATGGTCCGGTACGCCCCGAAGTCGACGTTGATGCCGAGGCCCGCGGTGAGGGCGACCGCGAGGGCAGCTCCGAGCCCGACGATCCGGCGACCGTTGCCGCCCTGGACCAGGACGACCAGGAACAGGAGGACGGCGGCCACCGTGAACGCGACCCACATGCGCGTGACGGCCGTGAAGGACACGCCGAAGCGGTCCTGGACGTCACCGAACCACCAGACGGCGACCAGGCCGATGCCGGCGCCGACCGCGATCGCCGCGATCCGGACGAGCACGGCCGGGACGCCTCGGTCCCGCCGTCGCCTCACCGGGTGGTCGGTCGCGCCGGCGTCCTTCGCCCGACCGCGCGGTCCGAAGACCGTCACGAGGACGAGGACGACGGCGACCACGTCCACCGGCACGAGCACGGCCGGGAGGACGATCGGGAGCTGGAGCACGTCGGATGGCACGGGTTCATCGTGCTGCCGTCCAGCTGACGCACAGCCACTGGTCGGCTGCCGCTGTGTTCAGCAAGGGCCGACGCTCGCCCAGGAGGCGCACAGCACTCCCCCAGGACGAGTCCTGGTCACGACTCGTCACCGCGGGTCCGCCCCTTTGGAACCAGGGCGGCCGGGCCAGCTCGTCCGGGTCGGGCTCGGCCGGGCAGGCGGCTGCGGAGCCCCGGGGATCCCGGTGCTCCGCAGCCGTTCAGCGGTTCGGCGTCAGTGGCGGCGCCGCAGGGACATCGTCCCGAGACCGGCCAGGAGCAGCAGCAGTGCTGCGAGGGCCGGGAGGACCGGCCGGTCCGCTCCCGTGTAGGCGAGCGTGCCGGTGGTACCGGTGGCCGTGCGGGTCGTGCTGACCCCGCTGCCCGTCGACGTGGAGTCGACCGCGGTGGCTGCGGCACGGGGCGTGACCTCTGCCACCGGGGTGACCAGCGCGGCCGGGGTGGCCGGGACGGTCGTGGCCGGGGTGGCCGTGGCCGGGGTGGTGACCGGGGTGGTGGTACCGGGAGTCGTACCCGTCTCGGGGGTGACTCCGGTGCCGGGGCCCGTGGTGCCCGGCGTCGTGGTGCCCGGGTCGGTCGTGCCCGGCGTCGTGGTACCCGGGTCGGTCGTGCCCGGCGTCGTGGTGCCCGGGTCGGTCGTGCCCGGCGTCGTGGTGCCCGGGGTGCTGCTGGAACCGTCGCCGATGACGCCGACGCCGTTCCCACCGACGGTGACCGGGATGGTGATCACCGGGATGATCTGCGTGCCGGAGCCGATGCCGCCCTCACCCGAGGTCGTGCCACCCGAAGCCGGCGTCGTGCCGGTGCTCGTGCCGGAGCCGGTGGTCGAGCCACCGGTGCTCGTGCCGTCACCGATCACACCGATGCCGTTCCCACCGATCGTGACCGGGATGGTGATCACCGGGATGACCTGCGTGCCGGAACCGACACCGTCCTCACCCGAGGTCGTGCCCCCGCCGACGGGCGTCGTGCCGGTGCTCGTGCCGGAGCCGGTGGTCGACCCACCGGTGCTCGTGCCGTCACCGATCACACCGATGCCGTTCCCACCGATCGTGACCGGGACGTCGATCACCGGGATGACCTGCGTGCCGGAACCGACACCGTCCTCACCCGAGGTCGTGCCCCCGCCGACGGGCGTCGTGCCGGTGCTCGTGCCGGAGCCGGTGGTCGAGCCACCGGTGCTCGTGCCGTCACCGACCACACCGATGCCGTTCCCACCGATCGTGACCGGGATCGACACCACGGGAGCGACCTGGGTGCCGGAACCGACACCGTCCTCCCCCGAGGTCGTCCCGCCCGAGGCCGGAGCGGTACCGGTCCCCGTTCCGGTGGTCGAGCCGCCGGTGCTGGTGCCGTCACCGAGGACCCCGATGCCGTTGCCGGTCACCGTGATCGGCACGGAGACGGTGCCGAGGAGCTGTGTCCCCGAGATCAGACCGTCGGAGCCCGACGTCGTCGGGGAGGGCGCGCCTCCCGTCGAGCCGGAACCGACCGGCGTGCCGGAAGTCGACGGACCGGCGGTCGCGGCACCGTCCCCGAGGAGCCCGATGCCGTTGCCCGACACCGTGACCGGGATCGAGACGTCCGGCAGGACCTGTGTGCCGGACAGCAGGCCGTCCGCGCCCGAGGTGGTTGCGGCCGTTGCTGCCGGAGCCGCAGTGGCCGGCGCGGAGGCCGGAGCCGCCGTGCTCGAGCCGGTGCTGGCGGCGTCCCCGGCGACGGCGACGGCGTTGCCGCCGACGGTCACCGGGAGGTCGACGTCGCCCGCGACCTGGGTGCCGGAGAGGACGCCGTCCTCGCCACTGGTCGTCGGAGCCGGAACAACAGGAGCAGCCGGTGCAGCAGGAGCTGGTGCGGGCGCCGCCGGTGCCGCTGGTGCGGGAGCAGCCGTCGCGTCGCCGAGCACGCCGACTGCGTTGCCGGTGACATCCACCGGAGCCGTGACCTCCGGCACCACCTGGGTGCCGGAGGCGACGCCGTCAGCACCGCTGGTCGTCGGCGCGGCGGGTGCCGGCGCAGGGACCGGCGCCGCGGGGGCCGGTGCGGGGACCGGCGCCGCGGGGGCCGGCGCAGCCGCCGGGCTCGTGGCGGTCGAGACCGCGTCGCCGACGATGCCGAAGGCGTTGCGGGTGACGGAGACCGGGGCGTCGACGTTCGGCGCGATCTGGGTCCCGGAGGCGATGCCGTCCGCTCCGGTGGTCGTCGCCGCGTTCGCCGCGACGGCTCCACCGAGCGTCAGCCCGCCCACGCAGAGGGCGAAGAAGAGCCCTCGGGTGACGTTCTTGTTCATGGTCGTTCACTCCTGATCGAGATGGTCGGTCGACCGCACGGGAGCGGTCGGTGGCGCGTCCTGCCGTGGCGGGCAGGTGCGCCGATCTCAATCGGGAGCGACGTCGTGGTCGCCGACGAGCGAGGCCGGGAGGGCGTCGTCGGTGACCGGGCCACGGTGACCCGTGGCGAGGGGGGAGGTCTGTGCGTCGGCACCGACGGTGCCGATCGGGGTCGCGCCGGCCGAGCCGCCCGCGGCGGATCCGCCTGCGGTGCCGCCGGTGGCGCCCTCGAACGGTGCGTGCGTCGGCGCGCCGCCGTCCGGGAGGACGAGGGCCTCGCCGCCGAAGGTCGCGGCAGCGAGGGAGGTCGACGTCGTCACGGCAGCGAGCGGACCGGCGACGATCGCCGAGGTGCTCGCGCGGACGGCGGACGGGGTGGTCGTCGCAGCCGGCTGGTCCGCTGCGCCCGTGATCGGTGCAGCCAGCGCGGCTGCCGGACCGCTGGTCGTCCCCGCGGGTCGCACGGCGGCCGTGGCTGTGGGCGACGCGGGGACCGATCCTGCCGGGACCGTCGGCACGATGGCGCCACCGGTGCCCGGGGTGCCCACCACGGGGACCGAGGGGACGTCGACGACGGGGAGGGAGCCTCCCGGCAGGAGACCGCCACCGACGCCGGGCAGGCCGCCGACGACGTCGGGCACCTCGGCCACGACGCCCGGCACAGCGCCGACGACGTCACCGACCGAGCCGAGGGTGTCGTCCACCACGCCCGTGACGGGCGCCGTGACGGTGCCGAGCGTGTCGTCACCGAGCAGTCCGCCGACGACCGGGAGGCTCCCGACCACCCGGTCGACGACGGCCACGATCGCGGTCACCGGACGGTCACCGGCGATGTCCTGCACGGCTCCGGTGACGGGGTCGAGGACGGTGACGACGGTGTCGGTGACGGGCCGGGAGGCGCCGTTCACGGCCGACACGACGCCGCCGACGAGCGAGGTGCCCGGGCGGGTCGTCGGCGTGGCTGCGGGCGCTCCGGGTGCGTCGGCCGGTGTGGCGCCGGCGTGCGACGGCTGGTCGGCCGCGGTCGGCGCGGGGGCTGCGGCCGGGTCGGTGTGCGTGCTGGCCGGCGCTGCGGTGACCGGGGCCGGCGCAGCCACCGGGACCGCCGGAGTGGCTGCAGGTGCGGAGACCGGAGCGGGGGCTGCGGCGACCGGGGCGGGTGCTGCGGCGGTCGGAGCGGGCGCAACCGGCGCCGGCGCGGCCGGGACCGGGGCGGGGGCCGGTGCTGCCGGGACGGCCGGAACCGGCGCGGGGGCCGGTCGGACCGGGGTGACGACGCTCCCGACGGCCCGTCCGACGCCCTCGACCGTGCCACCGACGCCCGAGACGACGCCGCTCAGCAGGCCGTCCGAGCGCTGCGACGAGTTCGTCTGCGAGCCGCTCGGAGACGCCCCACCCAGTCCGAGGACCCCGGCCGCCGCAGCGGGCCGAGCACCGAAGAAGAGCGAGAGCAGCACCAGTGCCACCGCGATCCCGGAGGCCATGAGAGCCCAACGGATGACCGCGTTCAGGGGTGCACGCATCGATGCGTCCATGCGCTCACCTCCTGATCTCGGCTGCGCACGTAGAGTGGTTGACCGGCACGGTACGCCTCGACGGGTGCCGTGCGGAACCCATTCACAAGAAAAAGTCAGGAAACGTCGTGCCCTCGACCTTCAGCGCCCCGACCCGCAACCTCGACGTCGTCACCCTGCACGAGATCCTCCGCCTGCGACAGGACGTGTTCGTGGTGGAGCAGGCATGCGCCTACGACGACATCGACGGCCGCGACCTCGAGCCCGGCACGGTGCAGTTCTGGGCCGGCAGCGGTTCGGTCGACGCGACCCTGCGGCTGCTCCGCGAACCCGACGGCACCGAGCGGATCGGCCGGGTCGCCACCGCAGCGCACGCCCGGGGCAAGGGCCTCGGTGCCGCGCTGATGCAGGCCGCGATCGCCGAGAGTCGTTCGGAGCGGATCAGCATCAACGCGCAGGCACACCTCGGCGAGTGGTACGCACAGTTCGGTTTCGTGCGCTCGGGTGAGGACTTCCTCGAGGACGCGATCCCGCACACCCCGATGGTCCGGACCCGCTGACGGACCGCGCTCGCTGCGCTCAGGCCTGCCAGCGGCGCAGTTCGCCGTAGGAGCGGGCCTGGTGTTCCCGGTCCGCCACCAGCCGCTCGAACACGATCGACGTCTGCGTCGTCGCGACCGACGGGTCCCCGCTCAGCTCGTCGGCGACGAAGTCCCGCAGCTGCTCGGTCGACGTGCACGCGATGTGCACGAGGAAGTCCTTGTCCCCGGCCAGGAACGAGACGTCGAGCACCACCGGCACCCGGAGCAGGCGTTTCGCGAACTCCCGCAGTTCGTGCCGCGCGGCAGCGTGCACCCGGACGGAGACCATCGCCTCGATCGAGAACCCGAGACGAGCGATGTCGACCTCGGCCCGGTAGCCGGTGATGATGCCCGCGTCCTCCAGCGCCCGGACGCGCACCAGACAGGTCGACGGCGCGATGCCCACGGCAGCGGCGAGCCGGTTGTTCGGGATCCGGGCGTCCGAGGCGAGGACCCAGAGGATCCGTTCGTCGACCTCGTCGAGGCGCGGCGGTGGAGCGTCGGGTCGGCGGACGATGCGGTCGGACACGGCACCACCGTAACGCCGGTCACATCGCCAGGGTCATCCCGACCACGGCGACGGTCATCGCGAAGACCTCACCGCTCCGGACCGCGCGACGGTCCTCCCGTGCCCACTCGTGCCGGAGCAGCCAGCCGCTGAAGGCGCAGTAGCCGATCACCCCGGCGCCGAGCACCGCGGTCAGGACCAGAGCGTGGACGTGGACGGCGGTGCCGGGGAGCTCGGTGGTGTGCCCCATCAGGAGCATCCCCGCCATCACGACCGCGGAGAGCGCCCGGTGCACGTCCATCGGCTCGGCGCGACGTCCGTCCCGCCGACGTCGCCGCACCACGGGCATCGGCGCGAGGACCAGCAGCAGTGCCGCGGCCAGGATCGTCCACGACGGCCCGGCCTGCACGACGGGCATGAGCATCGCGACGAGCATCACGGTCGCGGGCACGATCACGCCGGGACGCGGGCGGTACCGGTCGCCGACGATGCAGCACACGGACGCGAGCTGCGGCACGACGAGCATGGCGTCGGCGACGGTCCCGTGCACGGGTGGGATCAGCCCTCGGTGCGGGCTGCGCGCTCCTGCTTCACGCGTACGTTCTCGGTGCGGACCGCGGCCTGGGTGGAACGCTCCTGCACGAGCCACGCCGGCATGTCCTGCAGGAGCTGCTTGATCTGCTCCGTGGTGAGGACGTCGTCCACGCCGGCGCGGGCGAGTCCGGAGATCGACACCCCGAGGCGCGCGGCGACGACCGGTCGGGGGTGCGGACCGTCGCGACGGAGGTCCTGCAGCCACGTCGGCGGCTCGCTCTGCAGTTCGTCGAACGTCGTGCGAGCGATCGGGCCCGCACGGAACGACTCGGGCGTCGCCGAGAGGAGGATGCCGAGCTTCTTGGCAGCGGTCTCGGGCTTCATGGTCTGTTCCTGGGCCATGGTGACCAGAGTACGGCCCGTATGCTCGGGTGCATGACCGCGCTCTCCATCGCCTTCGTACCCGGGGTCTCCCCCGCCAAGTGGGTGCGGGTCTGGCGCGAGCGCCGACCGGACGTCGACCTGGTCCTCATGCCCGTCGGCGCGGACGGGGTCCTCGACGCGATCGAGGGCGACGCCGACATGGTCTTCGCCCGGATGCCGGTGCCCGAGCGGGCCGACGGAGAACAACCGCACGCGATCCCGCTGTGGACCGAGACCGCGGTCGTCGCCGCCCCGAAGGACTCCCCCCTCGCCGACCTCGACGAGGTAACCGACGCGGACCTCGCCGGCGTCACCGTCCTCGACGCGGGCCCCGTGCCACCGGACGTCGCGGCAGCGCTCGACCTGGTCGAAGCCAACGTCGGCGTGGTCGTCCTCCCCCAGTCCCTCTTCCGGGCCGAGAGCCGCAAGTCCCTGATCTCCCGCCCGCTCGCTGGCTCCCCCGGCACCCGCGTCGCGCTCGTCTGGCGTGACGAGGACGCCTCGGAACTCACCGAGGAGTTCATCGGCGTCGTCCGCGGCCGGACCGCGAACAGCTCCCGGCAGCAGCCGGACCAGCCGGGAGGCACGGATCCCGACGAGCAGGACGACGCACGCCAGAAGACCGGCGGCAAGGCGGTCGGCGGCAAGGCCACCAGCAGCAAGGCGGCCGGTGGCAAGGCCACGGCGGCGAACGCGAAGACGGTCGCGAAGCGCAGCGCCACGAAGGGCACGGGTGCGAAGAGTGGCGGTGGGAAGAACTCCACCGGTCGCGGCCGGACCCCGCGTGGCATGTCCGGCAAGCCGAAGCGCGGCTCGAAGGGCAACCGCTGACCATGGACCCGGCAGACACGGGCAGGACCGCGGCGCGGAGCGAGCTGCGGCTCGAGCCGATGCCCGGGGAACGCCTGCCGGGCTGGCTGGACCGCTCGATGGCGGAGTACGTCGCGTCGCGCATGCGCTCGGGCGAGAGCCGCGAGCAGGCTGAGGCGAACATGCGGCAGTCCCTCGAGCAGTGGTTCCCGGGCGGTTCGCCGGCGGCGGGCCACCACGTGTGGGAACTGACGCTCGGTGCGGACACCGTGGTGGGGCACCTCTGGATCGGCCCGTTCACCCCGGGCAGCGCCGACTGGTGGGTCTTCGAGGTCGAGGTCGACCCGGCCCACCGCCGGCAGGGTCACGCCCGACGAGCGCTGGAGCTCGCGCACGAGGTCGCGCGGGCGGGGGGCGCGACCAGCATCGGCCTCAACGTCTTCGGGTACAACACCGGCGCTCGCCACCTGTACGAGGAGCTCGGGTACGAGGTCGCCTCGGTGCAGATGCGGCTGCCGCTGGGCTGACGACAGCCGCCCCACCGGTCGGCGCCCGTCCTCAGTCCGGCCAGACGCCGGACGACGCTCGCCGGTGGCTGCCGAGCAGGTGCGTGTCGACGATCCCCAGCGCCTCCATGAGCGCGTACATGGTGGTCGGTCCGACGAACGCGAACCCGCGCTTCCGCAGCGCCTTCGACAGCGCGGTCGACTCCGGGCTGGTCGTCGGGACCTCGGCGGCGGTGCGCGGTCTCGGCGTGTCGGTCGGCCGGAAGGACCACACGAAGTCGGCGAGTCCCCCGTCCGCCCGCAGCGCGACGGTGGCGTTCGCGTTGGTGATCGTCGCGGCGATCTTCGCGCGGTTCCGGACGATGCCCGCGTCGCCGAGCAGCCGGGCGACGTCGTCGTCCCCGAAGTGAGCGACCACATCGGGGTCGAAGTCAGCGAACGCGGCCCGGAACGCGGGGCGCTTCGCGAGGATCGTGCGCCACGACAGCCCGGACTGGAACGCCTCGAGCGAGAGCCGCTCGAACACGCCCCGCTCGTCGCGGACCGGCATCCCCCACTCGGTGTCGTAGTAGGCGCGGAGCATCGGGTCCGTCGACGCCCAGAGCGGCCGGGCGAGGCCGTCCGCGCCGGTCACGAGGTCGTCGGTCATCCCCCCATCCTGCCGTGGCACCCGTCGGGGTCAGTCGGCGTGCGGGCCGTCCTCGGCGGCGGCGGGGTCCATCCAGACGTACTCCCAGCGGTGGCCGTCGGGGTCGGTGAAGCTCCGCTGGAACATGAAGCCCAGGTCCATCTCCGGCCGGTCCTCGGTCCCGCCGGCCTCGACGGCCGCGTCGACGATCCGGTGCACCTCTTCCTTCGTCTCGGCGGTGAGGGAGTTGATCACCTCGATCGTGTCGGGCGCGGCGATCGTCTTGTCGGTGAACTCGGTGAACTTCGCGTGCGTCAGGAGCATCACGTACACGGTGTCGCTGACGACGATGCTCGAGGCGGTGTCGTCACTGAACACCGCGTTCAGGGGGTACCCGAGCGCCTGGTAGAACGCGGTCGCCCGCGCCAGGTCGGACACCGGCAGGTTGATGAACACCATGGTCGACATGTGGGGTCCCTTCCGTCGTGACCAACCTGGCCTCCTCCGGCATCGCGCGCAACCGTTCCGTGGCGGAACCAGGCTCCGGAGGACGCGGCCGCACCGCACGACGGACGGGAGGCCCGGTACCAGCTGGTACCGGGCCTCCCGTCCGATGGTGGTCGCGTGGGCGACCGGCCGTCGGCTACGCGAGCTCGCGGCCCTCGCCGGCGGCGCGCTGGTGCGCCTCCGCCTCGGCCTGGCCGACGATGTCCTCTGCCGGGACCGGCGCGAGGCGGTCCCAGAGGAAGAAGAGCAGGCCGGCGGCGAGCATCGCGAGCCCGACCCACAGGTTGATGTGGATGCCACCGGTCATCTTCGGATCGCTGTCCCAGTGCACGATGCCGACGATCGTCGTGATGACGCCGTAGAGCAGGAACAGACCGCCGAGGATCCGACGCAGGTCCAGGCGGCGGGTCGAGCGGACGAGTGCCGCCTTCTCGTCCTCGGTCATCGAGCCCGAGGTGTTCGTGGTGTCAGCCATGGGGTGTCTCCTTCGGGGTCGGGATCAGAGGAACGGCAGGTAGAGGACGACGCAGAGCACGAGGGCGACCGTGCCGAGCAGCGCCGGCGAGCGGTACCAGGCGGTGTCGGTGGCGACGGCGCCCGCGCTCATGTCGATCTTGCCGATGCCGTAGACCAGGCCTCCGAGTTCCGAGACGGGCTTCGGCTTCGTGAACATCGAGACCGCGACGGCGACGATGATCACCGTGACGAACGAGATGATCGCGCCGTACATGGTCTCGGCCGTGGCGGTCGAGAACAGGTCCGGGTTCACCAGGTAGGCGATCCAGGTGATCGTCGGGGTGATGATGCCGAGGACGTAGCCCCAGAGTGCGCCCTGTGTGGTCATCCGCTTCCAGAGCAGGCCGAGGATGAACACGGCGAACAACGGCGCGTTGAAGAACGAGAACAGCGTCTGCATGTACGTCATGATGTTGCCGGCCTGCGCGGCGAGGAACGCCGTGCCGACGCCGACGACGACCCCCACGACGGTGACCCAGCGACCGGTCTTCAGGTAGTGCAGGTCGGGCATGTTCGGCTTGATGTAGCGCTGCCAGATGTCGTAGGTGAAGACCGTGTTGAAGCTCGACACGTTCGCCGCCATGCCGGCCATGAAGGAGGCCAGGAGGCCCGTGACGGCGACGCCGAGGACACCCGTCGGCAGGTACATCTGGATGAGCTTCGGGATCGCGTCGTTGTAGGTCAGCGTCCCGTCGGCGAACTGGTTGCCGACGACGGCCGCGGCGATGAGGCCGGGCACGACGACGATGAACGGGATGAAGAGCTTCGGGATGGCGGCGATCAGCGGGGTGCGACGGGCGGCCGACATGTTCTTCGCCGAGAACGCGCGCTGCACCTCGGTGAAGTTCGTCGTCCAGTACCCGAACGACAGCACGAAGCCCAGTCCGAGCACGATCGCGAGCCAGTTCGCCCCGATCGGGTTCGTGACGTTGCCGATGCCCGTGCCGGCCCAGGTCTGCAGGTGCTGCACGCCCTGGGTCTGCTTGATGGCCTCGGTCAGGCCGCTCCAGCCGCCGACGCGGTGGAGGCCCACGATGGTCAGTGGGATGAGGCCGGCGAGGATCACGAAGAACTGCATGACCTCGTTGTAGATCGCGCTGGAGAGACCACCGAGGGTGATGTAGGCGAGGACGAAGCCTGCGGACACGATGATCGCGAGCCACTCCGGCCAGCCGAGCATCGCCTCGATGACGATCGCCATCGCGTAGAGGTTGATGCCCGCGATGAGGACGTTCGACACCGCGAAGGCGATCGCGTTCACCAGGTGCGGTGCCTTGCCGAAGCGGCGGAGCATGAACTCCGGCACACTCCGGACCTTCGAGCCGTAGTAGAAGGGCATCATCACGAGGCCGAGGAAGACCATCGCGGGCACGGCCCCGATGAGGTAGTAGTGCAGCGTCGCCATGCCGATCTGGGCACCGTTCGCCGCCATGCCGAGGATCTCGGTGGCGCCGAGGTTCGCGGACACGAACGCCAGGCCCGTGATCCACGCGGGCATGGACCTGCCCGAGAGGAAGAAGTCCATGCTCGTGCGGACCTGCCGCCGAGCCGTGAACCCGATCCAGATGACCACCCCGAAGTACACGAGGATCATCAAGTAGTCGACCCAGCCCAAGTCGAGCCGGATCCCGCTGTTCGCTGCTGCGAGGACCATTCACACTCTCCGTCGATGTGTTGCAGTCGACAACTGCGCCGACCCGAACGAAGACGTTACACGGCGTGTGACCGTTCACATAGCCGAGGCATGCATCCCGCGCGATCGCGTGCTCGGGTCGCTCGCTAGGCTCGGCGCATGCGCATCCTCGTCCTCAACGGCCCGAACCTGGACATCCTCGGCCGACGCGACCCGGAGCAGTACGGCACGGTGACGCTCGCCGAGATCGAGGCGATCGTCCACACCGAGGCCGCGGTGCACGAGCTCGAGGCCGACTTCCGACAGAGCAACCGCGAGGGCGAGCTCGTCGAGTGGCTGCACGAGGCGCTCGACGACTTCGCAGGCGTCGTCATCAACCCCGCCGCGTACGCGCACACGTCGGTGGCACTGCACGACGCGGTCGAGGCGCTGAGCGTCCCCGTGGTCGAGGTGCACCTGTCCAACACGTGGAAGCGCGAGCCGTTCCGGCACGTCGACCACGTCGCCACGGCCGCGACGGCGGTCATCGCCGGTGCTGGCGCGGACGGGTACCGCCTGGCCGTCGCCCACGTCGCGGCGCTCCTGCGCGGCTGACGCCGCGGTGAGGCGCCGGCGCGAGACGCCGGCGCGAGACGTCGGCGTCGATCCGAGACGCCGCGTTGCCGTCGAGACGCCGCCGGGTACCGCGGCGCCTCGACGCCATCGCGGCGTCTCGGGCACACGGGGGCGTCTCGGCCAGACGGGACGTCTCGGGCACGCAGGGGTGTCTCGGGCACGCGGGGGCGTCTCGGGGACACGTGCGCCGCCCACGCCGGCGATCGGGCGGGAGGCCCGTCAGAACTCCGCGGGCCGCCGCACCTCGTCGACGCCCGCAGCCACGAACCCGCCGCGGATGATCGGCAGCGCCCGACGGACGGCCTGGTCGATCCGCAGCTCGAGGTCGATGCTCGCGATGTCGTAGCCCCCGACGCGCTTGTCGAAGTCCCGTTCCTTGCCGAACACCGCCAGCGGCAGCGTCGTCGACTGGAAGAAGCCGAACAGCGGGCGCATCTGGTGCTCGACGAGGAGTGCGTGCCGGTCGCTGCCCCCGGTCGCGGTGAGCAGCACCGGGGTGTCGACCAGGTCGTACTGCCCGATCCAGTCGAAGAAGAGCTTGAACGCGCCGGAGTACGCGGCGCGGAAGGCCGGACTCCCGACGACCAGCACGTCCGCCGCCTCGACCGCCTCGAGCGCGGCGCGGGTGGCGGCGGACATGTGCTCCCGGTCGACGGCCGCACCGAGGTCCGCCAGGAGCGGACCGATCTCGACGAGGACGGTCTCGGCGTCCGGCAGCTCGGCGGCGAGCCGGTCGACGGTCGCGGCGACGAGGGTCGAGGTGCGGGACGGGTCGGACGGGCTGCCGCTGACCCCGACGACGAGGGAACTGCTCATGCCGTCGATGCTCACACGCCCCGTCGGGCCCGGTGACGATGTGACGACATGTGTCGCTGCGACGACCCGGGCACTCCCGGGCACTCCGGCGTACCGTCCGGCAGATGCAGACCTTCCTGCCGTTCGCCGACTTCCGCGCCTCCGCCGAGGTCCTCGACGACAAGCGCCTCGGCAAGCAGCGGGTCGAGACCCTGCAGGTGATGCGGGCCCTGACGCTGCCGGACTACGGCTGGCAGCACCACCCGGTCACCGCGATGTGGCGGGGCTTCCGGCCGGCGCTGATGGCGTACCAGGACGCCACGTGCCGGGTGTGGCTCGAGCGCGGGCACGCGGACACCTGTCTCGAGAAGACCCTGGCGGACCTGGCGCTCGTCCCCGAGGACCTGGAGGCGTACGAGCGCGGCGACTTCGAGGTGCCCTCGTGGAACACCGACGAGCGTGTGCACCTGTCACACCGGTCGAAGCTCGTGCAGAAGGCGCCGGAGCACTACCGCCCGCTCTTCCCCGACGTGCCGGACGACCTGGACTACCTCTGGCCGGGCACCGTGGAGCACCGCACGACCGCTTGAGCGGGACCGGGCCCGCCGCACCTCAGGGGGAACGGGACGCATCGTTCAGGGGTCGATGGTCCCGAAGGCCACGGCGGACCCGGTCGTTCCGGGACGGTCCGGCAGGGGCCGGTGTCCCGGCCGGACGCGTATCAGGGGTCGCGTCCGGTCCAGCGCACCGCCGGGAGGGGCGGTGCAGGTCTCGAGGTCAGTTCCGGTCCCGGTCTCCCCGGTACCGATCGGATTCGGACGGCACCGGCATCGGGCGACCGGCCCGCGCGAGCTGCGCGGGCAGGAGCGCGCTGGCGAGCGTCGCGAGCACACCGACCGCGGCGACGACCGCGAGCGGGCCGGCGTCGAGGCCGTGCCCGGAACCGACGGCGAGCGCCAGGACCGTCGCCGGTGCGGGCAGGAGCTGGACCGCTCGGAAGCGGTCGCCCTGCGTCACCGATGAGGTCGTCGCGTTCGCCATGCCTCCACTCTGGACGACCGCGCGTGTCCGCAATAGGGGGGACACGGCCCCAGACATGGAGTAGAACGTCTAGTACACCAGGTCAGGCGAGGGACCGGACCGCCGTGACGGCGTCGACCACGGCCTCCACGACGACCGTCGCGTCGTCCGTCGTGAGGGACGCGTCGAACGTCAACCGGACGGCGGAGCGCGCCAGGTCCTCCGGGAGGCCCAGTGCCAGCAGCACGTGCGAGGCCTCGGTGCTGCCGGCGGCACAGGCGCTGCCCGAGGACGACACCACGTCCCGTCGTTCCAGTGCGAGCAGCACCGTCTCGCCGTGCACGCCCGGGAAGCAGAAGGAGGCGTGTCCCGGCAGGCGGTGGTCGGCCGATCCGGTGAGGAGCGCACCCGGCACCCGGTCGAGCACCCCGGCGACGACGACGTCACGGACGGCCGACGCGTGCGCTGCGGCTGTGTCCCGCTCGGCGAGCACGGCCCTCCAGGCCGCGGCGAGGCCGACCGCACCCGCGACGTCCTCGGTGCCCGAACGCCGTCCGCGCTCCTGTCCCCCGCCGTGGACGAGCGGTTCGAACCGGACGCCTGAACGGACGGCGAGGGCACCGGTCCCCTTCGTCGCGCCGAGCTTGTGCCCCGACACCGAGACCGCGTCGACACCCAGGACGTCGAGCCCGACGGGCAGCCACGGGGCGGACTGCACGGCGTCGGTGTGGAAGCGAGCGCCGACCTCGTGGGCGATCGCGGCGAGTCGGGGGACGTCCTGTACCGTGCCGATCTCGTTGTCGGCGTGCGCGATCGAGACCAGCGTGGTGTCCGGTCGGAGGGCGGCACGCAGGGTCTCCGGCGCCACCGTGCCGTCCGGCTCCACGGGGAGCACCGTCACGTCGAAGCCGTGGAACCGTTCCAGGTAACGGCAGCTCTCGAGGACGGCCTCGTGCTCGACGGCGCTCGTGACGACGTGGCGGCCGCGGGGTGCGGCGAGCGCGATCCCCTTGACCGCGGTGTTCGCACCCTCGGTGCCGCCGCTGGTGAAGACGACCTCGCCCGGACGACAGCCGAGCGCTCCGGCGACGACCGACCGTGCGCCGGCCAGGCCCCGGGCGGCGGCGTCCCCGATGCCGTGGGTCGACGACGGGTTGCCGAAGGTCCCGGTCAGGTAGGGCCACATCGCCTCGAGGACCTCGCGACGGACCGGCGTGGTCGCGGCGCGGTCGAGGTAGAACACGGCCGCCCTCAGACGTCGACGTCGACGTCGAGCCCGAGGTCGAGCGCGCGCGCCGAGTGGGTCAGGGCACCGACCGAGACGATGTCGACGCCGGTGGCGGCGATCGCGGCGACCGTGTCGAGCGACACACCACCCGAGGCCTCGACGAGCGCCCGGCCGGCCACGAGTGCGACGCCTTCCTGCAGCATCGGCACCGTGAAGTTGTCGAGCATGATCGTGTCGACGCCTGCACTGACGACGGGTTCGATCTGGTCGATGCGGTCGACCTCCACCTCGAGGTGCACGGTGTGTCCGAGCCGGGCTCGGGCGGCACGGATCGCGTCCCCGATGCCGACGCCCTCGGCGAGCAGCACCGCCAGGTGGTTGTCCTTCGCGAGCACCGCGTCGGACAGCGACGTGCGGTGGTTGTGACCGCCGCCGCAGCGGACCGCGTGCCGTTCGAGGGCGCGGAGCCCGGGCGTCGTCTTCCGGGTGTCGACGATCCGCGCCCCCGTGCCGACGGTCGCGTCGACGTAGCGCGCGGTCAGCGTGGCGATGCCGGACATCCGCTGCACCAGATTGAGCGCCACCCGCTCGGCCCGGAGCACCGAACGCGCCGAGCCGGTGACGCTCGCGATGACGTCCCCGGCGCCGAAGGCCGCACCGTCGCGGAGCGCGAGCGCGACGACGAGGCCCGGGTCGACGGCGTGCATCACCGCGACGAACACGTCCCCGCCCGCCAGCACGCCGGGTTCGCGGGCGGCCAGGGTCGCGGTCGCGGTGGCCGAGGCGGGGATCAGCGTCTCGCTCGTGACGTCACCCCAGGGGGCGTCCTCCTCCAGGGCGGTGTCGATGACCCGGCGGAGCGCGTGCGGCGGGATCGTGCCGGGGTCGAGGGCGGCCGCGGTCGGTGACGCGGTGGTGGTGGGCGTCGTGCTGGCTGGTGTCGGGCTGGCTGGTGTCGTGCCGGTCATGCGAGTGCTCCCTGTCGGGCGGACGGTCGGAGGGGCTCCAGCGTGGCGGTACCGGTGGGCCTGGCGGTGCCGGTGGGCGCGGGCGTCGCCATGACCCAGGCGATCGTCACGGGTGCGGTCGGGTCGGTCTCCGGGTGGTCGGTGCGCGCGTGAGCGCCGCGGGACTCCGTGCGGGCCTCGGCCGCGAGGGCGGTGAGCCGGGCGAGGTCGAGCAGCGCGCGGTCCTCGGCGTCCCGGACGGTGGTCGGGGCGGGGGCGGACAGTGCGGCCAGGGCAGCGCGGGCCCCGGCGAGCCCGATCGCGTCGCGGAGCAGGCCGACGTGGTCGGTCATGACGGACTGCAGCGACTGCCGGACGGAGGTGCCGGGATCGAGCCGGGCCGGGCCTCCCGTCCGGTCGCCGCCCGACCGGACGACGGTCGGGACGAGCGTCGCGTCGCCGCGCAGCCGGAGTCGACCGGGTCGGGGTGCCCCGAGCGCGTCCGCCGCGCGGACCGCGAAGACGAGCCCTTCGAGCAGCGAGTTCGAGGCCAGCCGGTTCGCGCCGTGGACCCCGGTGCAGGCGGCCTCGCCGACCGCGAGGAGACCCGGGAGGCTCGTGCGGCCCTCCGTGTCCGTCGCGATCCCGCCCATCGCGTAGTGCGCGGCCGGGGCGACGGGGACGCCCTCGCGGGTCCAGTCGAAGCCGGCCGCCCGGGTGTCGCGGGTGAGCCCCGGGAAGCGGCGGACGAGGAAGTCGGCGTCGAGGCCGGTCGCGTCGAGAAGGACGGGTCGGCCTCCTTGCGATCGCATGGCAGCCGCGATGCCGCGTGCGACGACGTCCCGCGGGGCGAGCTCGGCCTCGGGGTGGACGTCGGTCATGAACCGGTGACCGGTCGCGTCGCGGAGGACGGCCCCCTCGCCGCGGACGGCCTCGGACACCAGGCCGCCGTCCGGGACCGCGAGCCGGGTCGGGTGGAACTGGACGAACTCCAGGTCGGCGAGCACGGCTCCCGCGCGCCAGGCCGCGGCCGTGCCGTCGCCGGTCGCGACCAGGGGGTTCGTCGTCTCGCGGTACAGGTGCCCGGCGCCCCCGGAGGCGATCAGCACGGCGTCGGCGTCGAGCCGTCGGGGTTCGCCGAGCAGGTCCAGGACCTCGACGCCGACGACCTGGCCGTCCCGCACGACGAGGTCGGTGAGGCAGGTGCGCTCGAGGATCGTGACGTGCCGACGGTGCAGGGCGGCGACGAGCGTCCGCTCCACCGCGGCCCCGGTCGCGTCGCCGTCCGCGTGCAGCACCCGCCAGCGGGCGTGCGCGGCCTCCCGCCCGCGGGCCAGGTCGTCCCCGTAGCGGTCGAGGGTCTCCGGGTCGGTGCTGCGGTCGAAGGGCACGCCGAGCGCGAGCAGGTCCTGGACGCGGGCCGGGCCGTCGGTGCAGAGGACGTCCACGGCACGGGCGTCGGCACTGCCCGCCGCAGCGACGTGGGTGTCGTGCTCGTGCAGGGCGGCGGAGTCGTCCGCCCCGAGCGCCACCGCGATGCCACCCTGGGCGCGCGCGGTGGCACCGTCGGCGAGGGCGCCCTTCGTGACGAGGGTGACGTCGTGCCGGGCGCTGGCCCGGATGGCGGCGGTGAGGCCGGCGATGCCGGACCCGACGACGACGACGTGCATCCTCAGGCCCGCGCGTCCGTGGTCGTGGCCGGGCCGGTGGTGGTCGGGCCGGTGACAGTCGGTCCCGTGGCGGCTGGACCGGGGTCCCGCTGGCCGGCGAGGGGGCGGGGCTTGGCCGCGAGCATCCGCTCGAGGGCGACCTTCGCGTCGACCTGCACGGCGGCGGGCACCACGATCTCGTTGAGGACCTCACCGCGGACGAGCGCCTCGAGCACCCACGCCAGGTACCCCGGGTGGATCCGGTACATGGTCGAGCAGGGGCAGACGACCGGGTCCAGGCAGAAGATCGTGTGCTGCGGGTACTCGGCCGCCAGGCGGTTCACCATGTTGATCTCGGTGCCGATCGCGAAGGTCGTCGGTTCGGTGGCGGCAGCGACGGTCTTCCGGATCAGGTCCGTGCTGCCCGCGACGTCGGCCGCGTCGACGACGGCCATCGGGCACTCCGGGTGCACGATGACCTGGACGCCCGGGTGATCCCGGCGAGCCTGCTCGATCTGGTCCACGGTGAAGCGCCGGTGCACCGAGCAGAAGCCGTGCCACAGGACGACCTCCGCCGCGAGCAGGTCCGCCGCGGTGTTGCCGCCGCCGGGCAGCCGCGGGTTCCACATCGGCATCCGGTCGGTGCTGATGCCCATCGCCTTCGCGGTGTTCCGGCCCAGGTGCTGGTCCGGGAAGAACAGCACGCGCTGCCCCCGCTCGAACGCCCACTCGAGCACGGTGGCGGCGTTCGAGGACGTGCAGACGATGCCGCCGTTCCGCCCGCAGAACGCCTTGAGGTCCGCAGCGGAGTTCATGTACGTGACCGGGATGACCGGCACGCGGCCGTCGGCGTCCGGCTCGGTGCCGTAGAGCGCCTCGAGCTCGGCCCAGGCGGCCTCGACGCTGTCGATGTCGGCCATGTCCGCCATCGAGCAGCCGGCGGCCAGGTTCGGCAGGATCACCCGCTGGTCGTCCCGCGCCAGGATGTCGGCCGTCTCCGCCATGAAGTGCACGCCGCAGAACACGATCGCCTCGGCGTCGGGCTTCGTCAACGCCGCGTTGGCGAGCTGGAACGAGTCACCGAGGAAGTCCGCGTGCCGGACGACCTCGTCCCGCTGGTAGAAGTGCCCGAGGACGACCACCCGGTCCCCCAGCGTCGCCTTCGCCCGTTCGATGCGCTCGTGCAGTTCGTCGTCCGGGGCGTTCCGGTACTCGTCCGGGATCACGCCCTGCCGCGGGGCCGAGGTCGGTATGACGTCGGACATCGACGAACCGGGGCCGTAGCCGGGGACGGTGTCGAAGTCCCAGGTCGGCGCCGCGAGGTCCGGCGTGCAGGTGGCGCCGGCAGCCCGGCCGTTGGAGATCAGTTCGATGGTGGTCGCGATGGACACGGCGGTTCCCGTCTCAGGTGGGGGTCGGATGTCAGCGGGTCGTCAGCGGGCCGTTGTCCGCGTACGACAGGTCGGGGTTCGAGCGGTACAGCCGGGCCGGTCGGTGCCGCCCGCCGCTCGTGGTCTCGTCGGTCGGCAGGACCGCGTCGCTCTGGGCGACCTGCCGTCGGAAGTTCGCGGGGTCCAGCGTCTGCCCGAGCACCGCCTCGTACACGCCACGGAGTTCGGCGAGCGTGAACCGGTCGCCGAGGAACGCCTGTGCGATCCGGGAGTACGACATCTTGTTGCGCAGTCGCCAGAGCGCGTACTCGACGATGCGGTCGTGGTCGAACGCCAGCGGCGGGTGCTCGTCGGCGAGGAACCACCGCACGTTCCAGTCGTCCGGCACGACGTTCGCCTCGTCCGGGTGCACGAGTGCCCAGTAGACGACCGAGACCACCCGGCTCGGCGAACGGTCGACGGCCCCGAACGCGTAGAGCTGCTCGAGGTACCGCGGCTGCACCTTGGTCGTCTCGCGGAGGCGCGCGGCGGCCGAGTCGTCGAGCCCCTCGTCCGACCCGACCCAGCCACCGGGCAGCGCCCAGGAACCCTCGAACGGCTCGGCGACGCGACGGACCAGCGGCATCCACAGCGCGGGGACGCCGGTGTCGGGGTGCGGGCGGAGCGCGACGATGACGGTCGAGACCGCGAGCCGGATCCCGGTGTCGCCCATCACTGCTCCTGGTTGTTATGGTCATTCTGACCCGAACTGTTCGGGTACTGATGACCGTATCACGATGGTCACCGGACCGGAACGCAGCCGTGACGCCCGGGTAACACGTCGCTCGTAGCATCGGGCCATGGGCAGCACCACGAGGAAGCACGCCGTCGTGACCGGGACCGTGCAGGGCGTCGGGTTCCGGTACTGGACGGCACGGAAGGCCGACGGACTCGAACTCGTCGGGTACGCACGGAACCTGTTCGACGGCACCGTCGAGGTCGAGGCGGAGGGCCCCGGCCCCGCGGTCGACGCCCTCGTCGTGATGCTCCGCTCCGGTCCGCCCTCGGCGACCGTCACCGACGTGGCCGTCCGCGAGGTCGCCCCGCTCGGCGAGGACGACGGCTTCCGCATCCTGCACTGACGCGAGCGACACGCGGAGTTCACCCCGCGTTCGGCAGCAGTCGGGAATGCCGTGGTCCTGTCAGCTCTTGCAGCCTCGGTACCCACCCGTCGTGGGTCAACCGTCACACCACGAAGACACCAGGAGCCCCCTTGACCCAGGCCGTCGACTCCGCACCCCGCACCGGGTCCGTCGAAGAGTCCTCCCCCGCGGGCAACCGCCTCGTGATCGGGCTGCTGCTCGTCTCGGCGTTCGTCGTCATCCTCAACGAGACGATCATGGGCGTGGCGCTGCCGCGACTCATGGACGACCTCGGCATCAGCGCCGCGACCGGACAGTGGCTGACCACCGGCTTCCTGCTCACCATGGCCGTCGTGATCCCGATCACCGGTTTCCTGCTGCAGCGCTTCAACACCCGTCCGGTGTTCGTCTGGGCGATGAGCCTGTTCTCCGCCGGGACGCTGATCGCACTGCTGGCCCCCGGCTTCACGATGCTGCTCATCGGGCGCATCGTGCAGGCGAGCGGCACCGCGATCATGATGCCGCTGCTCATGACCACCGTCCTGACCCTCATCGAGCCGGCCCACCGCGGCCGTGTGATGGGCAACATCTCGATCGTCATCTCGGTCGCCCCCGCGATCGGCCCGACGATCTCCGGTCTCATCCTCAACGCGTTCTCGTGGCGCTGGCTGTTCGGCTTCGTCCTGCCGATCGCACTCGCCGCCCTGGTGCTCGGCATGCTGAAGGTCCGGAACGTCTCGACCCCGCGCAAGTCCGCGATCGACGTGTTCTCGGTGGTCCTCTCGGCCTTCGCGTTCGGTGGGATCGTCTACGGCCTGTCGAGCATCGGCGAGGCCGGCGACACCGGGTACGGACTGCCGATCGGCTCGCTCGTCGTCGGGTTCGTCGCCCTGGCGGTGTTCATCGTCCGCCAGACCCGTCTGCAGCGCCGCGACGCCGCACTGCTCGACCTGCGCACCTTCAGCACGAAGGGCTTCACGATCCCGATCGTCGCGATGGCGATCAGCTTCATGGCGATGTTCGGCACGCTGATCCTGCTGCCGATCTACCTGGAGCGCGTGCTCGGCCTCGAGGTCCTGCAGGTCGGACTCCTGCTGCTCCCCGGTGGTCTGCTGATGGGGCTGCTGTCCCCGATCGTCGGTCGCATCTACGACCGGCACGGGCCGCGCATGCTGCTCATCCCCGGGTCGGTCATCATCAGCGCCGTGCTCTGGGCGCTCTCGACGGTCACCGCGGACACCAGCGTCACGTTCGTCCTCGTCGCGCACATCGTGCTGAGCCTGGGCCTGGCGCTGACCTTCACGCCGCTGTTCACCGCTGCGCTCGGCGGGCTCCCGCCGCGCCTGTACTCGCACGGCAGCGCGGTCCTCGGCACCGCCCAGCAGCTCGCCGGCGCGGCCGGCACGGCACTGTTCGTCACACTGCTCACCCTCGGCGCCACCGCCGCGGCGACGAACGGCGACGTCGCGGGTGCCGCGACGGCCGCCGAGGCCACGGCCCGGGCGACTGCGTCCGGCGTGCACTCGGCGTTCCTCGTCGGCGCGGTGATCTCGATGCTCGGCATCATCGCCTCGGCGATGGTCCGGAAGCCGGCCACGCCGGAGGGCGCCCCCGCGCCCGCCATGCACTGACGGCGGCCCGACACACCGCACCGACCACCCGGATCACACGACGCGCCCCCTCTTCCCGAGGGGGCGCGTCGTGCGTTGCGCAGCCGTGGCATCGTGGGCACATGCGGTCGACGACGAGCGAGCTGAACTGGTCCGGCACGGTCACCTACACGGCCGAGCGGGTGGTGCGGCCGACCTCACTCGACGACGTCGCCGAACTCGTCGCCCGCAGTCCGCGGATCCACGGCCTCGGTACCCGGCACTCCTTCAACGACGTCGCCGACACCGCGGGCGTGCTGCTCGACCTCACCGCGGTGCCCACCGACCTGGTCGTCGCCGAGGACCGCCGCACCGCCACGATGGGTGCCGGCACCCGGTACGGACTGGTCGCTCCCGCTCTCGACGCCGCCGGGGTCGCCCTGCACAACGAGGGGTCCCTCCCCCACATCTCGCTCGGCGGTGCGATCGCCACCGGCACGCACGGCTCCGGCACCACCCTGGGCTCGCTGAGCACCGCGGTGGCCGCGCTCGAACTGATCGGCCCGGACGGCACCACGACGACGATCCGGCGCGGTGACCCGGACCTGCCCGGCGCCGCGATCCACCTCGGGCTGCTCGGTATCGTCACCCGCGTCACCGTCGACGTGCAACCCGCCTACCGGATGCGGCAGGACCTCTACGGGCCGATCCCGTGGGACACCTTCACCGCTTCCGCCGCCCAGGTCTTCGCCGCCGGCTACTCGGTCTGCGCCTACACGCTGTTCGGCGACACCGTGTCGGAGGTGCTCGTGAAGTCGCGCGTCCCGGACGGTGCCGACGACGTCGAGGTCCCCACGAGCCTCCTGGGCGCACCCCGTCTGCCCGGCTCCCCCGGTGACGGCCACCACACCGCGCGTGACGGCTCGGTCGGGCCGTGGTGGGACCGCCTGCCGCACTTCCCGATCGAGTCGGTGCCCTCGGTCGGGTCCGAGGTGCAGAGCGAGCACTTCGTGCCGCTCCGGCACGCGGCCGCCGCGCTCGACGCGTTGCGCAGCCTGGCCGACCGGATCCAGCCGCACCTGCACGTCTGCGAGCTGCGGACCATGGCCGCCGACGACCTGTGGCTCAGCCCGACGCAGGGCGAGGACGTGCTCTGCATCGCCTTCACCTGGCAGAAGCACCCGGACGAGGTCGCGGCCCTCCTGCCCGACCTGGAGGCGCGGCTCGCCCCGTTCGGCGGGCGTCCGCACTGGGGGAAGATGAGTTCCCTCGACGGGGCGGCGATCGCCGCGCTCCACCCGCACCTCCCGGCGTTCCGCGACCTGGTCGCGCGACGCGACCCGGTCGGCAAGTTCTCGTCCGCGTTCGGCGAGCGGGTCCTGGGGAGCTGAGCAGGGCCTCCCGGGAGGCACGTGGTCCGCCCGTCAGACGAGCCGCGTGACCGTCTTCGTCCCGCCGTCCCAGTGCCGGACGCCGGCGACGTCCAGCGTCTCCGGCAGCGGCACCGACGCGAGCACCTCGAGCATCCGCGGCAGGTCCACGTCCCGCGGGCGGCGCGCCAGCGTCAGGTGCGGTGCCCACCGACCCGGCAGGGAGGTGTCGACGGCGCCGGGGGCCGCCCGGTGCACCGCCTCGTGGAACACGGCGAGCGAGCGGTCGACCACGACGGACACACCCAGGACGTGACGCCCGGGGCCGGCCGGGAACAGCAGGAGACCGGCGGGGCGGATGCTCGTCGGCAGCGGCGCGTCGAAATGGGACGGCACGGGCAGGGTCTCCCCTGCCGTCAGGGTGACGTGCGGGGCGTTCGTGTCGGACGTGTGCCGGCCCATGCTCGGCAGGTCGGCGACGACCAGGGCCTCCCAGGCGACCCGGACGGCCCGTTCGGCGTCCGGAGCGAGGACGAGTTCGATGCTGCGCACGCGTCCGAGCCTGCCCGTCGTCGAACACCGACGTCTCAGGACGACGCCGTGCCGTCACGCAGCGACCTCCGCCGTAACACGACGGAACGCGAATCGACCCGGTCGGGGCCCGCCCGGCACACTCGTGGCTGTCCCGCGGGGCGACGCCCGGCGTCGGGACCCCCACAGCACCGTCCCTGCCACCAGGGCGACCCCGTCACGAGGAGCACCCATGTCCGCCGCACCCGTCCTGCCCGACCGTCCGCAGCGCAAGCGCCCGATCGGGTGGATCATCGCCGCAGCCGTCGTCGTCGTCGCGATCGTCATCGCCGTCGTGGTCGTCGCCGTCCGCGGTGGCGGCTCCGACCAGGCCGGTGCCGCCGGGACGTCCGGCTCGGACCGGAAGGCCCAGACCGTCACGATCGGTGTCGCGGACAAGGCGCTGCCCTACTGGAAGACCTACACGGCGCTCGCGAAGGAACGACTCAACGTCACCGTGAAGCTGACGAACTTCGCCGACTACTCGCTGCCGAACCCCGCCCTGAAGGACGGGCAGGTCGACATCAACCAGTTCCAGCACATCCAGTACCTGGCGAACTACAACGTCACCGCGAAGGACGACCTGCAGCCGATCGGGTCGACCGCGGTCTACCCGCTGCCCCTCTACGCCACGAAGTACGACGAGCCGTCCGCGATCCCCGAGGGCGCGAAGGTCGCGATCCCGAACGACGCCATCAACGAGGCTCGCGCCCTGCTCGTCCTGCAGTCCGCGGAGCTCGTCGAGCTGAAGGACGGCGGCAGCGCGTTCTCGACCACCGACGACATCGAGTCGCACAAGGTGGACGTGCAGCCGCTCGACGCCTCACAGACCGCGAACGCGCTGCAGCAGGGCTCCGTCGCCGCCGCCGTCGTGAACAACAACTTCGCCACCGCCGCCGGGCTGCCCGCCTCCGACAAGGTCTTCACCGACGACCCGTCCAGCTCCTCGGCCGCCCCGTACGTGAACGTCTTCGCCGTCCGGGACGAGGACAAGACGAACAAGACCTACCTGGACCTCGCACACCTGTTCCAGGACAGCGCCGTGCAGAAGGTGTTCAAGAAGGACTACCCGGACGCCGTCGCCCGCGACGAGGAGGCCTCGACCCTGCAGGACGAGCTCGCCACGGTCGAGCAGGACGCGAAGGCAGCAGCGGAGTAGTGGCCGCCCTCGTCGAACTCTGCGGTGTCACCAAGAGCTACCGCCGCGCCGACACCGGAGAGACCGTCACCGCGGTCGAGGGTGTCGACCTCGACGTCCAGAAGGGCGAGGTCCTCGGGGTGATCGGGTACTCCGGCGCCGGCAAGTCGACCCTGGTCCGACTCGTCAACGCGCTGGAGCTCCCGACCTCCGGCACCGTCACCGTCGCCGGGCAGGAGCTGACGGCGATCCCCGAGCGGGACCGCCGTCAGGCCCGTCGACGCATCGGGATGGTCTTCCAGCAGTTCAACCTGTTCCGCTCCCGCACGGTCGCCGGCAACGTGGCGTACCCGCTGAAGGTCGCCGGTGTCGCGAAGGCAGAACGCGACCGCCGCGTCGCGGAACTGCTCGACTTCGTCGGACTGCTCGACCGCGCGTACGCCTACCCCGAGCAGCTGTCCGGCGGCCAGAAGCAGCGCGTCGGCATCGCCCGGGCGCTCGCGTCGAGCCCCGAGCTGCTGCTCGCCGACGAGGCCACGAGCGCCCTCGACCCCGAGACCACGTCCGAGGTCCTCGCCCTCCTGCGCCGTGTGAACCGCGAGCTCGGCGTCACGATCATCGTCATCACCCACGAGATGGACGCCGTCCGGCGGATCGCCGACCGGGTCGCCGTGATGGAGCAGGGCCGCGTGGTGGAGGTCGGGGACGTCTACGACGTGTTCTCCGCCCCCACGACCGAGGCCGCGCAGCGCTTCGTCCGGACCGCCCTGCACGACCGCCCCTCGGCCGAGACCGTCGCCCGGCTGCACGAACGCCACCCCGGGCGCCTCGTGTCCGTCCGGATCACCGACGAGGCCGGACTGCAGGGCCGCATCGACCAGGCGTTCCGCGACACCACCGTCACCGCCGAACTCGTCTTCGGCGGTGTCAGCGAGATCCGCGAGCGCCGCATCGGGTCGCTCACCTACGAACTGGGTGGGACCGACGCCGACGTCGACCGGGCGGTCGGTGCCCTGCGGTCCGTCGGCATCACCGTCGTCGAGGAGGCACGCGCATGAACAACTCGTTCCAGAGCGTCATCGACACGTTCGACGTGTTCCTCGCCGCCACCCGGGACACGATCGTCATGTCCCTGGTGTCGCTCGTCATCGCGGGCGTCATCGGCCTGGCCCTCGGGCTGCTGCTCTACGCCACCCGGCCGGGCAACCTGCTGTCGAACCGCACCGCGTACACGGTCATCAACCTGGTCGTGAACCTGGTGCGCCCGATCCCGTTCGTGATCTTCCTCGCCGCGATCGCACCGCTCTCGCGCGTCGCCGTGCAGACGACGATCGGCGTCCCCGCCGTGACGTTCGCGATCTCCCTCGCGGCCGCGTTCGCGGTGTCGCGCATCGTGGAGCAGAACCTCCTCGCGATCGATCCGGGTGTCGTCGAGGCGGCACGGGCCTCCGGTGCGCACCCGGTGTCGATCCTGCTGACCGTGCTCATCCCCGAGGGGCTCGGACCGCTGGTCCTCGGCTACACGTTCATCTACATCGGCATCGTCGACATGACCGCACAGGGCGCGCTGGTCGGTGGCGGCGGGCTCGGTGAGTACGCCATCACCTACGGGTCGCAGCGCTACGACTGGTGGGTCGTCTACGTGTCCGTCGCGGCGATCGTCGTGATCGTGCAGCTCGGCCAGTTCGTCGGCAACCGCCTGGCGCGCGCGACGCTCCGTCGCTGACGCCAGCCCGGGCCTGGTGCGTCCGCCCGCGTCGGCCGCCGAGGTCGCACGATCTGCCGCCGGACCGCTCCCCGGGCGGCAGATCGTGCGACCCCGGCGGAACGCCGACGGCACGTCGTGCGACCTCGCCGAACCGACGCCGGCCGGGAGGCACGCGACCAGCCCGCCACGCGCCTCCCGTCGGCCTCCCCGTCCGTCACCCGTCCGGCGCCGCGAGGTCGCACGATCTGCCGCCGGACCGCTCCCCGAGTGGCAGATCGTGCGACCGCGGCCGAACGCCGACGGCACGTCGTGCGACCTCGCCGAACCGACGCCGGACGGGAGGCACGCGACCAGCCCGCCAAGCGCCTCCCGTCCGGCAGACGCCGAGGGGTCAGGCGACCGCGGACGACGTCCCGGCAGCCGACGCGGGCACGTCGTAGTCGGCGCGCACGAGGATCGGGCGGTGGTCGGAGATGCCCGCGGGCAGGGTCTCGACGCCGGCGATGTGCAGCCCGACGCTCGTCGCGAAGTCGAAGTGCCCGGTGAACTTGCGGTAGCGCAGGTACGTCGGCTGGTCCGAGAGCGACAGCGCGAAGCCCGACTCCTCGATCTTCCGGCGCAGGTTCGTCTGGAACCACGGGTAGTTGAAGTCGCCGACCATGATCGCCGGGGCCTCGCTCGACAGGTCGCGGACGAAGTCGTGCGCGGCCTCGATCTGCTTGCGGCGCAGCGAGTTCGTCGCGGTCAGGGGCGAGGCGTGGAACGACGCGACGATGACCTCGGCCTCGGCCTCCTTGTCGTACAGGTGCATGGCGATCAGTCGCTCGTGCGCGGGCGAGAGGACCCGGTCGTGCAGGGACTTCTGCAGCGAGTGGATGCCGAGGTCCTGCACGTCGAAGCGGTCGTCGCGCTTGTAGATGGCGAGACCGAGACGGTTCGCCTGGGTCGACGCGGCGAGGGTCAGCCCGCCGACCGAGGTGGCGAGGTCGGTGCTGTCGCACTCCTGGACGCAGAGCACATCGGCCCGCGAGGCCTCGGCCAGGGCGGCGAGCTCGCTGTTCGCGGTGTGCTCACGGAGGTTGTAGCTCACGACACGCAAGGACCTCTGCCCGACTGCGGTGGTCGGTTCGGTGGATCCCTGCTCGTGTGGCGCCGCCATGCTGCCTTCCGTCCTGGGCCCTGAACGGCCCGCTCTCCTGCCGCGGTCACGGTACTCGGGCATCGCAGCAGGTTGCTGAGACTGTAGCGCGCTGCGCATCCCGGACACGTGACCTGCGGGTGCACGCCGGGTGACGAGCCGTGACACTCGGTCAGCTCCGCGGAACGCCCGACGACCCCGTTCGCAGACGCCGCGACGGCCGCACCGTCTCCCCCGCGGTCCGGCTCATCAGGAGCCCCTCGACGCAGGCGACGACCAGCAGCACCGCGATCACGACGAACGCGACCGCGTAGGGCCCGGAGCCGGCGAGCCCCTCCCCGCCGACCCCGGCCGCGGCCCGGAGCACGACGGCGACGACGGCGACGCCGAACCCGGCCGCGGTCTGCTGCAGCGTCGAGGACAGCGTGTTCGCCGCGGTCATGTCGGGCTGCTCGACGTCGGCGAACGCGATGGTGTTGTACGCGGTGAACCCGACCGAGCGTGCGGCTCCGCTGACGACGAGGAGCACGACGAGCAGCCAGAACGGGGTCGTCGGCGTGAGGAACACCATCGCCACGACGGACAGTGCGGCGACGGCCGAGGACACCACGATCACCGGCCGGTACCCCCACCAGCGGAGGAACGGCGTGGTCGCGGGCTTGATGCCGAGGTTCCCGACGAAGACCCAGAGCACGGCGGACCCGGCCTCGAGCGCGGTCCACCCCCATGCGTCCTGGAACAGCAGCGGCAGCACGAACGGCACGGCGGACACGGCCAGGCGGAACAGGCTGCCGCCGGCGTGGGACACCCGGAAGGTCTCGAGCCGGAACGCGCCGAGCCCCATGATCGGGTGCGCGGCCCGGAGGAAGTGCCGGATCGCGAGCCAGGTGCAGAGCGCCCCGACGACGCCCGCGAGCACGGTCGGTACGACGGGCACGGTGTCGAGCGCCAGCAGCGACGCCATGACGACGAGCGCCCCCAGCCCCAGGCACGCCAGCAGCGACCCGAGCCAGTCGAACGGCACCCGCTCCGGTGCCCGCTCCTGCGGCACGATCAGGAGCGCCGCGACGACGGCGACCACCCCGAGCGGGATGTTGACGAGGAAGATCCAGTGCCACGAGAGGGTGTCGACGAGCACCCCGCCGAGGAACGGCGCGATGACCGGAGCCGCGAGCGCCGGCCAGGTGAGGATCGCGATGGCCGTGACGAGCTGGTCGCGACCGGCGCTCCGGAGCACCACGAGCCTCCCGACCGGCACCATGAGCGCGCCGCCGAGCCCCTGCAGGATCCGCCAGAGCGTCAGCTCGACGAGTCCGGTGGAGGCGGCGCAGAGCGCGGACGCGACCGTGAAGAGCGCGATGGCGCAGACGAAGACGGTCCGTGAGCCGACGCGGTCGGTGATCCATCCGCTGACCGGGATGAACACGGCGAGGGTGACCAGGTACGCGGTGATCACGACGCCGACCGCTGCGGAGTCGACCCCCAGGTCGCGGCCCATGGCCGGGGCCGCGGTGGCCAGGATCGTGCCGTCCAGGAGCTCCATGAAGAAGGTGCCGGCCACGAGCACGGCGACCGCCGTGCTGCTCGTCCGTCGTGCTGTCGTCGTCGTCATCGCCTGGCATGCTAGTCCGGCTCGCGTCCCGGCTCGCGTCCCGGCCGACGCAGTCGGGAGGCCCAGATCACGCGCTCTGGACACCCGCACCGTCGCGCGTCCCTCCTCTTCAGGGATCGCCGACTACCGTGGCCTCGTGCAGTCTGCCGTACCCGACCTCCGCGGACCGCGCGCGTGAGCCGCCCGGACGGTGTCCTGACGGGCTCGGTCGCCGCGGGTCGCCGTCGCGTCGTCGACACGGTCGTCAGCATGCCGGCGTGGGCTGCGGTCCTGCTCCTGTGGGCCGTCGGACGCCTGGTGTCGACGATGTGGCTGATGGTCGCCTACCCCTTGATGAGCCGGGTCCAGCCCGACAACGCGCTCTGGGGCAACGACCACGGGTTCACGGCGTTCCTGACCTCGTGGGACGGCCAGTACTACGAGGCGATCTCACTGCACGGGTACCCGTCGGTGCTGCCGCTCGACGCCACCGGTCACGTCGCCCAGAACGCGTGGGCGTTCCTGCCGGCGTTCCCCTTCACGATCCGCCTGCTGACGGTCTCCACAGGTCTGCCGTTCACGATCGGCGGCCCGGCCGTCGCGATCATCGCCGGACTCATCGCGACGTTCCTGCTCCACCGACTCGTCCAGGACCACGCGGGCGACACGGCGGCGCTGTGGGCGGTCTTCTTCTTCACCTGCGGTCCGCTGTCGTTCCTGCTGCAGGTCGGGTACGCGGAGACCGCGTTCCTCGCGCTGACCTTCGGGGCGCTGCTGGCCATGGAACGACGACGGTACGGGTTGCTCACCGTGCTCGGGATCGTCGCCTCGTTCACACGTCCTGGTGCGCTCGCGATCCCCCTGACCCTCGGCGTCATCGCGCTCGTCCGGTACGTCGGGGCCCGTCGCTCGGGCGCCCGCAGCCTCGACGGGTTCCCCGTCCGCGAGCGGGTCCAGGTCGTGGTCGCCGGACTCGTGATGGCCGCCGCCGGAGCCGCGTGGCCGGTCATCGCCGGCTGGGCCACCGGTCGCCCCGATGCGTACCTGGCGACAGAGATGTCCTGGTGGGTGAACTTCATCGGCCGGGTGCACTTCGTCCCGCTGTCGCCGTGGTTCCTGACCACCGCGAAGTGGCTCGGTGTGGGCGGTGTGCTCATGGTCGTCGTGCTGCTCGTGCTCTACCCGGTGTGGTTGGCGCGCCGGTCGACTCGGAAGCTCGGGACGACCACGCTCGTGTTCGCCGCCGGGTACGCGCTCTACGTGTTCGCCGTGTCGCTGCCGATGGCGTCGACCCCGCGGCTGCTCATGCCGCTCGCGCCGCTGATGGGCTCGCCGGAACTCGTCGCGAGACCGGCGATGCGCTGGACCCTCGTCGCCGGGGCGCTGGTCCTGCAACCGGTGTTCGTCGCGGTGCTCTGGCTGCTCGGGCCGCCCTGACGGTACCCGGAGCGCCGGCACGCGCACCCGCCCGGGCCGCTGCGGCCCGGGCGGATCCGCACGGCTAGACCTCGAGCGTGCCGTGGCTGCCGACGTCCGGCTGGGACTGGTGCCCGAGCGCGGCCTTGAGGGTCTGCACGAGCGACCCGACCGTGCCGGTGTCCTGGGTCCAGTACTCGACCGAGACGCCCTCGACGGTGAGCAGCCGGATCGACGGGTCGTCGCGTCCCTCGGGGAACCACGCCTCGGCGAACGGCGACCACAGTTCGTCGACGACCGCCCGGTCCTCGGTGACGGTGGCCGTGCCGGCGATGGACAGGTAGCCGCCCTGGGACTCGATCGCGACGTTCACGTGCGGGTTCCGGGCGATGTCCTCGACCTTCTCGCTGCCGTCCTGCACCAGGAAACGCAGGCTGCCGTGGAAGGACTTGTCCTGCACGGCGAGCGGCCGGGCGTGCAGCTGCCCGTCCTCGCTCACCGTCGTGAGGAGCGCCGTGCGGGCACCGTGGACGATGTCCGAGATGGCGGCACGGTGGTCGGTCTGGGTGTCGGTCATGATGCTCCTTTGCGTCGTGCGCCCCGTCCCCGCTGACACGTCAGCCGGGCGTCGGGCGCGAACCGTTCCGACCAGTGTGCCCCCGTTCACTGGACGCGCGCGAGGGGCCCGTCCCGTGCCTCAGGCGCGTTCGCGGATCGTGGTCTCGACGTCGACGACCTGTGGGATCCGCGGCAGTGAGGCGAACCCGAACCGCACGGGCGGGTCGAGCGGCGCGAGGTCGCCGAGCGCCTCCCCCGCCCAGGTGCCGCGGACGCCGACGACGTCGTGTGCCCCGGTGACGCCGTAGTACTCGCGCCGGCCGTTGCCCGCGGTGCCGGCGGTCCCGGCCCCCGGGGCGACGAGCTTCGCGACCGGGTCGATCACGGTGAGCCAGCGGGGGTCGCGGGCGATGCGCTTCGGGACGATCCGCAGGACCCTGCCGAGCGGGGAGATCGCGCCGACGTCGACCGAGGCGACGAGCGGGCCGGCGTCGAGCTCCAGGCCGCGGTCGGTGCGGCGGGCGTCGATGTCGACCACGGACACGGCGTCGAAGCGGTACGTGCCGGAGACGTAGGCGGCGACGATCTCGTCCGGGGCCAGCAGGACGCTCGAGCCGTCGGGCAACTCCACGAAGACGTCGGTGAAGGCGCCGAACGGTGACGACTCCCACATGCCGACCACGAACCGGACGCCGGAGGTGCTCCCGGCGCCGAGGATCCGCCCGCGGAACCGTCGTTCGGTGGTCTCGTTGCTGCTCGGCGACATGCGCCCGACGCTACCCGCGTCGTCCCGGGAGCCACCGGGCGGGCGTGCCCCGTGCCTCCCGGCCGTGCGGACGCAGACAGGCGGACGGATGCGAGACACCGGTGGCATCGGCCGGCCGGGCCGGACGGGAGGCGCGCTCAGGGCACCGGGACCGGCTCGGCCAGCAGCTCGCGGACCCGCGGCGCGACACGCGTGCCGTAGAGCTCGATCGACCGCATCATGTCGGCGTGCGGGAGGCGTCCGGTGGCGTACCGCATGTCGAACCGCGAGACGCCGAGGATCCGCATGTTGCGCGCGATCTTCCGCGCGACGGTCTCCGGGGACCCGACGTACAGCGACCCGCCGGCGGACAGCCCGGCGCGGTAGCCGGCCTGGTCGAGCGGCGGCCAGCCGCGCTCCCGACCCAGCTGGTCCGTGACCGCCTTGTGGAAGGGCCAGTAGCGCTCGGCCGCTTCCTCGTCGGTCTCGGCGATGAAGCCCGGCGAGTGCATGGCGATCGGCTGCTGCGGGAGTTCGAGCTGGTCGAGCGCCTGGCGGTAGAGCCGCGCGAAGGGGGCGAACTGCGCGGGCTGCCCGCCGATGATCGCGAGGAACAGCGGCATGCCGTAGGACGCCGCCCGGATCACCGACTGCGGGGAGCCGCCGACGCCGATCCAGGTCGGGATCGGGCCGTGCTCGAGCTTCGGGAAGACGTCCTGCTCGACGAGCGAGGCACGCTTGGTGCCCTGCCAGGTGACGGTGTCGCCCCCGCGGAGGGCGCTCCAGAGTTGGAGCTTCTCCTCGAACAGCACCTCGTAGTCGTGCAGGTCGAAGCCGAACAGCGGGAAGGACTCGGTGAAGGACCCGCGGCCCAGGATGACCTCGGCGCGCCCGTCCGAGATCGCGTCGACGGTGGCGAAGCGTTCGTACACGCGGACCGGGTCGTCGGAGGAGAGCACCGTGACGGCGCTGCCGAGTCGGATGCGCTCGGTGCGGGCGGCGATCGCGGCGAGGACGACCTCGGGGGCGCTCACGGAGTAGTCGGCGCGGTGGTGCTCCCCGACGCCGATGAAGTCGATGCCGACCTGGTCGGCGAGGACGGCTTCGTCGAGCAGGTCGCGGAGGGTCTGGGCGTGGGTCTGCACGCCCCCGTCCGCGGACTCGGTGACGTCGCCGAAGGTGTCGAGGCCGAGCTGCACGGGGCCGATGCGGTCCGGTGCCGGGGGCGGCACGTCCGAGGGTCGGTCGGTGCCGAAGGCGTTGCTCATGGGACCCTCCCGGATCTCGCAGTCGATCAATGCGAACGCATGAAAACTAGCACGATCCGCCCGCCCCCGCACCCCCAGCACGGCTGTGTACGGTCCGACGCATGGTGCAGCCCGCGAACCTCCCCGACCAGACCGGCCGACGCATCGTCGTCACCGGGTCGAACAGCGGCACCGGCAAGGAGACCGCCCGCAGGCTCGCAGGAGCCGGCGCGAGCGTCGTCCTCGCCGTCCGCACGGCCTCCAAGGGCGAAGCCGCCGCCGCCGAGATCCGGAGCGAGCACCCCGACGCCGACCTCGAGGTCCGCGAACTCGACCTCGCCGACATGTCGAGCGTGCACCGCTTCGCCGACGGGATCATCGCCGACGACCGTCCGCTCGACGTGCTCGTCAACAACGCCGGCGTGATGGCACCCCGGGAGCGCTTCGAGACCGCGGACGGCTTCGAGCTGCAGTTCGGGACGAACTACCTCGGCCCGTTCGCGCTGACGAACCTGCTGCTGCCCACCCTGCTGCGTGCCGGAGCCCCCCGGGTCGCGACGATGTCGAGCATCGCCGCGGTGCCGGGCAAGATCCACTTCGGCGACCTGCAGTGGCAGACCGGCTACCAGCCGTGGCTCGCCTACGCCCAGTCGAAGCTCGCCGACCTGCTCCTCGGACTGCACCTGCACCAGGTGGCGGTCACCCGCGACTGGCACCTGTCCTCGACCATCGCGCACCCCGGCTACACCCGGACGAACCTGCAGTCGGCGGGTCGGTCGCTCGGCCGCGACCGCCCCGTGCAGTCGAGCGACCGGGCGCTGCCGTTCACACAGGACGTCGAGCAGGGCTCCGAGCCCCTGCTGTACGCGGCTGTCGGGCGGAACGCCGCCTCCGGGGCCTACTACGGGCCGGCCGGGGCGTTCGGTCTGACCGGGCCGACCACCCTCGCCTCGGTGCCCCGCTCAGCCCGTGGCGTCGACCTCGCCAGGTCCACCGCGCTGGCACCGGACGACCGGGACGCGATCCTCCGGGACACGGTCGAGCCGGAGGGGCACTTCGCGACGCTCTCGATCGTGGCCGCGGCGGTCGGA
>NZ_QKSL01000021.1:0-42417 GCF_003234615.1 Curtobacterium sp. MCPF17_001
CCCTGCGGGGGTGGGGCGGGCCTCCAGGCCGGGCGCTGCGCGCGTGCCGGACGGGAGGCGCGGGTCAGGACCCGAAGGACGAGCCCACGAACGCGAACAGGAGCGCGAGCAGCGGGAACGCGCCCTGCATCGACGCGGAGCGCAGGTACTTGCGGCCGGTGCCCGCGAGGACGACGGCGGCACCGAGCATGCTCGCGCACGAGAAGACGACGAGCGTCCAGCCGGTCGCACCGTTGCCAGCGAGCACCAGCACGACACCGAGGACCGCGCCGATCGCCAGGAACAGGTTGTAGAAGCCCTGGTTGAAGGCGAGGGAGCGGGTCGCCTGCGCCTCGGCGTCGCTCGAGATGCTGAAGATGCGTCGGACCCGAGGGCTCGTCCACGCGAGGGACTCGAGGAAGAAGATGTACGCGTGCACCAGGCCCGCCAGGACCGCGAAGACACCGGAGATCGCCAGCAGAACCGTCATGAGGACCATCCTCCCAGCAACGGGACGGCCCCGCGGTCACATCTCGTCGGGAACGACCTCGATCAGTAGGCTCTGACCATGAACGAGGCCCGAGGGACGACCGACGACGACGCCGTGGCCGAGCTGCAGAGCATCCGGCAGAGCATCGACAACATCGACGCTGCCGTGATCCACATGCTCGCGGAGCGGTTCAAGTACACGCAGCGGGTCGGGTACCTCAAGGCCGCGGCGGGCATGCCGGCGGCCGACCCCTCGCGCGAGCAGATCCAGGTCGCACGGCTGCGGGCCCTCGCCGCCGAGTCCCACCTCGACCCGGCCTTCGCCGAGAAGTTCCTCAACTTCATCGTGGCGGAGGTCATCCACCACCACGAGCGCATCGCCGTCGGTGAACTGTGACCCTGCCCCCGCTGCACCTGCTGATCGGTTCGTACACGGCGACCGGAGGCGGGAACGCGACCGGCATCTCCATCGTCGACGGTGACGTCGTGTCGACGGTCGCGGTGCTCGACGATCCGTCGTTCCTCGCCGTCGACGGTGACCGGGTGTACGCCGTCTCCGAAACGGTCGACGGCGGCGTCCACGCGTTCCGCCGCGCGGGCTCCGCTCTGGAGCACCTGTGGGACGCTCCCGCCGGCGGGGATGCACCCTGCCACGTGCGGGTCGACCCCTCGGGAGCGCTCGTCGTCACGAACTACGTCTCCGGGACGGTGACCGCGGTCTCGCTCGAGGCGGCGGAGGCCTACGCCGTCCCCGGCGGGGGCGGGTCCGGCGGAGCTGCTGCTGGCGGCCTCGTGCACGGTGTCGGCGGCCAGGGTGCCGGAGTGTCCGCCGCGCTGCCCGACGCGGCACTCGCGACCGAGGTCCTGCCCGACGCGACCGGCCCCGACGAGGAGCGCCAGGAGGGCCCACACGCCCACCAGTCCATCGCCACACCGGACGGCACCGTGCTGGTCGCCGACCTGGGCGGCGACGCCCTGCACGAGTTCCGGATCAGCGCCGATGCCGGATCGGTGTCGATCGAGCCGCTCCGCGTGCACCACGTCACCCCGGGTGCCGGACCGCGGCACATGGCCTGGGTCTCCGGTCCGGTCTCCGGTTCGGTCGGCGGCGCGCTGGGCGGCGACCTGGTCGTCGCCGGGGAGCTCGACGGACGGGTGTACCGCCTCCGCCGTGACGAGTCCGGGTCGTTCCGGGAGGTTTGCGCCACCCCGGTGTTCGACGGACCCGGTGTCCCGTCACTCCTCAGCCACATCGAGGTCGACGAGCGCGGCCTGGTCACCGTCGCCGTCCGTGGCCGCGACCAGATCGTGGTGCTCGACACGGCCGACGACGGGCTCCGGATCGTCGGGGCAGCGTCGGCCGGGGGAGCCTGGCCCCGCCACTTCGCCCGGGTTCCCGGGTACCTGCTCGTCGCGAACCAGAACTCGGACGCGGTGGCGGTGCTGCCGGTCGGGGACGACGGCGTGCCGGGGGAGGCCGTCGGGCAGATCGCCGTCGGCAGCCCGACGTGCGTCATCCCGTTGGGGTAGCGCGGCCGGGGGCTGGGGGCGCTGCGGCTGTCAGCGCTGCAGCTGTGAGCCCTGCAGCTGTCAGCCCTGGGGCCGTCAGCCCTGGGGGACCGGCAGGTCGATGACGTTCTCGAACGGCCGTCCCTCGGCCAGCGCCGCGACCTGGCGTCGGATCAGGTCGAGCGACCGCGGGACGCTGAGGTCCGTGTTGCCGCCGACGTGCGGCGTGAGCACGGTGTTCGGCGTCGTCCAGAGGGCGTGGTCGGCAGGCAGGGGTTCGGGGTCGGTGACGTCGAGCGCCGCCGAGATCCGGCCCGAGCGGAGTTCCGCGACCAGTGCGTCGGTGTCGACGACCTTGCCACGCGCGACGTTCACCACGAGGGCGCCGTCGGGCAGCGCCGCGAGGAGGTGCGCGTCCACCAGCCCCTCGGTTTCGTCGGTGAGCGGCGCGATGAGCACGAGCACGTCCGTGGTGCGCGCGAGCTCCGGCAGCTCGCCGAAGGCGTGCACCTGCCGGCCGTCCTGCTGCCGCGCGGTCCGGGCGACGACGGTGACCCGGGTGCGGAACGCCTCGAACCGGGTCGCGATCGCGGACCCGATGGCGCCGTAGCCGACGACGGTGACGCGGCGATCGGCGAGCGAACGGGTCTCCCTCGAGTCCCACCGCTGCTCGGCGCGGTCGAACTGGAACGCGGCGATCTCACGGAGCGAGGTCAGCGCCAACCCGACGGCGAGCTCGGCCGTCTCGTCGTCGTGGATCCCTCGGCCGTTCGCCAGATGAGCATGACCGGGCACGTGCGGGGTCGCCCACTCGTACCCGGCGCTCGGCAGCTGCAGCAGCTCGAGGTTCGGCAGGTCGTGCACGAACTGCCACCGGTGCCGTCCGCCGAAGTAGAACGGCAGGAAGGCGATGGCGACCTCGTCGGCCCGTTCGTGCGGAGCCTCGACGTCCCAGACGTCCAACTCGATGCCGTCCGGGACCGGGCCGAAGCCGTCGACCAGTTCCTGGAAGGGCAGCGTGACGATCGGCACCGGGTCAGGAGTCCGTGCGCGGCGAGAAGGACCCGTGGTCGTCGAGCGGCCCGCGACCGACGTAGCCCTCGGTGACGTTCTCCTGGATGACGGCACCGAAGTGCGTCGGCAGGGTCGCGCCGTGGGCGCCACGGAGCTCGTCGATCGTCGCCTCGAACGCACCCTGGACCTCGAGCGAGCCCGACGCGGCGTCGGTCACACCGATGCGCAGCACCGGGTAGCCCCGGCCCGTGCAGAGGCCCTGGAAGCGGACGTCGTCCTCGCGTCGGACGGTCACGATGACGCGGCCGGTCGACTCGGAGAACAGCGCGGTCGCGGTGTCGACGCCGTCGCGGGACTCGAGCTCGTCCAGCACGACACGGGCACCGAGGCCGAAGCGGAGCACCGACTCGGCGAGGGTCTGGCCGAGGCCGCCGTCCGCCAGGTCGTGTGCGCTCGTCAGCAGCTGCTCGTCGGCCGCGGCGGCGATGAGCTCCGCCAGGGCCTTCTCGCGCGCCAGGTCGACCCGCGGCGGACGTCCACCGAGGTGGTCGTGCACGGTGCCGGCCCAGGCCGAACCGTCGAGCTCGAGGCTCGTGGTGCCGAGCAGGTAGATGTTGTGGCCGTCGTCCTGCCACCCCGAGGGGATGCGCTTGGCGACGTCGTCGATCACGCCGAGCACACCGACGACGGGCGTCGGGTGGATCGGGGTGTCACCGGTCTGGTTGTAGAACGAGACGTTGCCGCCGGTCACCGGGATGCCGAGCTCCATGCAGCCGTCCGCCAGGCCCTCGACGGCCTCGGAGAACTGCCACATGACCTCGGGGTTCTCCGGCGAGCCGAAGTTCAGGCAGTCGGTGACCGCCGCGGGGACGGCGCCGGTGACGGCGACGTTCCGGTACGCCTCGGCCAGCGCCAGGCGGGCGCCCTGCTTCGGGTCGAGCTGGCAGTAGCGGCCGTTGGCGTCCGTGGCGATCGCGACACCGAGGCCGGTCTCCTCGTCGACGCGGATCATGCCGCCGTCGTCGGGGAAGGACAGCGCGGTGTTGCCGAGGACGTACGTGTCGTACTGGTTCGTGACCCAGCGCTTGTCGGAGAGGTTCGGCGACCCGAGCAGCTGCAGGAACTGCGCCTTGAGGGCGGGGCCGGTCTCTGGACGGTCGAGCGACTCGGCGCCGTCGGCCTGGAGCGCGTCGATCCAGGTCGGGTACTTGACCGGACGGTCGTACACCGGGCCGTCGACCGCGACCGTGCGCGGGTCGACGTTGACGATCTCCTGGCCCTGCCAGTCGATGACGAGACGACCGGTGCCGGTGACCTCGCCCAGCACGCTGGTCTCGACCTCCCACTTGCCGACGACCTCGAGGAAGGCGTCGAGCTTGTCGGGGCGGACGACCGCCATCATCCGCTCCTGACTCTCCGACATGAGGATCTCCTCTGCCGTGAGCGACGGGTCGCGCAGCAGGACGTCGTCGAGGGAGATGTGCATCCCGCCGTCACCGTTGCTCGCGAGCTCGCTCGTCGCGCAGGAGATGCCCGCGGCGCCGAGGTCCTGGATGCCCTCGACGAGCTCCTTCTGGAAGAGCTCGAGGCAGCACTCGATGAGGACCTTCTCGGCGAACGGGTCGCCCACCTGGACCGCCGGACGCTTGGTCGGGCCGCCCTCGGTGAAGGTGTCGGACGCCAGGATCGATGCGCCGCCGATGCCGTCGCCACCGGTGCGGGCACCGAAGAGCACGACCTTGTTGCCCGCGCCGGACGCGTTCGCCAGGTGCAGGTCCTCGTGCCGCAGCACACCGACCGCCAGGGCGTTGACCAGCGGGTTGCCCTGGTACACCGGGTCGAAGTAGGTCTCGCCGCCGATGTTCGGCAGGCCAAGGCAGTTGCCGTAGAACGAGATGCCGCCGACGACCCCGTGCACCACGCGTGCGGTGTCCTCGTGGTCGATCGCGCCGAAGCGGAGCTGGTCCATCACCGCGACCGGACGGGCACCCATCGAGATGATGTCGCGCACGATGCCGCCGACACCCGTGGCCGCGCCCTGGTACGGCTCGACGTAGGAGGGGTGGTTGTGCGACTCGACCTTGAAGGTCACCGCCCAGCCGTCACCGACGTCGACGACACCGGCGTTCTCGCCCATGCCGACCATCAGGTTCTTGGTCATCTCCGGCGTGACCTTCTTGCCGAACTGCCGGAGGTAGTTCTTGCTCGACTTGTAGGAGCAGTGCTCGGACCACATGACGGAGTACATGGCGAGCTCGCCCGAGGTGGGGCGGCGACCGAGGATCTCGCGGATCTTCGCGTACTCGTCGGCCTTCAGCCCGAGTGCCGCGTAGGGCTGTTCCTTGTCGGGCGTCTCGGCGGCGTCCTGGACGGTGTCGGGCTTCGGGCGGACGGGCGTGGTCACGGTGTTGTCGTTCCCTGTCACTGGAGTCGCGGGCGCTGGAGTCGCGGTCACTTGACGAGCGCGCGCTCGATCACGGAGGTGAAGAAGGTCAGGCCGTCCGTGCCGGAGGCCATGGCCGCGCGGGTGTCCGGGCCGAACCCGGGCTCCGTCGCGTGCTCGGGGTGCGGCATCAGGCCGACGACGTTGCCGCGCTCGTTCGAGACACCGGCGATGTCGTCGATCGACCCGTTCGGGTTGACGCCGACGTAGCGGAACACGACCTGGCCGTTGTCCTCGATGCGTTTGATCTCGTCCGCGTCGGCGACGAACCGGCCGTCGGCGTTCTTCAGCGGGATGGTGATCTCCTGCTGCGCGTCGAACCCGGAGGTCCAGGCGGTGTCGGCGTTCTCGACGCGGAGCACCTGGTCGCGGCGGATGAACTGCTGGTGGGCGTTCCGGGTGTGCGCACCGGGGACCAGTCGGGCCTCGGCGAGCATCTGGAAGCCGTTGCAGATGCCGAGCACGGGCATGCCCTTGCCGGCGACGTCGATGACCTCGGCCATGATCGGGGCCTTCGCCGCGATCGCGCCCGCACGGAGGTAGTCGCCGTACGAGAACCCGCCCGGCAGGACGATCGCGTCGACACCCTGGAGGTCGTGGTCACCGTGCCAGAGCGCGACCGGCTCGGCTCCGGCGAGGCGCACTGCGCGCTGGGCGTCGCGGTCGTCGAGCGAGCCGGGGAAGGTGATGACCCCGATGCGCATCGCGGTCACTCGACGACACTCACGGAGACGACGTCCTCGATGACTGCGTTCGAGAAGACGTCGACCGCGATCTCACGGACTTCGGCGAGCTTCGCGTCGTCGACGGGGCCGTCGACCGACACCTCGAATCGCTTGCCGATGCGGACGTTGGTCAGGTCGTTCTTGCCGAGGCGGGCGAGGGCGTTGCCCACCGCCTTGCCCTGGGGGTCGAGGATCTCGGCCTTCGGCATGACCTCGACGACGATCGTTGGCACGTGTTCACTCCAGCACAGGGGTCGGGTGGGGATGTCACCAGTCTAGGTGGCCCGCGGGGGCAGCCGGAGCGGTTGTGGACGGACGATCGGAGACGTACTATTCGATGTCGAACAATCGGGATCGAACACCCGTCGCTCTCGAACACCCCCGCTCTCGAACACCGGAGACCACGTGACCGACCTGACGCCACTGGCGTTCGCGGCACTCGGCCTGCTCGCCGAGGCACCGATGCACCCCTACGAGATGTTCCAGACGATGCTGCAGCGTCGCGAGGACCGGAACGTCAAGGTGCGTCCCGGGACGCTGTACCACCAGGTCGGCCGCCTCGCGGACCTCGGGTACGCCGAGGTCGTCGGCACCGACCGCGCGGGCAACCGGCCCGAACGGACCACCTACTCGATCACCGACGCCGGGCGCGCGGCGCTCGAGGAGGGCCTCCGACGCATGGTCGCCGAACCGGCCGACGAGTACCCGCAGTTCGGACTGGCGGTGTCCCACATGGACAACCTGCCCGTCGAGGACGTGGTCAGTGCGCTCCGCGCTCGCATCCACGCGCTGGACGCCCGACGCGACGGGTACGACGAGACCGCCACGGGCCTCCAGGCCAAGGGCCTCGCCGAGCGCTACTGGCTCGACGTGTCGTACGTCCGTGCGATGCTCACCGCGCAACTCGAGTGGCTCACCGCCATCGCTGACCGCGTGGAGCGCGGCGACATCCCCTGGGACGGTCCGGCCGTCCCCGCAGAACCCACACAGAACAGCAAGGACACCACTCGATGACATCCGCATCAACCGCCGCCGACCTGGAGCACGGCAAGAAGCCGTGGCCAGCGCTCTGGGCGCTCGTCGTCGGCTTCTTCATGATCCTCGTCGACTCGACGATCGTCTCGGTCGCGACGCCGACCATCGCGAAGGCGCTCGACGCCGACATCAACGCCGTCATCTGGGTGACCAGCGCCTACCTGCTGGCGTACGCCGTGCCGCTGCTCATCACCGGCCGTCTCGGTGACCGCTTCGGGCCGAAGGTGCTCTACCAGGTCGGGCTCGTCGTATTCACGCTCGCCAGCCTCTGGTGCGGTCTCGCCGGCTCGATCGAGATGCTGATCCTCGCCCGCGTGGTGCAGGGCCTCGGCGCCGCGATGATGACCCCGCAGACGATGTCCGTCATCACCCGCATCTTCCCGCCGCAGAACCGTGGCGCAGCCATGGGCCTCTGGGGTGCGGTCGCCGGTGTGGCCTCGCTCGTCGGCCCGATCGTCGGCGGGCTGCTCGTCGACGGCTTCGGCTGGGAGTGGATCTTCTTCGTCAACGTCCCCGTCGGCATCGTCGCGTTCGTCCTCGCACAGAAGTTCGTCCCGTCCTTCGAGCGCCACGGACACCGCTTCGACTACCTGGGCATCGTGCTGTCCGCAGTCGGGCTGTTCCTGCTCGTCTTCGGCATCCAGGAGGGCGAGACCTACGACTGGGGCACCATCACCGGCCCGATCTCGGTCTGGTCGCTGATCATCGCCGGCATCGTCGTGCTCGCCGCGTTCGTCGTCTGGCAGGGCGTGCAGAAGGGCGAGCCGCTGTTGCCGCTCGGCCTGTTCAAGGACCGCAACTTCACCCTGGCGAACATCGCGATCACCGCGGTCGGCGTCGCGATTTCGTCCTTCGCGCTGCCGATCATGCTGTGGGCGCAGGACGTCCTGCGCTTCTCGCCGACGCAGGCGGCGCTGCTCCTCGTGCCGCAGGCGGTCATCTCGGCCGGCCTCGCGCCGGTCGTCGGCAAGAAGCTCAACGTCTGGAACCCGCGCTGGGTGGCGTCCTTCGGGCTCGCCTGCTTCTCCGGCGGGCTGTTCTGGTTCGGCGCGTTGATCGCCGCGAACGCCGACTGGGGCTGGGTGCTCCTGCCGAGCGCGCTGCTCGGCCTGGCCAACGCCTGCATGTGGGGACCGCTGTCGGTCTCCGCCACGCGCAACCTGCCGCCGCGTCTGGCCGGTGCCGGCTCGGGCGTCTACAACACCACCCGTCAGATCGGTGCCGTGCTCGGTTCCGCCGGCATCGCCGCCCTGATGGAGGCCCGGATCACCGCCGAGTTCCCGCAGCAGTCCGGTGGTTCCGGCGCTGGTGTCGCGCAGACCGGGTCGCTGCCCGGGTTCCTGCTCGAGCCGTTCTCGCGAGCCATGGGGCAGTCGCTCGTCCTGCCGGCCGTCGTGCTCATCGCGGCGATCGTCGCGGCCCTGTTCCTGGCGAAGCCGAAGCAGACCGTCGCCTGGAAGCAGACCGGCTCGGTCGCCACGCAGCCCGACGGGTCCGCCGACGCGGCGCAGCCCGGCGCGGCGCAGGCCGGCGGCGAGCGGGAGCACGTCGGTGCCCACGCCTCGGCCGCCGCACCCGCGACCGCCGCTGACGAGCTCGCCGCCGGGCAGCACCCGGGCAAGCACGTCGGGGCGTAGCCCGGCGTCCCGCACCACCGGAGCCCCGGTCCCTCCCACGAGGGGCCGGGGCTCCTTCGTTTCCGGGTGTCCCGGTCGGTCGGCCAGCGTGGTCGCCGAGCGGGCGGAAGTGCACCGCTGGCGTCCGCCGCACCAGGGTCTTCCGCCCGCTCGCGGGGTGCGCGGCCCGTGAGCCGGCGCCGAGGCGGGCGCAGGGCGGCGAGCGGGCGGAAACGCGCCTCCCGGGTCGCCCGCGCCGGAGGATTCCGCCCGTTCGCCGCGTCGCGCGCACTTCCCGGTCAGCCGAGAGGCCCGCCCCGCGTCGAGCGGGCGGTTCCGCGCACTTGTGCTCGCGACACTCGGAGATTCCGCCCGCTCGCGGGTCGGGGCGGCGACGGGACGGGCGGACGTCGGTGAGCGGGCGGAAGCGCGTCTCCGGACCGGGCGGGGCCGAGGCATTCCGCCCGCTCGCGGGTCGGGGCGGCGGCGGGACGGACGCACGTCGGTGAGTGGGCGGAAGCGCGTCTCCGGACCGCGCAGGGCGCTGGTGTTCCGCCCGCTCGCCGGCGGGGGCGGCAGCCGAGCGGGCGCGCTTCGGCGAGCGGGCGGATCCGCGCTCCGCGCGGTCGTCGGGCCGGGGGATTCCGCCCGCTCGCGCGCAGCGGACGCCCGGCGCGGATCGAACGGTCAGATCTGCGCGGCTCGGAGCGCTCAGACCCTGGTGTTCCGCCCGCTCGCGCCAGGCGGCCGAACCTCGCCGACCCAACCGACCCGACCCGACCTCCCGCCGACCCGACCCGCCGACCCGACCAGACCCGCGCCCCGCGCCCCTCAGGCCCGGCCGCGAGCCGCGCGCCCTCAGGACCGTCGCTGCAGGTGCTCCCGTGTCAGCGCGTCCATCTGCTCGTCCGTCAAGTCGTCGACCTCGCGGGCCTCGCGGCGGTCGGAGCGTTGCCACCGGATGAAGAGGGCGATGAGCACGGGGACGTCCGCCACCTCGGCGATGAACCACAGCAGGTCGCCCGCCAGGTGCTGGTCCCGCAGCGGCGACGGCGCCCAGGGCACGTGCAACGCCACGCTCCCGGCTCCGTCCAGCACGTGGTCGCTGACCCGCATCACGACCGCCGGCACCGCGTCGAGCACGAGCTCCACGAACGCCAGCAGGAACTCTGCGGTGGCGAAGGCGGAGGAGCGGAGCACCCCGACCTCGGACAGCGGCGCGAGCAACCCGAAGCCGAGGACGGGTACGAGGACGGTGATCCCCTCGCTGCTGACCAGGGACTGGCGGAGCACGGCCGCCAGCGGAGTGAGCATCACGCAGAACAGCGCGAGGGCCACCAGTGGCGAGACGATCGCGTTGCCGAGGAGCCGCGCCGGACGTGAGCGCAGGACGGCGTCGGCGGTCTCGGCGAGGCGGGTCGGGCCTCCCGTCCGCAGCAACGCGAATGGGCCGGACAGCGCGGCGAACGTGGGGACCGCGAAGAAGAGGACGGCGATCCGCAGGACGAAGGCCCACCGCAGCTGCCGGTCGTACTCGCCGACGATCCCGAACTGCACGACCGCGAACAGGGCCAGCGCGGCGACGAACGCCAGGGTCCGCCACCAGGGCCAACGGACGCCCCGTCGCCGGGCCACGACGAGTCCGGCGCCGTACGCGACGGCGGCGACGACGAGGAGCACCACCGCCAGGGGGTCGACGTGCCAGGTGTTCCAGAACTCGGAGGGTGACGGCGTGGTGTGCCTCCCGGTGGTCGCGCTGCGGGAGTCATCTTCCTCCGGCCGGGAGGCCCGACCCGGCTCCGCCAGATGAGGATCCCTACATGGTCCGCACGCCTCGCGCCGCGACGGTCTTGCTCAGCAGCCACGTCCCGACCGGGATCGCGACCGCGCCGAGGAGCGCGAGTGGGAACGAGAGGTGCAGCTGCATGACGGCGAACGCCGGGCCGATCGTGCAGAGTGCCGCGACCGCGAGGACCGGCCAGGCGGGGCGGTCGGCGCCGGGCACGAGGCGGGGGAGTGGACGGTCGAAGCGCCGCACGGCCCGGGCGATGCCGAGAGTGGCGGCGAGCAGGACGACCACCGCGATCACCCGCGTGGCCCACCAGGTGCGCGAACCCGGGTCCGGGAACGGCAGCCCGACGAGCAGCCCGACGCCGTTGAGCAGGATGAAGAGCGGCAGGTGCCACAGGTAGATCGTCATGCCGTCGCGGCCGAGCAGGAACACGACGGCCTGTGCGGGTCGGCTGTGCATCAGCCGCGTCAGGGGAGCGTGCACGAGCTGCACCAGGCAGGCCTGACCGACGGCGAGCAGGGCCAGCGGCAGCATCGGCGGGTTGAGGTCCTGCAGCATGTCCGGAGACCAGAGCCCGACCGAGGTGATCGGCACGAGGACCGCGTAGGCGGCGACCGCGACACCCGCCAGAAGGAGCTTCGAGCGCCGGGCGAACCAGCCGTCCGCCCAGAGGAACCCGAGCTGCTGGGCGAAGAGCCACACCGGGCCGAGGTTGAGCAGGCCGATCTCGGCGACTCCGCTGGCGAGCCGGACCGCGTCGACCACCGTGGCCAGCAGGAGCAGGACCGCCAGCGTGCGCCACGGGGCGGTGGCATGCAGCCGAGCCATCAGCGGCACGCAGCACTGCGTGATGCCGTACGCGGCGAGGAACCAGAGCGGCGACCCGATCCCGAACGCCAACTCACTCAGCAGGTCCGCGGGCGTGCCGAGGACGGTCGCGATGCCGAGCCCGACCGCGAGCACCGCGAACAGCGGCACCGCCGGACGGTAGAGCCGCACGAGCCGGGTCGCGACCCAGTCCCGGGCGCCGCCACCCCGGGCAACGGTGCTGCGCCAGCCGACGGCGCTCGCGAAGCCGCCGACGACGAAGAAGAGGGGCATGACCTGGCCGATCCAGGTCGCCGCCACGTACCAGGGCAGTTCCTGCAGCGGGCTCGTCACCCGGAGGCCCGAGGAGTCGGAGCCGACGCCGACCATCGTGACGTGCACGATGACGACCAGGACGACACAGGCCGTCCGGATGAGGTCGACGACCAGGTCTCGCTGCGCGATGGTCCCCCGGGCGTCCTGAGCGGTGTTCGCCGACGCGTCGGCCTGCTGCATGGACATGGCTGGACGCTACCGGTCGTTCCACCCCTCCCAGGTCGGGTCCAGCCGATCGCGACAGGATCGTGACACATTGCATTCCGGGAGGGGCATGTGTCGCCCGGTGGACCGCTCCCGCCGTGTACAGTAAGCGTTGTCTTGAATCCTGCAAGAGAAGGGCTCCGCATGGTCGACGACACCGAACTCCTCCGTGGAGCCGGCCTCCGCGTCACCGCGCCGCGCCTCGCCGCCCTCCGGGCGATCGAGACGCACCCGCACACCACCGCTGACGACCTGGTCACGGCGCTCGCCGCCGAACTCCCGACGACCAGTCACCAGGCGGTCTACGGCGTCCTCGCCGCACTGACCGGCGCCGGACTCGTCCGTCGCATCGAGCCGGCCGGCAGCCCCGCCCGCTACGAACGGCGGACCGGCGACAACCACCACCACATCGTCTGCACCATGTGCGGCGCGATCGGTGACGTGGACTGCGCGGTCGGCCACGCGCCGTGCCTGACGCCGTCCGAGACCCACGGCTTCGCCGTCACCACCGCAGAGGTCACCTACTGGGGCATCTGCGCGCAGTGTGCGGCAGCCGAGCAGAGCGGTGTCGAGACCGACGCCGTCGCTGCGAACCGACCCGAGCCATCCTGACCGAACCTACGTTCCACCTGAGGAGGAACCGTGTCCGACCAGAACACGCCCACCACCACGACCAACAGCGGGGCCCCGGTCTCCAGCGATCAGCACTCCATGGGAGTGGGGGCCGACGGCCCCATCGCGCTGCACGACCATTACCTGGTCGAGAAGCTCGCCCAGTTCAACCGGGAGCGCGTCCCGGAGCGCGTCGTGCACGCCAAGGGCGGCGGGGCGTTCGGTACCTTCACCGTCACCAACGACGTCTCGCAGTACACGCGGGCCGCGTTCCTCCAGCCCGGCCAGACGACCGAGATGCTCGCCCGCTTCTCGAGCGTCGCCGGTGAGCAGGGCTCGCCCGACACCTGGCGTGACCCCCGCGGCTTCGCGCTGAAGTTCTACACGAGCGAGGGCAACTACGACCTCGTCGGCAACAACACCCCCGTGTTCTTCATCCGCGACGGCATCAAGTTCCCCGACTTCATCCGCTCGCAGAAGCGCCTGCCGGGCAGCCACCTCCGGAACCACGACATGCAGTGGGACTTCTGGACCCTCTCGCCTGAGTCGGCCCACCAGGTCACGTGGCTCATGGGTGACCGCGGCCTGCCGTCGTCGTGGCGCCACATGGACGGCTTCGGGTCGCACACCTACCAGTGGATCAACGCCGAGGGCGAGCGCTTCTGGGTGAAGTACCACTTCCTGACCGAGCAGGGCCACGCGACCCTGACGCAGGAGGACGCCGACCGCATCGCCGGCGAGGACGCGGACTTCCACATCCGCGACCTGTACGAGGCCATCGAGCGTGGGGACAACCCGCGCTGGACCCTCAAGGTGCAGGTCATGCCGTACGAGGACGCCGCGAGCTACCGCTTCAACCCGTTCGACCTGACGAAGGTGTGGCCGCACGCGGACTACCCGCTCATCGAGGTCGGCACGATGGAGCTCAACCGCAACCCGGAGAACTACTTCGCACAGATCGAGCAGGCGACCTTCGCCCCCTCGAACTTCGTGCCCGGCATCGCGGCGAGCCCCGACAAGATGCTCCTCGCGCGCATCTTCAGCTACGCGGATGCCCACCGCTACCGCGTCGGCACGAACCACGCGCAGCTGCCCGTCAACGCCCCGAAGAACGAGGTGCACTCGTACTCGAAGGACGGCGCCATGCGCTTCGACTTCCAGAAGTCCGAAGTCCCGGTGTACGCACCGAACTCGCTCGGCGGTGCCCACGCCGACCCGAACGCGACCGACGACGCCCCGGGCTGGGAGTCCGACGGAGCGCTACAGCGTTCCGCGGCGACCCTGCACCCCGAGGACGACGACTTCGGCCAGGCGGGCACGCTCTACCGTGAGGTCCTCGACGACGCCGCACGTGCGCGTCTCGTCGGCAACATCGCGGGGCACGTCTCCAAGGTGACGCGTGACGACCTCCGTGAGCGGGTGTTCGCCTACTGGACGAGCGTCGACCCCGATCTCGGTGCGCGCGTGCGCGCAGCCGTGGTGCCGAGCGCGCCCGGCTCGAACGAGGACCCGGAGAAGGTCGCCGTCGAGGCGTAGCAGCCAGGACACAGACGGGAGGCGCGGTGCGAGTCGAACTCGCACCGGGCCTCCCGTCTGTGTTCGGCGGCTCGCCTGCTGCCCGTGCGCGGCGCGCCGACCGGTCGAGACGCCCCGCTCAGTTCCGCCGAGTGGTCAGGAATCGTTGTTCCGGGAGGCCCGGTGCGACCGTTCCTGACCGCTCGGCGACCGCGGTCGGGTGCGTCAGGTCGGGTGGTTCAGACCTGCTGGCCGTTGAGGAGGATCGGACCCTCCGGCCAGTCCTCGAGGCGGGCAGTCACCGGACGGACCATCCAGCCGCCCTGCTCGGTCTCCACGACCCCGGCACCGTCCGCGGTGAAGGCGCTGAAGGTGCCCACCGCCTCGGGGAACTCGTGCCAGCCCATGTGGGCGTAGAAGGGGATCCGGTCCTCGCCGGCACCGAGGAAGCCGTACGGCACGCGGAGCCCGTCGAGCACGTCGTGCGCGCGCTCCATCAGCTCGCGACCCACCCCGGAGCCCTGCAGGCGTGGTGAGACACCGACCAGGCCGGTGTCGCCGACCAGGACGTCCTCACCACCGACCGTGACGAACATGCGCCGGACGCCGACGTGCGCCAGGACGACGCCGTCCTGGTCGCGCCCGAGCACCCGACGCTCGGGCTGCATGCCGGCCCAGCTCCGACCGCCGACGTACCAGTGCGACCAGCTCGGGAAGGCCTGCGCCAGCATCGCCGCGATCGCCTCGTGGTCGGTGAGCGTCAGTGCGCTCTCCTCGACCACCTCCCACCGGATGTCTTCGCTCATCCGACCATCCTGCCCGGGAACCGCCGAGCGTGCCGACGAAGTCGGTATTCCGGATACCGACAACTGGCATTCCGGAGTCGGGTAGTCCTACCGTGGCGCCGTCCACGAGAGAGCTCGTGGCGAGGGAAGGAACTCGGATGATCACGAAGTTGGTCCTCGGCGCAGCAGTCGTCGGCACGCTCCTCAGCGGCACCCTGGCGCTCGACGCCGCGACCGCACCCCGGGCAGAGGCGGCGGCCTGCTACGGCTCGGTCAGCATCTGGAAGGGCAAGAACAACACCTGCTCGTCTGCGCGTCACTGGGACGCGATCAAGAACGCGAAGTCGAAGTACGGAGCGTGGGTGACGCGGGGCAGGTACTCCACCCAGAACGCCTGCTGGGTGAACGTCGTCTCCTACGGGATGACGGCCAGGTAGATGCGACGTCGAGAGCACGGCCGCGTTGCGACGGCCATCGCGTGCGCGGCCGTGGTCTCGCTCGGCCTCCCGGGTTGTGCCCGGACCGAGGATCCGCGCGTGACCACTGCTTCCGCCGTTGCCTCGCTGACTGCTGGTGGGCCGTGGGCGGACGAGTTCCGCGAAGCACTCCGGCAGGGGGTCTCGCCGTACGAAGCGGCGATCCTCAGTGACGGCGAGGTCACGGCGGCGGAGCTCGAGGACGCGCATCACCACGTTCGGCAGTGCCTGCGCGAGTCCGGCCTGGACATCGAGTACGACCCGGACGGCGGCTTCGAGCTCTCGTCCCGTGACGGCAAGTACCCGGATGACTTCTTCAAGCGGTCGGATCCGGTCCTCCGCGCGTGCGAGGAGCGGTACGACGAACACGTGACGATGCTCTTCGAGGAGACTCGTCGGAACCCGGAGAAGCAGGACGAGGCAGAGATCGCCGTTGCGTGTCTGCGAAGAGTCGGCCTGGTCGGGAAGGACTACACCGAGCGGAAGTGGCGAGCCGAGGGCGACACCGGAGTCTTCTCGTTCGACGAGTACGACAAGCGTGCGCAGCAGTGCCAGCTCGATCCGCTCGGGCTCTGGCGGGAACCGTGACGCCGCGGTCGTGCGCCCTGGTGGCGATGTGCGCCCTGATTCTGAGCGGCTGTGCTCAGGCTCCTCTGGACCGCGGCGAGCCGACTCCGGGGCGGATGGATCCCTCGAGGTTCGCGGCCGCAGGGCCGTGGGCGGAGGAGTTCGCTGATGCTGCGGTGAGCCCGTACCAGATCGGCATGCTCGCCGACGGTGTGATCACAGCCGATGAACGCGCAGACGCCCGAGCGCGGACGAAGGTGTGCATGCGGGAGCACGGATACCGGTATGAGGAACACCGCGACGGCGCGGCGGACATCGATCCGTTGCACGGTCAGAGGGAGGGCATCGAACAGGTGATGTCGTACCTGCGGGGCTGCTCGCGGAGGTTCGACCACGACATCTCGAGGCTGTTCGACGCGATCCGACGGAACCCGGAGCACCGGGATGAGGCTGCGCTCCAGGTGGCGTGTCTGCGACGCGCAGGAGTCGTCGGCCGGGACTACACCGAGCAGCGCTGGCGGACCGAGCGCGAGGACGACGACTACTCCTTCGTGGAGTGGTCACCGGAGGCGACGCAGTGTCGGCTCGACCCGCTCGGCCTGTTGCAGGAGGGGTGAGCGGGCGGCGCAGTGAAAGGGGTTGCCCCCTTGAGCCGCAGTACTCTACGTTGAGTATTTCAGATTGCACGGCACGCCACGAGGCTTGTCGGACCGGGAGGAAGAATCATCATGAAGAAGTTGCTCATCAGCACCGCACTCGTCGGCATCGTCGTCAGCGGAGGCATCGCGCTCGACGCAGCATCGGCAACGGAGGCGACAGCTGCGGCGTGCTGGGGTCAGATCACTCAGACCAAGGGCAAGAACTACACCGGGTGTGGGAGAGCTGCGCACTTCAACATCATCAACAACAGCAAGAAGAAGTTCGGCGACGCCGTCGGCGCCAATTCCTGGTCGTTCGAGAAGCTCTGTTACGCCAACGTCACGCAGTACGGGATGGTCCGAGCCTGATCGGCGCATGGCTTGTCTTCGCTGTCGACATTGGTTCGTTTGCTCACCGTGATCGTCGCCGCAGGTGCTCTTGCTGGCTGTGCCTCCGGTCGAACCGACGACCGTGACGATGTCCCCGCGACAGGGCCGGAGGGTCCGTGGATCGCGGAGTTCGCGCAGGCACGACAAGAGGGTTCTCCCTACGAGCGGACGGTGCTCGCGGACGGTGTGGTCACCGCCGCAGAGCTCAGCGACTCACATCGCCGCATGCAGATCTGCATGCGTGACGGCGGATTCGACCTCGAGTGGTCCGAGGAAGACACGTACGAGGTGACCGCCTCGAACGGAAGTGAGCTCACCAAGAGCGTGGACGCCGCGCTCGAGAAGACGCGGCTCGCTTGCCTGGACAAGTGGGACCACAGCATCACCTACCTCCACACGGCGACTCGGCGGAACCCGGAGAAGCAGGACGAAGCGAAGATCACCGTCGCGTGTCTGCAGAAGTCCGGGCTCGTCGGGAAGGACTACACCGAGCGGAAGTGGCGGTCGGAGAACGACACCGGCATGTTCTCGTTCGACGACTACGACCCTGCTGCCGTGCAGTGTCGGCTCGACCCGCTCAGCCTCTGGCGGCAGGGATGAGCGGGCGACGCAGCGCAGCCGTGTCCGGCTCACTCATCGGCCTCGGCAGCCTGCTCGTCGCGGCCGCCGCCGCGGTCGGTGCGGTCGTGGCGCTCCCGACCGACCCACCCGCGGCACTGCGGACGGCGTCTCCGGTCCAGACCGTGGCGGTCACCGAGCGGACGGACTCCGACGAGCACCAGGTGCAACTCGCGCTCGACACCGGTGCGCCCCGATCGGTGGTGACGAGCCGGACCGGCATCGTCACGTCCTCGTCGTGTTCGACGGGCGGGGTTCTTCGCAGCGGCACGGAGATCGCCCGGGTCGACGACGTGCCGGTCATCGCGTTCGCGAGCAGGACGCCGCTGTTCCGGGACCTCACGCGCGACGACCGGGGAGAGGACGTCCGCGGTCTCCAACAGGAACTCGCCCGACTCGGCTCGACGATCGCGGTCGACGGCATCGTCGGACCGGGGACGCTCCGGGCGACGAGGTCGTTCCTCCTGTCCCACGACGTCCCCCGGGCGGCGGTACCGGACGACACGATCGAGCGCTCGGCGTTCGCCTGGATCCCGGCGGCCGAGGCGACGGTCCGGACGTGCACCGCCGTGGTCGGGGCGCCGGTCGAAGCCGACGGCACACTCGTCGAACTGCCCGCGGAGCTGCGGGGTGCCCGGATCGAGCAGCTCCCGTCGGAGGCCGTGGCTGGCGCACGCGAGATCGCCGTCGGGCAGTTGCGCACGGCCGTCGACGACAACGGTGTGGTGACGGACCCGGACGCACTGACGCAGATCGGTGCCCTGCCGGAGTACGCCGCCACCGTTGCTTCTGCGGACGGCGTGCCGACGCTGCCGGCGTCGTGGGTGCTCGCCGAGCCGCTCGAGGTCCGCGTCGTGCCCCCGAATGCGCTCTGGGATGTTCGGGACCACCATGCGTGCGTCCAGCCGGTGCCCGGCGATCCGGTCCGGGTCGAGGTGGTCGGCTCGGAGCTCGGGCAGTCGTTCATCCGCGTCGACCCGGGCGGGACCGCCGACCCCGCGACCGCCGACCCCGCGACCGCCGACCCCACGACGGCCGACCCCGCGACCGCCGAACCCGCGACCGCCGGCCCCGCGACGGCCGTCCCGACACCGCTCGATCGCGTCCGCGTTGTCCCGGACACCGGTCGGTCATGCCGGTGAGCCTCCGCGGAGTCGGGCACCGGTGGCCGAACGGGACCGGGCTGTTCCACGACGTCGACCGGACCTTCGACGACGGCACGGTGACGGCGCTCATCGGCCCGAGCGGCTCCGGCAAGTCGACCCTGCTCGCGATCCTCGCGCGGATGACCACCCCGACGTCCGGACGCGTGGAGCTACCCGACGACGCGGCCGTGCTCTGGGTGTTCCAGAACCCCCACGGTGTTGCTCGGCGCACGGCCCTCGACCACGTGACCCTGCCGCTGCTCGCTCACGGGATGCGCCGGCGGGCAGCGGAGCAGCGGGCACGGACGATCCTCGAGCGCTTCGGCCTGGCGCCCCGAGCGACAGCGCGTTTCCGTGAGCTGTCCGGCGGCGAGGCGCAACGGCTGATGCTCGCCCGGGGTGTGGCCGCGGCGCCGACCCTGATGCTCGTCGACGAACCGACCGCCCAGCTCGACCGGACGACCGCGGCAGAGGTCAACGGCGTGATCGCCGAACTCGCAGCCGCCGGCACGACCGTCGTCGTCGCGACGCACGACGACGCCACACGGTCTGCATGCGGCGAGGTCCTGGACCTCGGTGCGTTCCGGTGAGTCCTCGCACCGTCCCCGCGAGGACCCGGCACCCCATGCGCGTGACCGAGGTACTGCGCGAGGCCTGGCGCGACCTGGCGACCGGCGCGGGCTCCGCGGTGGCGTGCGCGGTCGTGCTCGCGGTGTTGATCGGCGGTGTCGTCGGCCTCCGGACCCAGACCGTCGCCGGGGACGTCCGTGCTGCCGCCCAGTGGGTGGTGTCCGGGGCGGCGACGCAGGTGTTCACTGCGGCGGGACGGATCGACGGTCGCGCGTGCGCGGCGCTCGCGGACGAGCCGGACGTCCTGGCGGCCGGGGCGCTCCGCCGGCTCGACGACGGCATGGTGGTCGCAGCGCTCCCGGGGACCTCGATCCCGACCTACGAGGTGACGAGCGGGGCGACCTCGCTCTTCAGCGTCACCGGGACGACCGGCGGTCCGGGTGTCGTCGTCGCGCCCGAGGTGGCCGACGAGCTGGGCGTCCATCCGGGCGAGCAGATCGTGACGCCGGACGGGCCGGTCCCCGTCGCGGGCGTCTACTCGTACCCGGACGACGGCCGGGACCCCGACCTGGCGTACGCGGTCCTGGCGCCGACCGCTGTCGACGACGCACCCTTCGACGCCTGCTGGGCGACGATCTGGCCGGAGGACGAGACAGCCCTCGCGAGCGTGCGGCGGACGCTGCTGCCGGCGACCGGTTCCGAGGAGGGCGAGCGGTCGACCCTCGGCCAGCTCAACCCGCGGTCCGGAACGGCGTTCGCCCCGAGCGAGCTCCCGACGCCGGGCGTACTCGAGGGAGCCGCACTCGGACTCGGACTGGTCGTCGGGGGCGCGGCGATCCTCCGTCGGCGCCTGTCGATCGCCTCCGACCGGCACGTCGGCGTCAGCACGGCAGCGCAGGCACTCGGCATCGCGGTCCAGCACCTCGCGTGGGGTGTGGTCGGAACCGCCCTGGCGCTCGCCGTGTCCGTCGTACTGGTGCGGGGCCTCCCGGTCGCTGACAGGCTGCCGATCGTCGCGGGTGGCGCGGTCCTCTGCGGGCTCGGGCTCGTCGGTGCGGTCGCGGGCGGCGCGGCCGCGGTCCCCCTCATCCGGGAGCGAGCGTTGCACCGCTACTTCCGCACCCGCTGATGCGAGCACCCCGCAGACGGCGGCACCGCACCGCACCGCAGGTCACCTCAGCTCGCCGCAGCAAGGCTGCACGCCCGGGAGGCGCGGCGCACGCCCGCCACGTCACCCGCGCCCGGCTGTGGTCACCTCGATGCGGTTGGCCCACGGGTCCTCGAACGCGACCGTCCGCCCGTCGTCCGCGGTCTGCACCCCGGCGTCCCGCATCCGCGCGGTCAGTGCGCCCAGGTCGTCGGCGGCGGGGACCTCGATCCGGACGAGCCCGAGTCCGAGCGCCTGCTGCCGCCGGCCCGCCCCTCGGGAGTTCCACGTGTTCATCGCCATGTGGTGGTGGTACCCGCCGGCGCTGACGAACAGCGCCTGGCTGCCCATCGCCGCGGTGGTCGCGAAACCGAGGGTGTCGACGTAGAACGCCTTCGCCGAGGCCACGTCGCCGACCGACAGGTGCACGTGGCCGACGCGGCCGGGCCGGGTGTCGGCGTGCTCGAGCGCCTCGGCGGTGAGGTGCTCCTGCAGGAACGCGTTCGGGTCGATGTACACGGTGTCCATGTCGATCGAGCCGTGCGTCCACGACCACTCGGTGCGGTCGCGGTCCCAGTACAGCTCGACGCCGTTGCCCTCGGGGTCCGTGAAGTAGAAGGCGTTGCTGACGAGGTGGTCGGCGCTGCCGGTGAACGACTGCGGGTACCGCGTGGCGACGGAGTACAGGGCGGCGGCGAGGTCCGCTCGGTCGTCGAACACCACGGCCGTGTGGAACAGTCCGGCCTGCCCGGGACTCGCCTGCCGGAGTGCGGGCTCGTGCTCGAGCACGACGACCGGCACGGCGAGCGCGCCGCCAGCTGGCACACTGCCGCCACCCGGTACGGGCCGCCCGAGCACGACCCGCGCCCCCTCCTGCACGAGCACCGTCAGCCGCACGCCGTCCCGGTAGAAGGCCGTCATGGCGTCGAGGTCGGCGACCCGGAGCGTCACGGCGCCCATCCCGGTGTCCGCGGCGAGGAGGTCCTGCGAGTTCATCCCTCCAGTCTGCGCCCCGTTCGGTGACACGTCAACGACTCCGGGTCGGTGCCCCCGGCACAGCGCCTGTCACTTCGCGCTGAACCCACCGTCCGTCTTGAGCAGCTGCCCGTTCACCCATCCGCCGTCCGGCCCACACAGGAACCCGACGAGCGCCGCGGTGTCGGTGGGCATCGACGGCCGTCCGAGCGGGGTCTGGTCGACCGCGGCCTGCCGGATCTCGTCCGTCATCCACCCCGTGTCGTTCGGCCCCGGGTTGATGGTGTTCGCACTCACCCGCACGTCCCCGAGCTCGATCGCAGCCCCCACGATCAACCGGTCGAGCGCGCCCTTGCTCGTGCCGTAGGGCAGGTTGAACCCGACGTGGTCACTCGTCAGCGCGATCACCCGACGCCGATCGAGCGGCGCGTCGGCCCCCTCGCGGAGTCGCCGCGCGTACGCCTGCACGATGAGGAACGGGGCGCGGACGTTCACGGCCAGGTGCTTGTCGAACGACTCGACGGTGGTCGTCGCGAAGTCCGAGTCCACCGACTCGCAATGCGACATCACGACGGCCGTCACCGGCACGCCCGCTTCGGCCTCGGCGCGGCCGACGAGTGCGGCCGCCTGCTCCGGGTCGGCCAGGTCGACCGGGAGGCGCGTCACGGCAGCTCCCGTCGCCACACACTCCGCGACGACCGCGTCCACGCCGTCCGGGTCGGCGCCCCCGTGCACCCGCTCGTCGTACGGCCCCCACCAGCTGATCGCGAGGTCCCACCCGTCGGCGGCCAGACGCGTCGCGATCGCGGCTCCGATCCCGGCTCGTCGGCCGACCCCGGTCACCAGGGCGAGTGGTCTGCGGTTCGTCATGCGGGCCTCCATCCCGACCGTGCGGCGGTGCGCGGTCCTGACCACCTTGGCATCGCATCCGGTTGCTCGTCAGCCGGACCGGGCCGGGACGGGCCAAGATGGACCGATGCCCCCTGAACGCCGAGGTCGCCGCCCGCGACCCCAGGACCTGCCGGTCGAGCACGTCCGCGACCGCATGTCGTCGTACATCTACGGCAACATCACCGTCCTCGCCGTCGCGATCGCCGTCTCGCCGGAGCAGATCCAGCACGGCTCCGCGGTCCTGACGGTGCTCGCGACCGCGGTCCTGACGTACCTGGCGCACGTGCTCGCGCACCTGGTGGCGCATTCCATCGGCGCCACCGGTGACGAGGACGCCCGTCGCGAGACCGTCGCCGTCATCACGCGGAACGCGAACCCGATCGCGACCTCCGGTCTGATCCCGGCCGTGCTCTACGCGGCCGCGTGGCTCGGGTGGCTGCCGGCGGAGTGGGCGCAGATCGCGGCGGTCGTCATCCTGGTCGCGCGCATCGGCCTGGTCGGGGTGTTCCTCCAGCGGTTCAGCGGCAAGCAGCCGTCGTTCCTGGGCCTGTGGGGCGGGATCGTGCTCGCCGCGGTCGCGCTCGCGATCTCACTCGTGAAGGTCGTGGCGACACATTGAGCAGTGACACACCGATCGAAGGCGCAGCCGACGAGCGTCGCAGGTCGACCAGGCGGTTCCTCCGCGACCTGGTGATCATCGTGGTGGCGGCCCTGCTCGCGTCGTTCCTGGTGAAGGCGTACCTGGTCCGCTCGTTCTACATCCCGTCGGAGTCGATGGAGAACACGCTCCTGGTCGGCGACCGGGTGCTGGTGAACGAACTCGTGCCCGGGGTGATGCCACTGGAGCGCGGTGACGTCGTGGTCTTCCGCGACCCGAACGCGTGGCTCAGCCCGGGACAGGGTGAGGACCTCATCAAGCGGGTGATCGGCCTGCCGGGGGACCGGGTGGAGTGCTGTGACGCACAGGGCCGGCTGTCCGTGAACGGGCACGCCGTCGACGAGCCGTACGTGCGGCTGCCGGAGGACGTGAAACGGGTGTCGGGCGAGGACTTCTCGATCACAGTGCCGGAGGGGCGGATCTGGGTGATGGGCGACAACCGCTACAACTCGGCGGACTCACGGATCCACGGCAACGTCCCGATGGACGACGTGGTCGGACGCGCCTTCGTCATCACCTGGCCGGCGGACCGGTGGTCGGTGCTGTCGCGCTACGGCGCGGAGTGGGACGCGGTCCCCGACCCGCACTGACCGTCGGGGCGCGAGCGGCGGGGCGAGACGCCCCGGAAGGCGCGAGACGCCGCCAGATCCGGCGGCGTCTCAGCACTTCGGCGGCGTCTCAGCAGTTGAGGGGGCCGTCTGGCGGAGACGCCGGCGTCCGGACGGGAGGCTCAGCAACCGACGGTCGTCAGCGTCACCTTCGCGACCCGGTCGGCTCGGACCTCTGCGCGCTGCGGGCAGAGGTCGCCCGCCCGGACGGTGACCTCGCCGAGGGGCACGCCCGCGAAGTCCGCGGTGTCGCCCGGGTAGACCTGCTGGTGCGACGAGGGCTCGCCGTTCGGCAGGAACACCTTCACCTGGTACGGGTGGTCGGCGGCGTTCTTCGACACCGTGACGGACACCTGCCCGGTGGGGTTCTCCGCGCCGCAGCCGGTGAGGGCCAGGGTCGCGCCACAGACCAGGGCGAGGGCGGGGGCGACACGGCGGAACACGGATCCAGGCTACGCGGGACGCCCGGGTGGCCCGTCCACTGGGGGCATGCGTTCTGGGAACAGCACGCGGGCGGTGTCCGGTATCCGCGTTACCGTGGAGGCATGAGCATCGAGCACGTGGAGCAGCAGGCGGATCAGGCCCTCGCTCCCGAGACCGCTCGTCGTGCTGCCCTCCTGGCTGCCCTGGACGTCGTGCAGGGCGGGCCCGAGGAGCGCTTCGAACGCATCACCCGGATCGCCCGAGAGGCCTTCGGCGTCGCCGGGTCCTTCCTCAACCTGGCGGGCGACGACCTGCTCTTCCACAAGTCGCAGCAGTCGGACGCCGTGTTCCCCGGGTCGACGCCGCTCCAGGACACCTTCTGCGGTCGGACCCTGCACCAGGACGGTCCCGTCGTCGTGGCGGACGCCCGCGACGACCTGCGGTTCTCGGACCTGCCGATGGTGAACGACGACCCGAACGTCCGCTTCTACGCCGGGGTGCCGCTGCACGTCGGTGCCGACGCCACCAAGGTCGGCACCCTCTGCCTCATCGACCCGGAGCCGCGGACACTCACCGCCGACGACGTCGTCCTGCTGCAGGAACTCGCCGTCTGGGCGGAGCGGGAACTCGCGACCGGCCTGGACGACGACCGGCTCCGTACCGTGCTGTCCGGCCTGCAGCCGCGGACCGTCGACCTGCCCGGGTGGACCATCGGGGGCACGTCCATCCCGCACGGCATCGTGTCCGGTGACTTCCACGAGTGGCGCGTCGCCGGGGACACCGTCGACGTGACGGTCGCGGACGTGATGGGCAAGGGCATGGCGGCCGGACTCCTCGCCGCCGGCATGCGCGGGGCGCTGCTCGCCCGGACCAACGAGGTCCCCGCGACCGCGGTCGCAGCGCTCGAGGAGCAGGTGTCGCCCGACCTCAGCGCGGCCGAGGCGTTCGCCACGCTGTTCCACGGCCGACTCGACACCACCACCGGCAGGCTCGACTTCGTCGACGCCGGGCACGGCCTCGTGCTGCACCTGCACGCCGACGGCACCGAGACCGTCCTGCGCTCCGTCGACCTGCCGATCGGCCTGCACCCCGTCGGGATCGACCGTGCCGTCGGGGAACTCGTCCTGGAACCCGGTGACTCCCTCTTGCTGGTCAGCGACGGGGCACTCGAACTGTGGGACTCGACCCTGGCCTCGCTGTCCCGACTCGGGGCGCTCTACCGGAAGTCGCCGGACCTCGGCACGTTCCTGGCCGGCGTCCGTGGGCGCGCGATCGAGCACGACCCGGGTGACGACCTGACCGTCGTCGTGGTCTCCCGCGACGCCTGACCCGCGCCAGACGCCGGGCAGGCGGCCCCGAGGTCCCGCGGCCCCGATGTCTCGCGGTGCCGAGGCCCCGCGGCCGTCAGGCCCCGAGGCGCTCGATCAGCTCCCGGTAGCGCGCAGCCGTCCGCTGGACGACCTCGTCCGGCAGCACCGGCGGCGTGCCCGTGCGGTCCCAGTGCGCGCTGAGCCAGTCGCGCACGATCTGCTTGTCGAAGGAGTCGGTGCGGTTGCCGGACTCGTACGCGGCGGCGTCCCAGTAGCGGCTGGAGTCGCTGGTCAGGACCTCGTCCGCGATGCGGATGAGGCCGTCGGCATCGCGGCCGAACTCGAACTTCGTGTCCGCGATGACGACCCCGCGCTGCAGGGCGATCGCCGCCGCGTCGGAGTACACCGCGAGCGACAGGTCCCGGAGGGCGGCGGCGTCGGCCGGCCCGACCAGTTCCTCAGTGCGCTCGAAGGAGATGTTCTCGTCGTGCTCGCCCTGCGGCGCCTTGTACGCCGGGGTGTAGATCGGTTCGGGCAGGCGGTCCCCGTTCGACAGGCCGGCGGGCAGTTCGACACCGCAGACGCTGCCGGACTCCTGGTACTCGGCCCAGCCGCTGCCCACCAGGTACCCGCGGACCACGCACTCGATCGGGAACATCCGGAGGGGCATGACGTGCATGGAGCGGGCTTCGACGTCGGCGGGCACCGGGGTCGTGGTCCCGCTCGGCGTGAGCAGGTGGTTCGGGACGTCGCGCAGCTGGCCGAACCAGAAGCGGGACAGCCGCGTCAGCAGTTCGCCCTTGCCGGGGATCGGCGGTTCGAGTGCGAAGTCGTACGCGCTGACCCGGTCCGAGGCCAGCAGCAGCAGCTCGGTGGCTCCGGCGACGTCGGCGGTGTCGGCCGGGACGTAGAGTTCGCGGACCTTGCCGGACGAGACGTGACGCCAGCCCTCGACGACGGGTGCGGTGCTCATCGGACGACCTTCGTGGCGATGTCAGTGCGGAACTGGCCGCCGGGCAGGGTGATGTCGTGCAGCCCCGCGTACGCGCGGTCGCGGGCCTGCGCGAAGTCTGACCCGGTCGCGACGACGCTCAGGACGCGTCCGCCGGTGGCGACGAGGTCCCCGTCGAGGGTTCCGGTCGCCGCATGCAGGACCGCGACACCGTCGCGGGCGTTCGCGTCGTCGACCCCGGTGATGACCCGACCGGTGACCGGGTTCTCCGGGTAGCCCTCGCTCGCCAGGACGACGGTGACCGCTACCTGGTCGCGGAACTCCGGCCGCGGGGTGCTGTCGAGCTGCCCGGTCGCCGCTGCCAGCAGCAGGCCGCTCAGCGGGGTCGCCAGGCGGGGGAGGACGACCTGGGTCTCCGGGTCGCCGAACCGGGCGTTGAACTCGATGACGCGGACACCCTGCTCGGTCACGATGAGCCCGCAGTAGAGCAGCCCGACGAACGGCGTGCCCTCGTGCTCGAGCTGGCGGACGGTCGGCAGTGCGACGAGCTCGGAGACCTCGTCCACGAAGGCCTGCTCGGAGCCCCAGCGCTCGTCGAGCCACGGCAGCGGCGAGTACGCGCCCATGCCACCGGTGTTCGGTCCCAGGTCGCCGTCGCCCAGGCGCTTGTAGTCCTGTGCAGGAGAGAGCGGCCGGACGTCGTGCCCGTCGCTGAGGAAGAACAGCGACACCTCTTCGCCGTCGAGGAACTCCTCCACCACGACGTGACCGTGCTGCAACCAGTAGGTCGCGTGGTCGAGCGCCGCCTGCCGGTCCTCGGTCACCAGGACGCCCTTGCCGGCTGCCAGCCCGTCGGCCTTCACGACGTACGGGGCTCCGAGGTCGTCGAGCGCCGCCGCGGCTTGTGCCACCGTGCCGGCGTACACGGGGCGCCCGGTCGGGACCCCGGCCTCGGCCATGATCCGCTTGGCGAACGCCTTCGAGCCCTCGAGCTGCGCGGCGGCCTTGCCCGGACCGAAGACCGGGATGCCGCGGGTGCGCAGCGGGTCGGCGACACCGGCGATGAGCGGGGCCTCGGGGCCGACGACGACCAGGTCGACGTCGTTCTCGAACGCGTACTCCGCGACGAGGGCGCCGTTCGACGGGTCGAGCGACACCGTCTCGACGTCGGCGGCGATGCCGGCGTTGCCGGGTGCGGCGGTGATGACGTGGCCGCCGCCCGGGGACGCGGCGTTCTCCGCCAGGAGAGCCGTGATGATCGCGTGCTCGCGGGCACCGGAACCGAGGACGAGGATTCGCACCCGATCACCCTACCGAGCCCGACTCGCCGCCCGCAGTGCACCGGCTAGCCTGTGGAGATGCCGCCGAGGACGATCGAAGACGCCGTCGGCCGGGCTGCCCTGGACGCCGTGACCGCCGGTGCGACGGACCGCACCTCGGTCGCGACCGCCGTCCGCTGGACCCTGCAGCGCCTGGCCGAGGACGTGCCCGGCAACAGCGTCGAGGTCCGGGTCCCGCCGTTCGCCGCCGTGCAGGCCGTGCCCGGCCCCCGACACACCCGTGGCACCCCGCCGAACGTCGTCGAGACCGACCCGACGACCTGGCTCGCGCTCGCCACCGGTCGGCTGCGCTGGGACGACCCGGACAGCGCGCGCCGCGTCAGTGCCTCCGGGTCACGGGCGGACCTCGCCGCGTTCCTGCCGGTCCGCCTGCCCTGACGGTTCCGCTGCCCGCGCCCTCCGGACCAGCAGCAGCACGAGCGCCCCGGCGGCCAGCGTCACCGCGACCGTCGGCGGCAGGACGAACGCCTCGCGGACGACGACCGTCCCGACGCCACCGCCGCGGCCGAGGCCCGACCCCGCGGTGACCAGCGCGACCAGCAGGACGGCGGCGAGGGCGACGACGGGGGTGATGCGGGCCTCCCGTCCGGTGTGGTCCGGTGCGACCGGTGCGCTGACCGGCCTGGAGGCCCGCCCCGCGCCCGCCACGTCGGTCGCGGTCCGCGCGTGGCGCGCCCACCGCAGGAGCAGGACGAGGAGCAGGAGCAGGCCGCCCGCACTCGAGGCGTCCTGGACGAGGGAGTACACCGGGTGGCCGCCGACCTCCGACCGGAGCGCCGACACGTGCAGGACGACCCAGCCGTGCGGGTGCGAGAGGGCGTCCCAGACGATGTGCGTCACGCTCCCGAGCACGCAGGCGACCACGACGAGCGGGACCCGCGACGGCGGGACCCGCTCGGGCCGGTCCCAGCCGGGTAGCTGCGCGCGGTACCGGGACGGCAGGACCGGGGTCCACGCGGGCCGGACGAGGTACCACCACGCGGCGAGCACGACCAGCGACACCACGAGGTCGATCGTGACGACACCGAGCCACGAGTGCGTGAAGCCGTACGGCGGCAGCGCGGGCACGAAGAGCACGGCGTCGGGGGCCATCGAGCCGACCGCGACCGCCGCGACGGGCAGGGCGGAGCGGCGGAACGGCAGCGCGACGACCGCGTGGCTGATGGTGAACGGCACCCGTCGAGCCTGGCGGGCAGCGGGACGCGAGCACATCAGCCGGAAGGCGGAGACACGGGCCGCGTCTGGCCGGTACCGGCGGGAATTAGGTAGGTCCTACCGATGTGGACCGTGTACCTGCTTCTCTAGCCTTGCTGAAGCCGCCGGGATTCGGACCCGACCCGAACGGGTCCGAACCCGGCGACGTACGCAACGCTACGCGAAACCAGGCGCACTGTGTCAACGAGGACGGCGAGTCGTGCTGCAACCCGCAACTTCTTGCGGTCGATCCGTCGCGCCCGGACGCGGGCGGAATCCTCCGGACGGTGACGGTGACGGTGACGGTGACGGTGACGGTGGCGGCGACCGCGTCGGCGCCTGTCGCCCCGGTACGCCGCCGACCGGGCGAAACGCCGCCGACCGCGCGAGACGCCGCAGGATCAGGAGGCGTCTCACGCACACCGGGGTGTCTCGCGAACACGGGGGCGTCTCGCACACACGCGCACGTCCCGCGGCGGACAGCCGTCGGCTCAGACCATCTCGGCGAGCTCGGACCGCGCACGCAGGTCCCACTTCGAGAACACCCGCGACATGTGGGCGTCGATCGTCCGCACCGACAGTCCGAGGTGCTCCGCGATCCGTCGGTTCGAGAACCCCTGCGCCGCGAGCTGGGCGACCTCGTACTCGCGCTTCGTCAGCGGCTGCGTCCGTCGACCGGCCGTCACCGCCATCCCGCACGCGGCGAGGTCCGCCTGGGCGCTGGCGATCCACCCGCGGTCGCCCGAGCGCAGCGCGTCGGCGTACTGGGTGATCGCGTTCGCGAGGGGTCCGTCGACGCGGCCCGCGGCGTCCTGCAGGCGGTCGAGCGACGCCGTGGTGTCCCGACCGGCCGCGATGTCCATCACGTAGTGCAGGGCCTGGCCGTAGAGCACGTGCGTCCAGGCGCCCGACGCGGTGCCACGGGCGATGAGCTCGTCCGCGCGGTACAGCCCGGCCGGGTTGCCGAGCAGCGCCTCGGACCAGGCGATCGTCATCTCGATCTGGGCGCCGAGGATCCGCATGGCCCGCAGGGGAGTGGTCCGCGCCCGCTCGACGGACTCGGCGGCGGCGTCGGTCATGCCCGCGTACGCCTGCGACATCGCCAGGCGCGACCAGGCGTAGGCGGCGAACCCGCCCGGGTCGTCGACCGCGTACCGCTCGCAGGCGGCCGTGAACGCGGTGACCGCGTCGGACCACCGGCGCTGTCCGAGGGCCTGGTTGCCGATGCCGAACAGCTCCAGGGTGAAGTCGTACTTGAGGAACGGGTCCGACCGGCTGACCGGCACCTGGGTCACCATCTCGGCGATGTCGCCGCGCCAGACCTGCACCTGGTGCATGACCGAGACGATCTCGCCGACGCTCCACGGCGAGTCCTCGAGGTGCACCGCGGCCGTGGCGAGACTCGCCTGCGCCAGCCGCAGGGCGTCGTCGAGTCGCCCGCCGGTGCCCAGGGCGGCCACGGCGCACGCCGCGATCGGCAGGAAGGACCGCGGGATCGTGGGCGCGTGCAGGACGCCGGTGCGCTCGATCTCCTCGCGGACCTCGGCGAAGTCGCCTCCCCAGCCCAGGTGCGACAGGCGCAGGACGCGCAGTTGTTCGACGGTCTCCGGGTCCACGAACTGCATCGCGACCTCGGTCAGCGCCACGGCCGCGGCGGTGTCGTCGTCGTGGAACTGCCGGAGGTTCGCGAGGGTCTCGCACGCCTCGACCACGGCGACGTCGTCGACCGCCACCCCGGAGGTCACCAGACCCCAGGCCGCTTCGGCGTCGAGCCGGCCGGCCTCGCGCCCGCTGCTGTACCCGTGGGCCAGGGACCGCAGGCAGTGGGTCCGCACCCGGTCGGTCGGGGTGAGGCCGGCGTCGGGGCCCGCGCTGAGGGCCGCGGTCGTCAGGGCGATGGCGCTCTCGTGCTCCTGCAGGCCACCGGCGACCCGGGCGGCGTCGAGCAGTTGGTCCACCGGCGGCACGATGCCACACTCCAGCGCCCAGAGGGTCGAGCGGAGCCGGGCTGCCGGCGGCGCTCCCTCGGGACGGTCGGTGCGGAACGCGTTCGCCCGGGCGAACAGGGCGGTGCGTCGGGCCACGGGCACCAGGGCGCGGACGACCTCACCGACCAGCGGGTGCGAGGACCGTGCGACCGGACTGCCGGTGTCGGTCGAGTCGATCCGGACGAAGCCGAGCCCCACCGTGCGGTCGAGGTCGCGCCCGTCCGCCAGGGCGATCAGCCGGGACAGCGGGATCGGTTCGGCCAGGGCGACGATCTCCACGACGTCACGCAGGTCTCCCGGCAGTGCCCCGAGCTCGGTGCTGTACATGTCGGCGAGGCTCACCGATGCCGTCACCCGGCCGCGCCAGTACCAGCTGAGGGCGGTGTGCTCCAGCGCGCCGGAGGACAGACCGGCCCGGACGACCTCGCGCAGGTACAGCGGGTTGCCCTGCGTCGCGCGGTGCACCTGCTCCACCGATGCCGGTTCGAGCGGAGCCCCGAGGGCGGACTCGACGAGGGACGCGGTCTCGGCCAGGTCGAGCGGTTCCAGGTCGATGCGCTCGAGCAGGTCGTCCTGCCAGAGCGCACGCAGGGGTTCGGCGAGTGCGGTGAAGTCCCGGCAGGTCAGGACGAGCCGCGCGTGCTGGTCACGGACGAGCCAGGCGACGTAGCGGGCCGAGAGCGTGTCGAGCAGGTCGGCGTCGTCGACCCGCAGGAGCAGGTCCCGGCCCTCCGCCTCGGCCGCGTCACGAAGGCGCGCCTCGGCGGGGACGGGTTCGGTCAGGTCGTCGCCCAGGACGTCCCCGAAACGGTCGGACACCGCGCCGAAGGGCATCGACGACCCGGAGGCGACCGCGGTGATGGGCACGACGAGCGGGTCCGCGTCACGCTCCTGCGCGGCGACCCGGTCGGTGACCCGGGCCGCGACGGTGGTCTTGCCGAGCCCGGCGGTCCCGACCAGGGCGACGCTCCAGCGGTGTTCCCCGACGACGGCGACGGCCCGGTCCTCTTCGTGCCGGGTCATCACGGGCCAGGACAGGCGGGCGGGGACGGTCGTCGGACGGCGGTCGCTCGACGCGGTCCCGTCGATCATCGCGCACCTCCGTCCTCGATACTGCTCGGTAGTGGACCATCATCTCGCGTCCAGCGGACGAACTGCCGGGCGTGGCTCCTCCCAAGGTGGGGGACAATGGGGACGTGAGCAACACCGATCGACCCGATGAGCGCCCGGTGCCGGCGCCCAACGCGGTGACCAGCCCGGACCAGGTCACCATCCGGCGCGCCCCCCGCTTCAGCGTCTTCATCCTCGGCGGGGCCGTCCTCGGCTTCTTGGTGACGGTGGTCGTCGTCGCGCTCACGATGAGCATCGACCGGGGGAACCAGCAGGAGACCACCGGCTTCGCGGGGCTCGTCGGCTACTTCAGCCTGTACGGCATCTCGATCGGCATGCTCGTCGGCGCCGTCATCGCCGTCGTGCTCGACCAGGTCTCGTCCCGCCGTGCAGCCCGGCTGACGGCCGAGCGCGTGGCGGTCGACCCGGCACCCGAGCCCGTCGACGGCGAGCTCGAGGAGCACGACGCCCCGGACGTCCCGACCGCGACCGATCCGGCCCCCGACGACCAGGCACAGCCGGAGCGCTGAGGCTGCGGTCGCAGACGCGACCCGAGAACGGACTGGAGGCCCGTCACCAGGTGGTGACGGGCCTCCAGTCCGTTCCGTGCGGACGTCCGCAGCGGCGTCAGCTGAGCTGGTTCGCCTCGACCCAGGCGAGGTACTCCGGCGACACCGAGCCGGTCACGTACTCGCCGGTGAAGCAGCTCATCTCGAGGTCCGTGACGTCGGAGCCCTCGATGATCGCGTCGCGCATGTCGCCGATCTCCTGGTAGATCAGGTGATCGCTGCCCAGGACGCGGTTGATCTCGGGGATCTTCCGGTCGTGGGCGATCAGCTCGGCGCGGGTCGGCATGTTGATGCCGTACACGTGCGGGAACCGGACAGGCGGCGCGGCGCTCGTGAAGGTGACCTCGTTCGCGCCGGCGGCCCGCGCCATCTCGACGATCTCGCGGCTCGTCGTGCCGCGCACGATGGAGTCGTCGACGATCAGGATGTTCTTGCCCTTGAACTCGGACGACATCGCGTTGAGCTTCTGGCGGACCGATCGCTTGCGCTCCGCCTGCCCCGGCATGATGAACGTCCGGCCGACGTAGCGGTTCTTGTAGAAGCCCTCGCGGTACTCGATGCCGAGCTTCTGCGCGACCTGCATCGCTGCGGGCCGACTGGAGTCCGGGATCGGCATCACGACGTCGATGTCACCGGTCGGGGCGTACTGCTCGATCGTGTCCGCCAGGCGGTTGCCCAGGCGCAGACGGGCGTCGTAGACGGAGATGCCGTTCATCACGGAGTCCGGACGGGCCAGGTAGACGTACTCGAACGAGCACGGGACCAGGCGCGGGTCCTTCGCACACTGCCGGGCGTGCATCGTGCCGTCCATCTCGATGAAGACGGCCTCGCCTGGGGCGACGTCGCGGACGATGTCGTAGCCGCCGGACTCCAGCACCAGGGACTCGGACGCGACGACCCACTCGCTCTTGCCGGCGTCGTCGAACCTGTGGCCGAGGATGAGCGGCCGGATGCCGTACGGGTCGCGGAACGCCAGCAGGCCGTGACCCGCGATCGTCGCGATCGTGGCGTACGACCCCTCGACCCGCTCGTGCACGCGCTCGACCGCGTCGAACACCTGCCCGGGGTCCAGGTGGGTGCCACGGACCTGGCCCTGCAGCTCGTGCGCCAGCACGTTCACGAGCAGTTCGGTGTCCGAGGTCGTGTTGAGGTGCCGACGGTCGATGTCGAACAGCTCGCGGGTGAGTTCCCGCGTGTTCGTCAGGTTGCCGTTGTGCACGAGGACGATGCCGTACGGCGCGTTCACGTAGAACGGCTGGGCCTCTTCCTCGTTCGCGGCGGCTCCGCGTGTGGCGTACCGGACGTGGCCGAGGCCCATCGTCCCGAGGAGTGCACGCATGTCACGGGTGCGGAACCCCTCGCGCACGTGACCGCGGGTCTTGTGCATGTGGTGCACGTGACCGTCGACCGTGGCGATGCCCGTGGAGTCCTGTCCCCGGTGTTGCAGCAGGAGCAGTGCGTCGTAGATGGATTGGTTTGCTGGCCCCTGATTGACGAGGCCGACGATGCCGCACATGCGCGGAGTGCTCCAGACCGTAGGATCGGGTGGTACCGAACAAGTCTGCCATGCCCCGCGGAGGACGACGTATGCCCAACCCCTACGCCGAGGCCGGCGTCGACACCGCTGCCGGTGACCTGGCCGTCGAGCTCATGAAGTCCGCCGTGTCGGCGACGCACAACGCGTCCGTCCTGGGCGGGGTCGGCGGCTTCGCCGGTCTGTACGACGTCTCGTTCCTGAAGGACTACGAGCGGCCGCTCCTGGCCACCTCCACCGACGGCGTCGGCACGAAGGTCGCGATCGCGCAGGCGATCGACAAGCACGACACGATCGGGCTCGACCTCGTCGGCATGGTCGTCGACGACATCGTCGTGGTCGGCGCGACGCCGCTGTTCATGACGGACTACATCGCCTGCGGCCGGGTCGTCCCGAACCGCATCGCCGACATCGTCGCCGGCATCGCCCGCGGCTGCGCGGCCACCGGCACCGCCCTCGTCGGCGGCGAGACCGCGGAACACCCGGGTCTGCTCGGACCGGACGACTACGACGTCGCCGGTGCCGCAGTCGGCGCGGTCGAAGCCGGCTCGCAGCTCGGCGCGCACCTGGTGCAGGACGGCGACGTGGTCATCGCCATCGAGTCCTCGGGGCTGCACTCCAACGGCTACTCACTCGTGCGGCACATCCTGGGCCAGCGGGGCATCGGCTACACAGACACGCTGCCGGAGCTCGGCGGCCTGGTCGGCGAGGCCCTGCTCGAGCCCACCCGCCTCTACACGACCCCGCTCCTCGAGCTGATCGACGGGCACCCGGGCGACGTGCACTCGCTGTCGCACGTCACCGGTGGCGGCATCGCGGCCAACCTGGCGCGCGTGCTGCCCGTCGGTTCGTGGGTCGAGGTCGAGCGTTCCACCTGGCAGCCGCTCCCGGTGTTCCGTGTGCTCGCGGACCTGGCCGGCACGGCGATCGAGGACACCGAGGGCACCTGGAACCTGGGCATCGGCATGTTCGCGGTCGTCTCGGCGGCGTCGGTCGACGGGATCACCGCGACGCTCCGGTCTGCCGGGCTGCCCGCGTGGGCGGTCGGCACGGTGTCGATCGGCACGCGCGACCTGACCGGGTTCGAGCAGGGTGCGAAGGGCGTCGATGGCGGGGCCGTGCGGCTCGTCGGGTCCTACGCCAGCTGAGGCCTGCGGGTCGCCGAGCGGCGCCCGGCTGTCCGGCGCCCTGCGGTCCGACACTGCCCGGCTGTCCGGCGCCCTGCGGTCCGACCCTGCCCGGCTGTCCGGCGCCCTGCGGTCGGTCGCACCGGCCGCGGTTCGGCCGAGGTCCGTCCGCACTCGAGGTCGCACGACGTGCCGTCCGCGCGACGCCGAGGTCGCACGATGTGCCGCCTCGGGACCGCCGGCGCGGCAGTTCGTGCGACCTCGGCCCCGCCCGGCGCCGCCCCGCCCTCGGCGGCGCGCCGACAACGAGGAACGCCGCGCTGCCCGGAGGCGCGCGGCGTCGTCGACCGAGAGGTCAGGCGGACTTGTTCGTGTCCGTCTGGTTCTCGAGGTCACCTTCGTCGCCGAACTCGTCGGCCCACCGGTCGACGTAGTCGGGCTCGTCCGACTGCTGTGCGACGGAGAGTTCGCGTTCGAGAGCACCGTAGTTGGTGTCCGGGCTGAAGTACTTCAGCTCCCGGGCGACCTTGGTGTGCTTCGCCTTCTGACGGCCGCGCCCCATGCGTGACCCCCTCTGTGTCGGCTCGTGTCCGGTCTCGGCGGGCGTCGAGTGCGCACCCGGGAAGAACGGACGGTTCGTGGTTTGAAATCTGTCGGCCACTTTACCATGTACCCCGTTGCCGACTTCGCCCGGCGCGTCCCGAGCACAGCAGAATCGAGGGTGATGATCCGCGCAGCAGAACGAGTCCGCGTCGTCGTGATCGGTGCTGGTCAGGCCGGACTCTCGGTCGCCTGGTACCTGCAGCGTGCGGGACTGGTCGCGGGCCGCGACCTGGTGGTCGTGGACCGCGCTCCGGGGACGGGAGGCGCGTGGCAGTTCCGGTGGGACGCCCTGCGGCTCGGCTTCGCCCACCGGGTGCACGACCTGCCCGGCATGCACGAGATGGGTCTCCGCTTCGAAGACGCGGACCAGACGCGGCCGGCCCGGGAGGTCGTCGCCGAGTACTACCGCCGCTTCGAGGAGCACCACGACCTCCGGGTGCGCCGGCCGCTCGCCGTCACGGCGGTCCGCCACGACGACGGAGGCGCCGCCCTGGTGGTCGAGACCCGTGACGAACAGGGCGTTGCGGGGGTGATCCGGGCCGAGGTGGTCGTCAACGCCTCCGGGACGTGGGGCACCCCGTTCGTGCCGTGGGTCCCCGGCCGCGACCGGTTCCGCGGCCGACAGCTCGACACGACGGGCTACCGCGACGCGTCGGACTTCGCCGGGCAGGACGTCGTGGTCGTCGGCGGCGGGACCAGTGCGATCGGGTTCCTGCTCGAGCTCGACGGCGTCGCCCGGTCGGCGCGGTGGTTCACGCGCCGGCCGGTCGTCTGGTCGGAGGACCCGGCCCTGGCGGTCGGCGCGGCCGTGGCGGCGGTCGAGGACCAGGGCCGCGCTGCCCGGGCCGGCCGGACACTGCCGAGCATCGTCAGCGGGACCGGGTTGCCGGTGTCACCGCGGATCCGGCGCGGGATCACCAGGGGGTTGCTCGAAGCTGAGCCGATGTTCACGAGGCTCGACGCGGACGGCGTCCGGACGGCCTCCGGCGAGCACGTCCACGCCGACGCGGTGATCTGGGCGACCGGGTTCCGCGCCGACCTGCGGCACCTCGCGCCGCTGCACCTCCGGACCGAGGCGGGCGGGGTCGTCGTCGAGGACGGTCGGTCCGACGCCGAGCCGCGGCTGTTCCTCGCCGGGTACGGGCCACAGGCGTCGACGATCGGGGCGAACCGCGCCGGCCGTCGTATCGCCCGCCAGGTCCTTGCGGTCCTGGCCGAGGACGACGCTGGTCCGGCGCGGCGACGCGTCGGAGGCTGACCTCCGCTGGTCGGTTCACCACACTCGGCCCCGACGACCAGGCCTCGACCGGCCCCCGCGGCCCGCGGCGACTGCCAGCCGTCCGTCCGTGGGATGCACGACGGCGGTCCGCAGAACTGCGGACCGCCGTACAGCAACGACTGTTGTCAGGAAGAAGCGCCGCGTCCGGTCTTCTCCTGTAGGCGCTCGATGTGCTCCGACGCCTCGGCCTTGGTGAGGTCGGCCGACAGCTCCTCGCCGGCTTCACGGGCGAGGGTGTCGAGGTAGCTGCGCTGCGGGCCGGTCATCGGCTCGTCGCCGGTGACCCACTGCTCGGGGTCCTTGCTCGCGGTGGTCGAGGGGTCCGGGCGTTCTCCGCCGAGGGTCTCCGGCTGGTTCTGGTCTGCATCACTCATGCCCCGGACCGTACGCCGCACCCCCGACCAACGGCGCAGCACCACGTCCCCCGCAGGCCGTGAGCGGACAACGGGCACCGGACGACTCAGACGGGCGTCGCCGTGTACCGGACCAGATCGCCGCCGACGTCGCTCGCCGCGACCGGGACGACCCGCCCGTCCCGCTCGATCCAGAGCGTGTTCGCGGGCTCGTCGAGGCGGTCGACACGGTGCAGCGACCCGGTGAGCAGGACCGACGCCGTGACCCGCACCCGTCCGGACGCCGGACGCGGCGGCAGGCCGGGGACGTCGTCGGCGTACACCGGGTACTCGCCCGGGGACAGCACGGGGGTGACGGGCGTCGTCACGATCTCCACCCCGGACGCTCCGGTCGACGTGTCGGTCACGCCGGACGACACGACGACGAGCCGGACCACCTGGTCCATCGGCAGCGGCACGTCGGCCTTCAGTGCGTCAGCAGGACCGGCCAGTGCGCGGAACGCGGGCCGACCATCGGCGGCGAGGTGCGCCTCCCGGCCGTCGATGCGGACGCGACCGCGTCCCCGTGAGTCGGCGTAGACGCCCGGCTCGAGCCCGGACCGTCGGGCTTCCAGGAGGCTCACCACGACCCGGTCGGGTCGGTACCAGTCGCGGAGCGTGGCCGGGTCGACCCAGCCGATGCTCGCGACCCCGCGGGCGAGCTCAGCGGAGTCGTCTGCGGCACGCTCGTCGAGGGCGCCGAGGGGGTGCTCACCGCGCACGGCGACGAGTCCGTCGTAGCGGCCGTCCGGCGACACGGGAGGCTCGTGGTCGAGCACCTCGACGCGCTTCGAGACCTTGCCGCCGTGTCCGTCGAAGGTCGCGAAGGTGCGCAGGGCCTCGGGAGCGGTCGTCATGGGGTCACATCGTACGACCGGGCACCGTCACGCATCGTCATCGTGCGGACGGGGGACCGGCGGCGCGGCGGCGACCAGGGACCGGACCTCGCCGGTGCACAGCGCGGGGTCGACGCCGTCGGCGGGGCCGGCCGGGCGGGTGGCGCGGCGGGAGGCCGGTGACGGCTGGTGCGCGAGCCGCTGCGGCTCCAGGCTGTTGCGCTGGGCGGAGCGGACCAGGCGGTCCTCCTCGGCCTCCGAGCGGAAGACGCCGTGCGGGGATCGCCGCAGTGGCGGCCGGACGGGCTCGCCGCGTCGGTCCTGACCGGGGAAGGGCCGGGAGCGCTTGCCGTACAGCAGCTCCGACGAGTCCAGCAGCCACGGGACCAGCGCGACGGTGACGCCATGCATGAGCAGCAGCTTGCGGCGGATGCGACGACCGCGGTGGTTGTGCAGCATCCCTTCCCACCAGTGGCCGACGATGAACAGCGGCGTGTAGACGGTGACGACCTCTGAGCCGTGCTCGAGCCGGTGCGCCTTGATGTACTTGATCAGCGGCATCGAGATGTCGCGGTACGGACTCGGCACCATGACCAGCGGGACCTCGATGCCGTGCTCGGCCCACTGTTCGCGGAGCCGGGCGGCGTCGGCGTCGTCGATCGCGACGTGCACCGCTTCGAGTCCGGCGTGCTTCGCGGCGATGGCGTAGTCGAGGGCCTTGAGGACCGGCTTCTGCAGCTTGTTGACGAGCACGATCGCGTGGTCGCCCGTGGCGCCGAACTCGGTCTCGACGTCGGCCTCGATCTCGTGTGAGACGTCCCGGTAGTAGCGGTTCACGCCGAGCATCAGCACGAACAGCACGGGCATGATCACGAAGACCAGCCAGGCGCCGTGGGTGAACTTCGTGATCGTGACGATGACGAGCACCACGAAGGTGAAGGTCGCACCGATCGAGTTGATGGTCAGGCTCCGGAGCACCTGCCCGCGGTTCACCGGCTCGTCGGCGGTCCCGGCACGGTCGGCGCGGAGCAGGGTCACCCAGTGCTTCACCATGCCGCTCTGCCCGAGCGTGAACGACACGAAGACGCCGATGATGTAGAGCTGGATCAGGCTCGTGACGTTCGCCCGGTAGACGATGAGCAGCGCGGCGGCGACGAGCGCGAGGACGATGACGCCGTTCGAGTAGATCAGGCGGTCACCGCGGGTCGACAGGGCCTTCGGGGCGTACGAGTCGCGGGCCAGGATCGAGCCGAGCAGCGGGAAGCCGTTGAACGCCGTGTTCGCCGCGAGCAGCAGCACCGCCGCGGTCGTCGCCTGGATGACGAAGAACAGCACCGAGTTGTTGCCGAACGTCGCGGCCGCGATCTGCGCGATCAGGGAGCGCTGCGGGGTGGTCGCACAGTCCGCGAAGCCCTGCAGGTCGCAGGCGCTCTCGGCGTAGTGCACGCGCGAGACCAGCGCGAGCGTGATGAGTCCGATGAACAGGACGATCGCGATGCCGCCCATGAGCACGAGGGTCTGCTGGGCGTTCTTGATCTTCGGGCGGCGGAACGCCTGCACGCCGTTCGCGATCGCCTCGACCCCTGTCAGCGCCGAACAGCCGGACGCGAAGGCGCGGAGGAGCAGCAGGATGAACGCGGCCTGCGTGGTGTGCTCGACGTTCTGCACCGTGTACGCGGCGGACTCGGCGACGGGGGCGTTCCCGGCGGCGACCCGGATCAGCCCGGTGACGACCATCACGAAGACGCTCGCCACGAACAGGTAGGTGGGGACGGCGAAGGCCTTGCTCGACTCCCGGACGCCGCGGAGGTTCGCGGCCGCCAGCAGCACGACGAACAGGATCGCGAGTTCGACGCGGAACTCGTTGAGCATCGGCAGCGCGGAGATGATGTTGTCCACACCCGAGGCCACCGACACCGCGACGGTCATCACGTAGTCGACGAGCAGCGCGCTCGCGACGACGAGGCCGGCGCGCTCGCCGAGGTTCCGGTGTGCGACCTCGTAGTCGCCGCCGCCGGAGGGGTAGGCCTTGATGAGCTGCCGGTAGGACGCGACGACCACCACGAGCAGCAGGACGACGAGCGCCGCCACCCACGGAGCGAACGTCAGGAACGCCATGCCGCCGAGCAGCAGGATCATCAGGAGTTCCTGGGGAGCGTACGCCACGGAGGAGAGCGGGTCGCTGGCGAAGATCGGGAGCGCCAGGTGCTTCGGCAGCAGCTGCCCCTCGAGTTTCTCGGAGGGGAGGGGGTCGCCGATCAGTCGGGCTTTCAACGACCGGGTCTCGTTGGTCACGAGCGACGAACTTACTCAATCGGTGGGCGAACGCAACACCGGAGGGCCGAACGGTATTCCGCCCTGATCGAACGCGACGCCGCGAACCCCTCCGATCCGCGACGTTGCGCGGATCCGAGGGGTTCCAGGGGCCGAGCCTGAAGGAACGGACAGGATGGGCGTCCGCTGGGCGCGAGCCGACCGGGAGGCCCGGATCGCGCCCGCCTCGTCCCGCACCGGTCAGAGGGACTTGCGCAGCGCCTCCAGGCCGTCGCGCAGCTTCTGCACGGCAGCGTCGTCGAGGGTGCCGCGTGCGGCGCGACGACGGAGGTCGGCGCGGAGCTGCTGCCGGAACACGGCGACGGCCATCTCGGCGTCCCGGAGCGACCGGACACCCGCTGCCGGCACGGCGGTCGGCTCAGGACCGGCTGCGCCACCGGAGCCAGCGGGTTCCGCGGCGGCCGCCAGGTCCGCACGGAGCGACTTCATCGCGGCGCCGACCGATGCGCGGACGCCGTCGGCGAGGGACTTGACGCTGTCGGTGACGCCGTTCTCGAGCTGCGCGACCTCGTCCGCGCGGGCGTCGAGCTCTGCGCGGCCGGCGTCGGTGATGGCGTAGACGGTCTTGCGACCGTCGGAGGTGCCGGTGATCAGACCGTCCTCCTCCAGCTTCGCCAGGCGTGGGTAGACGGTTCCGGCGCTCGGCACGTAGGTGCCGCCGAAGCGGTCGCCGAGCGCGGTGATGACCTCGTACCCGTGCATCGGGTGGTCGGCCAGCAGGACCAGCAGGTAGAGGCGCAGGTGGCCGTGCGCGAAGACGGGGCTCATGCGACGGGCCCGCCCTGCTCGTCGAAGGACGGAGCTGCCGGAGCCGTCGGAGTCGTCGACTCGGGCGGCCCGTCGGGGGCGGTCGGCGCGTCCGACGCGGCAGGTGCCTGGCCGTGCACGATCGCCACGTCACCGGAGACCGAGTTGATGCGGATGTCGACGTAGGAGCCGGCGAGCTCGCCGTCGGTCCGCGTGTACGAGCCGCGGGTGCCGCGGATCTCGGCGTCGTCGAACTGCAGCCGGCCGGTCGCGGTGTTGATCGTGCTCGTGTACGGCGTGCCGTGCTCGAGACGGACGTCGACCGACCCGGACACCGTGTTCACCTTCACCTGGTCGGGGGAGCCGTGCAGGTCGAGGACGACCGCCGAGGACACCCCGTCCGCGGTGAAGCGGCGGATCTCGCCGGTGGCGACGACGTCGCCCGACACGGTGCGGAGCGCGACGGCGCCGACCTGGTCGCGGAGCGTGGTCGTGCCGGAGACGGCGTTGACGACGACGTCACCGATCACGCCGTCGACGACGACGTCCCCGGAGACGCTGTTCAGGGTGGCACCGCGCTCGGTACCGGAGAGCAGGACGCCGGCCGAGACCACGCCGATGTTCACCGTCACGTCCCGGGGGACCAGGATGCTGACGTCGGCACGGGCGCCACCGCCACGGAAGGACTTGAGGAACCCGAGGACGTCGTCCCAGCGCATCTGCGGGTGGTCGACGGTGAGGGTGTCGCCCTCGATCTCGACCTTGATGGGCTTGCCGGAGACCTGGTGGATCTCCACGCGGGCGGTGGGTTCGTCGTGCGTGACGACGTCCACCTGTCCGCCGACCAGACCGATCCGCAATGCGCGGACGATCCCGGTGTCGATGACCTTCGGCTCGTCGATGAGCCACTTCTCCTGCGCCATGACGTCTCCCTGTCCAGACGCGATGTGTCGCGTCTTCTGCGACACGATACATCGCGTGTGGACAGTGCGGCCAGGGTCAGCCCCGGATGCTCGGCGCAGGGTCAGGAACCGGCGGCGCCGGGCGGGGCCGAGGTCGCACGAACTGCCGCGCCGGCGGTCCCGAGGCGGCACATCGTGCGACCTCGGCGTCGCGCGGACGGCACGTCGTGCGA
>NZ_QKSL01000022.1:0-36100 GCF_003234615.1 Curtobacterium sp. MCPF17_001
CGGTCGGTCGCGGTGCCGTCGCGGGTGACACGGCGGTGGGCCGATGCGGGGAGGGTGATCCGGGCCTCCCGGCCGGTGCTGCCGCTGCTGATCCCGCGCGGAGCGGTGGCCCCTCGTGCCGACACTTGGTGCCTGCACACCCGGTGTCAGGACCGCCGTCTTCGGGTCACGTCGGTCCGTGCTCGGAGGGAGTGCAGCCGAGTCGATACCCGGCGGTCTCGAGTGTACGACCTGGTGGTCGTCGTGAACAGGGCGGCGGGTCAGTCCTCGCCGTGGTCCACGGGATGTGGCTGGTCCGATGTGACGGGCAGGGTGCCGGTGTGGACGCCGTCGAGTCGGATGCTCCCGGTGTGCACGCCGCCCGCACCGGCGCGCTGCCCGGGGCGCCGCAGCAACCGGGCGGCACCCGGACGGACCGGTCGCGGCGTCCGCCCCCGCCCGCGGCCGCGACGGAGCAGCGAGGCGAGCCGGGACTGCGGCTGCCAGTTGCGACCGTTCGGCAGACCCCAGCCCCAGCGGACGGCTCCCCAGCGCAGCAGCAGCGACAGCACGACGGCGGCGACGATGCCGATCGTCGGGGAGCCGAGCGCGGACGCCCCGACCATCACGGCGGACGCAGCGACGGCGACGGAGGCGTAGAGGGCGTTGCCGCCGAACACCGCGGGCACCCGGCGCAACAGCAGGTCGCGCCCGACCCCGCCGCCCACCGCCGTGATGGTCCCCATGATGATCGCGGCGGGCCACTCGAGCCCCGCGTCGAACGTGCGCTGGACGCCGACCACCGCCCAGAACCCGATGACGGCGGCGTCGAGGAACGTGAACAGCCGGTCCCACCCGCGCTCGGAGAACGACACGAAGAACGCGACCAGCGCCCCGGCCACCGCGACCGGGACGTAGAGCGGGTCGGTGAGTGCGACCGGCGGTCCGTCCTGCAGCAGGACGTCGCGGAGCATGCCGCCACCGAGTCCCGAGACGAACCCCACGACGAGGAAGCCGAACAGGTCGAAGTCCATCGACCGTGCCACCGCGCCACCGAGCAGTGCGGACGCGAAGACCCCGGCGAGGTCGAGCACGTTCGTCACGGCGGCGAGGCCGTCCACCGTCAGCAGGTTCATGAGGACCATCAAAGCGCACGCGGTCTCCGCTGGCGGTTCGCGCGCCGGTTAGGTTAGCCTCACCTTCGTCATGCTCGCCACACTCGTCATCGGTCTCCGTGAAGGCCTCGAAGCCACCCTGATCGTCGGGATCATCGCCGCGTTCCTCCGTCGGAACCGCGTGCCGCTCGCCCCGATGTGGACCGGTGTCGGCGTCGCCGTGCTCCTCAGCATCGCCGTCGGGCTCGGGCTCCAGGCGGTCGAGCAGGCGCTCCCGCAGGCGCAGCAAGAGGCCATGGAGGCGCTCATCGGCATCGTCGCGGTGGTGTTCGTCACCGGGATGATCGTCTGGATGCGGAGCCACGCCCGGCACCTCGGCCGCGAGCTCGAGGCCAGCGCGTCCGCCGCCCTCGGTCGCGGCACCGCGTGGGCGCTGGCCGGCATGGCGTTCCTCGCCGTCCTCAAGGAGGGCTTCGAGACCTCGGTCTTCCTCCTCGCGACCTTCCAGGCGTCGAGCGACACCGGCCTCGCCTCCGTCGGCGCCGTGGTCGGCATCGCGGCCGCGGTCGTCGTCGGGTACGGCATCTACACGGGGGGCGTCCGGTTGGACCTGGCGAAGTTCTTCACCGGCACCGGTGTCTTCCTGGTCTTCGTCGCCGGTGGTCTCGTCCTCACCGTGCTCCGCCGTGCGCACGAGGCCGGCTGGGTCGTGATCGGACAGCAGCGCACCGTCGACCTCGCCTGGCTCGCCCCGAACGGGTCCGTGCAGGGCGCCCTGGTCACCGGCGTGCTCGGCATCCCGCCGGACCCGCGGGTCGTCGAGGTGCTCGGCTGGGTGCTCTACGTCGTCCCGGTCCTGGCCCTGTCGCTCTGGCCGCGCCGCTGGAAGCCGTCGGTCGTCCGCGTCCCCGCCGTCCGGATCGCGGTCGCGTCCGGCCTCGTGGTCGCGGCGCTCGCGCTCGCCGTCGCCGTGCCGACCGGTCACCCCGACGTCCCCGCGACCGCCCGGGTCACCGGCGACGCCTCGTCCGTCACCGCACGGGTCTCCGGGTCCTCCGCCAGCCTCCGCGTCGGTGGCAGCAGCAGCGGCAGCACCGGCCGGGAGGCCCGGATCACCCTCCCCGCATCGGCCCACCGCCGTGTCACCCGCGACGGCACCGCGACCGACCGGTGGCGCCTGACGTCGGACCGCGCGCCCTCGGACCCAGCGGCAACCGACCAGCCCGCCACCCTGACGCTCGACGACGTCGTGCAGCTGTTCGGCCGGATCCCGGTCGGCATCTCGCCGAGCAGCGCCCCCGGGCCGTACCGGGCCTCCTGGGCGACCCACGACACCGTGACGCTGTGGACCGCCGACGGCGGCGTGGTGGACGCGAGCCGCGCGGAACGCTCGGTGCTCACGCTGGCCGGTGGGGGCCTCCCGACCGCCCGGACCAGCACCCTCGACCGCACCGTCTGGGCGGTGCCGCGCGCCACCGTCGACCGGACGACCGCCGCCCTGGCGGCGGACCGGACCCGCACCGCGGAGCTGGCCCTCTGGACCCGCTGGCTGCCCCTCGCGCTCGGCATCGCCGCCGCCGCGCAGGTGCTGCTCGCCCTCCGGGACCGCCGTCGCCTCGGCCTGCCCGACTCGACCGTCCCCTCGACCACCCCCACCCGTGGCCCACCCGTCACGGCGACCGCAAGGAGCACCGATGCCGTTCGGTAGAGCGACCACCGTCCGACCCCTGACCACGCGGGGGCGCCTCGGCGCGCTGGGCGCCGTCGCGGCACTCGCCCTCACCGGCTGCGCGAGCAACGGGACCGCCGCGGGCGACGCCACCGAGACCTCCGGCAAGGTGGCCCGGGTCACCGTCACCCTGACGAACGACGGTTCCGACCGCTGCGCCGTGAGCACCAGCAAGGTCGCCGCCGGTCCCGTGACCTTCACGGTGGAGAACCAGTCGTCCACCGCGATCACCGAGGTCGAGCTGCTGCAGGACCAGCGGATCCTCGGCGAGAAGGAGAACCTGGCGCCGGGACTCGACCCCGTCTCGTTCACCGCGACGCTCACCGGCGGCAAGTACCAGGTGTACTGCCCGGGCGCGGAGCACGAGCTCACCGGTCTGACCGTCACCGGCTCTGTGAAGTCCACCGCGAACAGCAGCGCCGCGAGCCTGCTCCGCGACGGCACGAAGGGGTACGCCGAGTACGTCGACGGCCAGGTCACCGACATGGTGACCGCCGTCGACGCGCTCGAGAGGGACGTCGACGCCGGGGACCTGGCCGCCGCGAAGACCGCCTACGCGAACGCCCGCCCGTACTACGAGCACGTCGAGAGCGATGTCGACGGGTTCGTGAAGCAGGGCCACGAGGCGACGGACAACGCCGGCAACCTGGACTACCTCATCGACATGCGCGCCTCGAACGCCGACCCGGCCGTCGGCTGGAGCGGCTTCCACGCCGTCGAGCGCGACCTGTTCGCGAACGGTGCGATCACCGCCGACACCAAGCGGTACGCCGACGACCTCGCCACGAACGTGCACCTGCTCGCGAAGCTCGTGCCGACGCTCGACTACAAGCCCGAGGACCTGGCGAACGGGGCCGCGGGCCTGCTCGAGGAGGTCCAGTCGAACAAGATCACCGGCGAGGAAGAGGCCTACAGCCACATCGACCTCGTCGACCTGGCCGCGAACGTCGAGGGCTCCCGCCAGGCCTTCGCGTACCTCAAGCCCGGCCTGACGAAGCTCGACCCGGCGCTGACGAAGCAGATCGCCCGGCAGTTCGACGCGACGAACACGCTCATGGACGGGTTCCGGAACGCCGACGAGCTCGGCGGCTTCGACAGCTGGGACGCCGCCACCCGAGCCGCACACGCGAACGCGATCTCGCAGCAGGTCCAGGCGCTGCAGGACCCGCTGTCCCGGCTGGCCGAGAAGGTCGCCACCGCGTGAGCGACAGCGACGACCGCAGCACGCGGGAGGACGAGACCCGGGGAGTCTCGCGCCGAGGACTGCTCGGGGCGGGACTGGCCGTGGCCGGCGCCGGTGTCGGCGCGGCCGCCGGCATCGCCGGGTCAGCGGTGGCGAGCGGCGTCGACCCGTTCGCGGCGGCGGCGAACGGCGACGAGTCCGTCGACATGTCCCGCAGCCATCCCTTCTACGCGACGGCGGCCGGGACACCGCAGGGCGGTATCCGGACCGACCCGCAGCGCCACTGCGTGTTCATGACCTTCGACCTGACCCTCGGCACCGCGACCGAGTTGCAGGTGCTGCTCGCCCGCTGGTCGGCCGCGATCGCACAGCTGCAGGCCGGGCAGACGATCGGCAGTGTCGAACCCACGCACGGGGACGGCGTCGGCGCGGACACCGGCGAAGCACTCGACCTCGGCCCCGCGTCCCTGACGGTCACGGTCGGCCTCGGCCCCGGGGTCTTCGACGAGCGCTTCGGGCTGGCCGGCAAGCGACCGGCGGACCTGGCCGAGCTGCCGTCCCTGCCGAGCGACCGCTTCGAGTCCGGGCTGACCGGCGGGGACCTCTCCCTGCAGGCGTGTGCCGACGACCCGCAGGTGGCGTACCACGCGGTCCGCGACCTGGCCCGGATGGCACGGGGGAGCGCGACGGTGAAGTGGACCGTCCTCGGTTTCGGGCGCGCTTCGGCCGGGCCCACCCAGGCGACACCGCGGAACCTGATGGGCTTCAAGGACGGCACCCGGAACATCACCACCGACGCCGACCACGACCGCTTCGTGTGGCTCGACGAGGACGCCGACTGGATGGCCGGCGGCACGTACCAGGTGGTCCGCAAGATCCGGATGAACCTGGAGATCTGGGACGCCGACGTCGTCAGCGACCAGCAGCGGGTCTTCGGCCGGACGAAGGTCACCGGGGCACCGCTCTCCGGCGGTCAGGAGCACACCACCCCGGACTTCCACGCGACCACGCACGGAGCGCCCGCGATCGACCCCCGCTCGCACGTCGCCCTCGCCGCACACGAGGCGAACGGCGGCGTGAAGATCCTGCGCCGCGGCTACAACTACACCGACGGCCTCAACCAGTACGGGCAGCTCGACGCCGGACTGCTGTTCGTGGCGTACATGAACGACCCGGACCACTTCACCCGGCTGCAGCGGAAGCTCGGCGCCTCGGACCGGCTCAACGAGTACATCGCACACATCGGGTCGGCGGTCTTCGCGGTCCCGCCGGCACCCCGCAAGGGCTCGTACATCGGCGAGCAGCTCTTCCGCTGAGCACGGCGCCGGCGACCGTCAGGGGGTGAGAGGGGTGTCCTCCGCCGTTTCCCTGGAGGCGGAGGACACCCGCGACGCGGGGTCCGATCGGGCGGAACCACCGTCCGGCGACCCGGCGCGGCGCATCGCGCGTGGCGACCGGTGCAGCGTACCGCGATGACATGCGGATACCGCCCGTGCTGTCCGAGAGCGGCTGCCGGACCACGAAGGAACGCACCGTCCTCCGGTCGGCTGCCGGAGGACGCAGGACGGGCCCGCCCACCGGTCGGTGGACGGGCCCGTCGGTGATCCGCGGGGCCGGGAGGCGCGTCAGCCCTCCGAGGGCTCGGTCACGTCGTGCGCGGCACGCTTCCGGCGGACCACCAGCAGTGCGGTGAGCCCGGCGAGGAGCAGCAGCCCGGCCGCGACGGCGGGTGCCGTGAGCTCGGCACCCGTGTAGGCGAGGGCACCACCGTCAGCGGTGCCGATCCCGCCACCGGCGATCGGGACGACACCGGTGCCGGTGCCGCCGAGGCCGGCGTCGCCGGAGCCCCCGTCGCCACTTCCGGGGACGGGGGTCGGCGTCGGGTCGGAGCCGTCGACGGGCTCACCCGGACCGGTGCCGGGATCGGGGACGACCGCGATCGGGACCGTCACGGCCAGCGTGATCTGCTGCCCGTTCGGCAGCTCCACGACGAGCGGCTCGTCCGAGGTCTCGACGGCCGTGGCGGCCAGGCGCGACGCGGTCGACGGCGCTGCCGGCTGGGCGACGCCCGGCTCGGGGACCGTGAAGGTCAGCGAGGCGCGACCCTGCTCGTCGGTCTTGTCGACGACGGCGGTGTCGATCGGGCTCGTGGCGAGCACCTGGTCCCTGGCGGAGACCGAGACGTCGCCGCGCTGGTCACCGGCGTTGCTGAACACCAGCGAGGACAGGTCGATCGTCACGGCGTCACCGGGCTGGAAACCACCCTCGGGGACCGGCGTCGTGCGGACGCCGATCGAACGTTGGTCGACCGGCGCCGTCACCTCCGGGTGGGCACGGAAGTACTCGACCTGTGCCTCGAGGTCGACCGTGCCGCTGTCCTGCTTCGCGGCGGCCTGCTTGAACGCCGCGAAGTTGTCACCGCCGCCCGCGAGGAACGAGTTGACGGTCACCTTGTAGGTCGTCGCCGCGTCGACCGCCTCGCCGTCGAGCGTCATCGACGTGATGCGGGAGTCGGCGGCAGCCTGGGGGTCGTACGTGTACGCGAAGCCGTCCGAGGCGCCGAGCTTGAGGAACGGACGGGACGCGGTCGACGGCTGCCACTGCTGTTCGAGTGCCTGTCGGATCTGGTCACCCGTCAGGTCGAGGACGACCAGGGTGTTCGCGAACGACTGGACCGCCGCCGCTTCCTTGTACGTGACCGGGCCGGCAGCCATGTCCGCCCGGAGTCCGCCGGAGTTCATGAACGCGATCTGCGAACCCTGTCGATCGGTCGCTTCCCGCTGGACCTCGGCGACGAAGTTGCCGAGTGTGGACTCGCCACCCCGGTTCTCCGAGCCGTCGCCCTGGACGGCGCGCCGCATGTCGCGGTCGATGGTGCCGAGTTCGACCGCACCCTGCACGTCGGCTTCGGCGACCGCTGCGTCGACGGTCCGCTGGACGCCGGCGTCCGGCGTGAAGGTGCCGTCGACGAGGCGGATGTTCTCGGCGACGGTCGGGGTGACGGTGCCGTCCGCAGCAATCTTGAGCTGAACGTGTCCGAGGTTGAACCCGTAGGAGCCGGCCTGGATGACCGGACGCGGAGTCGTGCCGCCGTCGGGGACGACCGAGTGCACGTAGGTCTGGTGGGTGTGCGCGGACAGGATCGCCGAGACCTTCGGCGTGACACCGTGCACGGCACGGGCGAAGTCGGAGTCGTTGTCGAGGTCGGTGGCAGCCGAGGACTCCGCTCCGTCGTGGACGAGGAGCACGAGCACGTCCGCTTCGCCGTTCGTGTCGTCACCGTCGGTCAGGTCGTCGGCGACACCGTTGACCTCGGTGGTGATGTCGCCCATCTCGAGACCGGCGATGCCGTCCGGGCTGACGAGCCCCTGCCCGACGAGGTCGACGGTGGCTCCGATGAACCCGACGCGCTTCCCGCTGATCTCCTGGATCGAGTACGGGTCGAAGGCGGGCTCGCCGGTGGCGCTGTCCAGGATGTTGGCCGAGACGTAGTCCCACTTCGCGTTGCGAGCATCGTCCGGCCCGATCACGCGGTCCCGGAGGTCGTCCTGGCCCTTGTCGAGTTCGTGGTTCCCGATCGCGCTGACGCTGAGGTCCATCTGGTTGAGGACGTCGATGGTGGGCTGGTCCTCCTGGATGAAGGACTCGAACGTCGAGCCGCCGATGTTGTCACCCGAGCTGACGAAGGCGGACGTCGAGGCGTCGGGTCCGCGGAGCTTGTCGAGGGCACCGGCGACGGTGGCCGCACCGGCGGCGTCACCGTCGCGGGGAGTGGGCTTCCCCGCGGTCTGCGAGATCGACCGCGTGATCCGGCCGTGGAAGTCGTTGACGTCGTACAGGTCGATCGTCATGTCGCCGGCGGCGGCGGCCGCGGGAGGCACGGCGGCGGTCGGCGCCTCGGCGGCCGAAGCGGCGGTCGGGGCGCCGAGGGCGACGAGGACCCCGGCGGTGGCGAGGGCGGTGCCGGCGACGATGCCGCGCCTCCGCCTGGTGGTCTCGGGGATGTGGGTCGGGCTCATCGTGTGAGGACTCCTGGTGTGGTGGTTCTGCCCCCGGACGGGGGACGCGACCTGCCGAACCTACGAGGATCCACAGGCGACACGCCAGACCCGGGTCGGCGGCGTCACGTGTTGTTCAACTGCACAGAACACCGCCGACCCGTCGTCCTGATCAGTCGCGGCCGAGTGCACCCTTCGCACGCTCGACGACCTCGGCGGCCATCGCCTTGGCGGAGTCCTTCACGACGTCCAACTCGACCGGGTCGCCCTTGAGCAGGCTCTTCGCCGTGTTCATCGCGTACTCCTTGGTGATGTGCGGCGGCAGCGGCGGGACGCTCCGGCTGACGTACGCGTCGATGAGCGTGACGCCCTGGTGGGCGAAGGCCCGCTCGACGGCCGCCTCGACCTCGTCGTCGCTGTGCACCGCGATGCCCTGGAAGCCCAGGAGCTCGGCGTACCCGGCGTAGTCCATCGTCTCGACGTCCTGCGATCCGCGCCACATCGGGTTGCCGTCCTCGGTGCGCATCTCCCACGAGACCTGGCCGAGGTCGTCGTTGTGCATGACCACGATGACGAGTTGCTTGTCCTGCCAGCGGTGCATGTACTTCTTCACCGTGATCAGCTCGTTCATCCCGAGCATCTGGAAGGCGCCGTCGCCGATCGTGCACACCGCCGGTCGGTCCGGGAACGCGAACTTCGCGGCCACGGCGTACGGCATCGCGGCGAGCATGGTCGCGAGTCGGCCGGACATGTCCCCGTGCATCCCGCGGCGCAGGCGGATGTGGTGCCCGTACCAGTCAGCGGTGGTGCCGGCGTCGCAGGTGACCGTCACGCCCTCCGGCAGCCGCTCGTTGACGGCGTGGATCACCCGGCGCGGGTTGACGCCGTCGCTGTACGCGACCTCGGCCTGGCGGCCCATCTCGGCCTCCCACTCACGCATCTCGTCGGCGAGCTTCTCCTGCCAGCCGAGATCGTCCTTCTGCTCGAGCAGCGGGAGCAGGGCGTCGAGCGTTGCCCCGACGTCGCCCCACATGTTGAGCTCGTTCGGGTACCGCAGGCCGAGCTGCTCGGGCTTGATGTCGACCTGGATGCCGCGGGCCTGCCCCACCTTTGGCAGGTACTCGCCGTACGGGTAGTTCGTGCCGAGGAGGACGATCGTGTCGCACTCCTTGATCTGCGTCAGGCTCGGCCGCGAGCCCAGGAGTCCGACCTGCTGCGTGTGGAACGGCACGTCCGAGGGCACGACGTCCTTGCCCCGCAGTGCGGTGATGATCCCGGCGCCGGCCTTCTCGGCCGCGGCGATCACCTGGTCGGTGGCACCACGAGCGCCCGCACCGACGAGGAAGGTGACCCGCTGACCGGCGTTGATGATCTCGGCCATCTTCCGGACGTCCTCGGCCGGCGGGGTGATCCGGGTCGAGGCCGGCACGTCGCTCGAGCGGGACACCCAGTGCTCGGAACCCGGCGCCGACCACTTCATCGCCTGCACGTCGTGGGGGAGGACGACGACGGCCGGCTGCTTCCGGAGCATCGCGGTCCGGAACGCGGTGTCCACGATGACCCCGGCGGAGTCGGGCGTGGTGATGGTCTCGACGTAGCAGGCGACGTCGGCGAACACCCGCTCGAGGTTCGACTCCTGCTGCGTGAACGTCCCGACGGCCGCCAGGCCCTGCTGCCCGACGATCGCGACGACGGGCTGGTTGTCCATCTGCGCGTCGTACAACCCGTTGAGCAGGTGGAACGCGCCGGGGCTCGAGGTCGCGACGCAGACCCCGACCTCGCCGGTGAACTTCGCGTGGGCGGTCGCCATCAGGGCGGCGATCTCCTCGTGCGTGGGGCGGATGTACTCGACGCCCTCACCGGCACGGTCGGCTTTGCCGAGCGCGCCGTCGAACTCGCCGATCCCGTCTCCGGGGTAGCCGTAGACGCGGGTCACGCCCCACGCCTGGATGCGGTCGAGGACGAATTCGCTCACGTTCTGGCTCATGCGCCCAGGGTGCTCGCGCGGGGTCCGCGTGCTCCCAGCGCACGGTCGCCGGACGGGAGGCCCGCACCACGTGAGCCGGTCCGCCCGCGTGATCCGGACCTCCCGTCAGCCCCTCACTCGGCCGCGATCAGGGGCCGCAGCGTCCGGTGGGCGATGCGGAGACCTTCGAGGACCTTCACGTCGTCTCCGCCCCAGAGCGGGTCCTCGTGCTCGACACTCAGTGTGCCGTCGAAGCCGGCCTCGTAGAGCCGGTCGACGACTCGCGGCCAGTCGACGACGCCTCGGCCGGGCACGCGGAAGCGCCACCAGCCCATCTCCCAGGGGTCGTCGCCCTTGTCGACCTTGCCGAAGAAGCCGTACCGGTTCCGCCGCTCGGGGAACAGCTCGACGTCCTTCGCCTGCGCGTGCACGATGTGCTCGGCGAAGGGCAGGATCGTCTCGACCGGGTCGATGCCGATCCACGTCAGGTGCGACGGGTCCCAGTTCAGCCCGAAGCCGAGCCCGGTGACCCAGTCCCAGAGCTCGGGGGAGTACGCGATGTTGCCGGGGTAGCCGTCCGGGTGCCAGCCCTCCATCACGCAGTTCTCGATGACCAGGCGGACGCCGCGCTCGCCGGCGTAGTCGAGCAGCTCCGGCAGGACCCGGTCGCCCTCGGCCATGTTCTCGCGGACGCTCTTGGTGTTGTCGCGGCCGATGAACGTGCCGACGTAGGGGACCCCGAGGCGCTGCGCGGCGTCGACCGCGTGCTTGAGGTGGGTGCGGACCTCCTGGCGCCGGGCCGGGTCCTGGTGCAGGTTGTTCTCGTAGTAGGCCAGGGCGGAGATCTCGAGTCCGGTGCGGTCGAGCAGCTCCCGCGTCGCCTGGACGTCCTCGTCGGTGAGGGTCGCCACGGGGAGGTGCGCGGCCTCGAAGTCGCGGCCGCCGGTGCCCGGCCAGACGGCGACCTCGAGTCGCTCGTAGCCCTGACCGCTCGCGAACTCCGCGATCCGGCCGAGGTCCCATCCGGGCAGGCAGGCGGTCAGCATCCCCAGCTTCATCGGATCTCCCTCCAGGCGTGGTCGCCGGCACTGGCGACCACGGTGTCGATGATGCGTGCCGACCGGGCGCCGTCCGCGAAGGTCGGCAGACCCTCGGGAGCGGTGCCGGTCGTGACGGCGGTGTAGGTGTCGGCGACGAAGGCCGCGAACGCGTCGACGTAGCCCTGCGGGTGCCCGGACGGGACGACCGCCAGACGGCGCTGGTCGGGCGAGCCCTGGGACGGGTCGCGGACCACGATCTGGGCGCCGGTCTCGTTCCCGAACCAGGCCGACTCCGGCTGCTCCTGGTCGAAGGCCGCGGACCCGAGCGTCCCGTCGACCTCGAACCACAGCCGGTTCTTCCGACCCGCCGACACCTGCGAGATGACGACGTTGCCGATCCGGCCGCTGCCGGTCCGGAAGGTCGCGACCGCGGTGTCCTCCGTCGTGACCTCGGCCCGTTCGGCCGCGTCCCCGATCGGATCGGGGTCCGGGGTGCCGGAGAACGACGGACCGGACGCCGCCGGCCGGGTCGGGTAGACGATGTCGGTCACCGCGCTCACCGCGGCGAACTGCTCGCCCATGACGAACTCGACGAGGTCGCACCAGTGCGACCCGATGTCCGCGAAAGCCCGGGACTGCCCACCGGCACCGGAGTCGACCCGCCACGACGACGCGTCCGAGTCGAGCATCCAGTCCTGCAGGTAGTGGCCGTGCACGGCGAGCACCCGACCGAGCTCTCCGCGGACGATCCGGGAGCGGATCTCCCGCACGATGGGGTGGTATCGGTACACGAACGGCACCGTCGCGACGACCCCGGCCTCGGCCGCGGCCCGCTCGAGTTCGTCGGCCTGCTCGGCGGACACCGCGAGGGGCTTCTCGCACACCACGTTGATGCCCGCGCGGATCACCGCGAGCGCCTGCGGGTGGTGCTGGTCGTTCGGCGTGCAGATGTGCACGACGTCCGGCCGGTCGGCGATCACCGAGTCCAGGTCGGCGTACCCCTGCTCGAGGCCGAGCTGCTGCGCCACCTGCTCGGAGCGTTCCCGGTTCCGCCCGAGCACACCGATGACGTCCGCTCCGGCCGCCCGCGCGGCACGCACGTGCACGGCGGCGATCATCCCGGTGCCGACGACGGCGACCCGCAGCCGCCCGCCCCGCGCTGGTTCCGCCCGTGGTGGACCGGCCAGCTGCTGACCCGCACCGGGTGCGTGGACGTTGCCCTCTGTCGTCATGGTGCTCCCTCGCGCCGTGCCGACGCTCCCGCGCGTCTGCACCGCGACCACCGTACCGGCAGACCCGGTCCTGCTCGGGAACGGGTGAGTACGTTCTGGGGCATGGCGAGCCTCCAGACCACACTGCTCATCCTCGGAGCCAGCGGCGACCTGTCCAAGCGCCTGCTGTTGCCCGGCCTCGCGACCCTCCTCGACGTCAAGGAGGACTGGGAGATCCAGCTCGTCGGCGCCGGTGTCGAGGACATCTCCGACGCCGACTGGAAGCACCTCGTGCACGAGGCGTTCGAGAACGCTCAGGCGTCCAAGAACGAGGAGGACGAGGGCGCGACCGGTGAGACGGCACTGTCCCCGCGCCTCCAGGCCGTGGTCGACGCGTCCTCGTACCGGAAGTCCGACGTCACCGACCCGGACGACCTGACGGCGCTGCTCGCGGACTGCCGGTACGACCCCGCCATCTACTTCGCGTTGCCGCCGGCGGTCACCGAGAAGAGCTGCGAGCAGCTCGCACACCTGGACCTGCCCGCGCACACCCGGCTCGCGCTGGAGAAGCCGTTCGGCACCGACGCGGACAGCGCCGAGCACCTCAACGACCTGCTGCACTCGTTCCTGCCGGAGTCGCGGATCCACCGCGTCGACCACTTCCTCGGCCGATCGACGGTGCTCAACCTGCTCGGTCTGCGGTTCGCCAACCGGATCATCGAGCCGTTGCTGTCGTCGCAGCACGTCGCGCGCGTCGACATCGTCTACGACGAGACCCTCGGACTGGAGGGTCGTGCCCGCTACTACGACAAGGCCGGCGCGCTCGTGGACATGATCCAGAGCCACCTGCTCCAGGTGATGGCGGTCGTCGCGATGGAGGCACCTGCCTCGATCGACGCCGAGGACCTCCGGACCCAGAAGGAGCTCGTGCTCCGCGCCGTCCGGCCCTGGGGCGGCGACCCGCTGACCGCTGGCAAGCGGGCGCGCTACACGGCCGGCACCGTGGGGGACCGCTCGATGCCGTCCTACGCGGACGAGGAGGGCGTCGACCCGTCGCTCGGCACCGAGACCCTGGCGCAGCTGAAGCTCGAGGTCGCCAACTGGCGGTGGGCGGGCGTGCCGTTCACACTGCGTTCCGGCAAGGCGCTCGGCAGGCAGCGCCGTGAGATCCTCATCACGTTCAAGGACTCCCCGCACGTACCCGACGGTCTGACCGGAGCGCACAAGCCGGACCGCCTGTGCATCTGGATCGCGCCGGACGAGATGCAGCTCGAACTCAACGTCAACGGCCCCGGCGACCCGTACACGATCGACCACACCGCCATGGAGGTCACCTTCAACCCCGGACGGCTCAGCGCCTACGGTGAGGTGCTCGCCGGGGTGCTCGAGGGCGACGCGACGCTGTCGGTCCGCGGGGACAGCGCCGTGCAGGGGTGGAAGGTCGTCGAACCGTTCCTCACCGCATGGCGGGCGGGCGACGTGCCGCTCGACGAGTACGCGGCGGGGTCCGGCGGGCCGGCCGACTGGGACAACGTCGACGCGTGAGCACGGACGACTCGTCACCGAGCAGGCGTAGCGTGCGTCGACGTGACCACCACTGACGACGTCCTCTCCACCGTCCCCGCACCCGCCGGCTCCGACATCCGTGTCGAGACCGTCGACTACGCCCACGACGACGCACCGCTGCAGGGCGTGCTCGCGAAGGACGCGGCCGTCGCCGGTCCCCGTCCGGCCGTGCTCGTCATCCACGACTGGCACGGGGTGAACGAGCACGTCGAAGCGCGGGTGACGATGCTCGCCCGCCTGGGGTACGTCGCCTTCGGAGCCGACGTCTACGGCGCCGGCATCCGCCCCGGTGACGACAGCGCTGCCGAGGTCGCCGGTCGCTTCTACGGCGACAACGCCCTGTTCCGTGCCCGCCTGCGCGCCGGACTCGACCGGCTGCTGGCCGACCCGGACGTCGACGCGTCGAAGGTCGTCGTGATGGGGTACTGCTTCGGTGGCTCGGGTGCGCTCGAACTCGCCCGGTCCGGTGCCGACCTGGTCGGGGCGGTCTCGTTCCACGGCGGCCTCATCGCCCACGACCCCTCGGATGCGGACCAGGTCCGCGCGAAGCTCCTGGTCCTGACCGGCGGTTCGGACCCGGTCGTGCCGGACGAGGCCGTGCACGCCTGGCAGGACGAGATGCGCAGCGCTCCGCACATCGACTGGCAGGTCGTCACCTACGCCGACGCCATGCACGCCTTCGCGGTCCCCGGCACCGACGCACCCGACCACGGCGCGCAGTACCAGGAGCGCGCGGACCGCCGGTCGTGGCAGGCGCTGCAGGTGTTCCTCGCCGAGGTCTTCGACCAGGAGCCGACCGTCTCCTGACCCTCGGCGACACGCCGGGTGCGCCGGCCGGGGCCGTTCGATTGGCGCTGCGACCGGAGCTGTTGTAGAGTCTTCCACGGCTCGCAAGGGCCACGCGCTCGTAGCTCAATGGATAGAGCATCTGACTACGGATCAGAAGGTTGGGGGTTCGAGTCCCTTCGAGCGCACAGTCAGGAAACATCACGAAGGCCCCGGAGATCATCTCCGGGGCCTTCGTCGTTCCGGGGTCGCCATCAGCTCGGCCTCCCCGGCGGGGATCGCGATGCGCCGCATGTCAGGCCGCCCGTTCCGTTCCGTTCCGATCGAGGTTCGAGGAGCGGGGCATGGGGCTGGCGTCAAGCGAGTTCGGGAGCGCCTACTCTGGTGCGATGAGGGGGCGTCGCGTCGCGCTGGTTGCCCGCAGGGCAGCCTCGATCGCGTTGGTGTCGGTCGCCGCCGTGTTGCTGATCGTCGCGATGCTCCTGCCGCCTCCCGGTGACGGGAACCTGCCGTTGTTGTCCCTGCTCGTCGCATTCCACGCGATGTTCCTGGTCGTCGTTGCCTGTGTCGCGTTCGTGACGGCACTCGTCGCCATCGTGCTGCGCTGGCGGTGGGCCATGATCATCGCCGCGGTCGTCATCCTCGCCGTCAGCGTCGCGGTCGCGGTGCCCGCCGTCGTGCGGTCCCCGGGCGGGGACCCTGCCCGGGTCGCGGCTTCCGGGAAGGGCACGCTTCGCGTCCTCGAATGGAACACGGCTCAGCAGGACGTCGACGTGACGACGATCCAGACCCTCATCACCCAGACCGACCCGAACGTCGTGGTGCTACCGGAGTACTCCACGCAGATCGCGAAGACTTCGCTGGCGACCATCGCGAAGCAGCGCGACATGCAGATCCTCGGTTGGAACAGCTCATCCGCGACGCTGCTGGTGTCACGGTCGCTGGGTGAGTACCGCGTCGACCACACCGACACCCCGCCGTGGGCAGGGTTCGTTGCCGTTCCCTCCGACGCCGAGGCCCCACGGCTCGTGATCACCCATCTGCAGCGACCGAGCATCAGCAGCGCGACGCTGTGGCGTGAGCATCTCGAGTGGGCGGCGAGCCGATGCAGAGGCAATGCCGTGGCGATCGGCGACTTCAACGCAACCGCTGACGAGATCAGCCCTTCGCGGACGCTCGGCGAGTGTGCTGACTGCGCCACCAGGCTGGGTCAGGACCCCCAGGGGACCTGGCCGGCGGCGCTCCCCGGCTCGTTGGGTGCGACGATCGACCATGTGTTCGCGGGGGCCAGCTGGAGACCGGCCACGTTCTCCGTCCTGAACGGGCTCGACCGGGCCGGCTCCGATCACCGGCCGACGTTCGCAGTCCTCGTCGCTGCACCGTGATGCGGGTTGGTCGCGAAGGCACGTGCGCGATCACGATCGCGGAGCGTTCACCCGTCGTCTCCCGGGGTGGACCGCTCGCCCGGGCGGGACTCCGTCCGGTACCGCCCTGGTGGGAGAGAGCGTTCGCGGCGGAACGCTCGGCTGAAGGCGTAGACGGAGGTGTAGCCCACGTCCGCGGCGATCGTCACGAGGGCGTCGTCGGTGTCGCGGAGCCGACGGGCTGCGAGGTCCATCCTCCAGCGGGTGAGGTAGTCGCCCGGCGTGATGCCTGCGAACGTCGCGAAGCGGCGCATCAGCGTCTGCTTCGACGTCGCGACCTCGCGCGCCAGGGCCTCGGTCGTCCACGGGTGGCCGGGCGCCTCGTGGATCCTCGTGACGGCTCGCATCAGGAGTGGGTCGCGGAGGACTCCCCACCACGAGACGTCAGCGTCCGGAGTGGAGGCGAGCCAGGTTCGCAGGATCTCGACGAGGAGGACGTCGACGAGACGGTCGAGGACCAGGTGGGTCGCGAGTCCGGGGCGGGTGAGTTCTCTCCCGAGGAGTCGGATGACGTCCGCCAGGTTCCCGTCGAGCTGCTGCGCCCGGAAGTGGATCACGGGAGGGAGCAGGGCGAAGACCGGCATCGACCCGGCGGGATCGTGGGAGTACGAGGCACCCAGGATCTGCGTCTGGGGCTCCCCGTCGCCCAGACGCAGGAGGTCACCGCGACGGCGGGCCTCGTCCGCGGCCGCCACGTCGCACGAGTGGATGTCGGCTCCTGGTGCGCTGGAGAGCGAGTGGGCGGCACCGGTCGCGAGGATGACGACATCGCCCGTCGTCAAGAGCATCGGGACGTCGCCGTCGACGGTCAGGTAGGCGATGCCGGCCGTCACCGCGTAGACGACGGCGTCGCGATCTCGGACCCACTCGGCGCCCCAGTCGCCGGCAGCCGCGATCCGGGCGCCCGCACTGCCCCGGACTCCGGAGACGTCGAGCACTTCGGAGAGGACGTCCATGCGGCGAATCTACGACCCTCCATCCAGAAGCGCCAGGAAGTCGTCGCTCGTGGTCGTTCCGGACATCGAACCGGACTTCTCAGGCATTGATCGTGCCAGTGACCACTCCTAGCGTTGACCTCGTTCGGAACGCACGCTCCGAACTGCAGCGACACGAAGGAAGAAGTCCCCATGAGCACGACTGAAGACACCGTCCCTGACGGCTTGATGCCCGCCGATGTCCTCGCCTCGACGACTCCGGTGGCCGTCTACGGGTTCGCCCGCGCTCAGGCAGGCAAGGAGCAGGAGCTCGAGGATGCGATCCGCGCGATCATCCCGACGGTCCGAGCCGAACAGGGCTACGAGCAGTACTCGGTGCACACCACGAAGGAGCAGTCCGGTGCGTTCGCGTTCTACGAGCGGTGGTCGTCCGGGGCGGACATCGCACGCCATGTGCAGCAGCCGCACATGCAGGACTACTTCGGCAAGCTGGCGCACCTCGTCGAGGGCGACCTCGAAGCCGAATGGTTGTGGCCTCCGAGCGACTGACCTTCCCGGTGCGTCTCGATCGTCAGCGGGCCGAGCGCCGACGTGCGGTGAGGGCGACTGCTGCCACGAGGGCGAGCGCGACTCCGCACGACGCGAAGGCGATGCGGTAGCCTGTGCTCGGAGCCAGGGTGGCGGAGGACGAGGCGATGATCGCTCCGGTGATCTGTGCGCCGAGGGCGCCGCCGATCGTCCGGAGGATCGTGTTCAGACCGGTCGCCTGTCCCGTGACCGTCGGGTCGACGGCTTCGACGATGAGGTTCACCATCGCGGTGAGGGCGAGTCCGACCGCCACGCCGAGGATCGTTGTGCACGCGATGATCGCCCGGATCGAGTCGGCTGCGAGCACGAGGAACGCGTACCCGACCACGCCGGTGATCCCGGCCGCGACGAGGGTCTGCGCGTGTCCGAAGCGGATGCCCGCTCGGCCGGCCATCGGGCCGACGAGCACCATCGTCACCGCGGTGGGGAACAGCAGCAGTCCGGCCTGCAGGGAGGTCGCACCGAACCCGTAGCCCAGGGCGGGCGGGGTCTGCACGAACTGCGGGATGATGCTGAACGCACCGTAGAGCGCGAACCCCACCAGGAGCCCGCCGACGTTCGCGGCCAGGACCGCCGGGTTCCTGAGCAGACGTGGTTGCACCAGGGGCTCCTCGATGCGGAGTTCGAGCAGCACGAAGACGACGAGGGCCACGACACCCACGGCCGCGACCGTCAGGACCACCGGTGGCGGCCACGCCCGCGTCTCACTGATCGCCAGGAGCACCGCCGAGAGCGCCAGGGCGAGCAGCACGGCTCCCCACCAGTCCACCCTGCCGGGCACCCGATCGGCGGACTCCGGGATCATCACGGCGATCAACACCAGTGCGGCGAGATCGACGAGGCTGCTCAGCCAGAAGACCGCCGGCCAGCCCCCTGCGGCCAGCAGTGGTGCGGGCAGGACCAGTCCCACGGCGAACCCGATGCCGAAGGTGCTGCTGACGGCACCGATGGCACTGGGCACCCGGTTCGGTGGCACGATCTCGCGCACGAGCCCGTAGGCGAGCGGGAACGCGGCGGCGCCGATGCCCTGCAGGGCGCGCGCGGCGACGAGCACTGTGATGGAGGGTGCGAGCGCGGCGATGACGGATCCGGCGAGCAGCGCGCCGACGCTGATCAGGAGCAGTCGCTTCTTGCCGAACATGTCCCCGAGTCGTCCGAGCGTGACGGCGGAGACGGAGGAGACGAGCAGGAACGCGCTGAGCACCCAGGAGGATGCGCTGACGGATGCGTGCAGGTCCTCGCGGATCTCGGGGAGCGCGGGCAGCACCATGCTCTGGAGGACGGAGAAGGCGGCGACGGCGCTCAGCAGGGCGAGGGACGCGACCTTCGGGATCGGCCGGGTCTGTTGCCCGGCATCGGCTGTCGTGCTCATGACCGCTCCGCCGGGAAACGGAGCAGCAGCTCGACCAGCGCGGTGGGGGCAGTGACCATGCAGTCGTGACCGGCGTCGAGCTGCCAGACGACGGCAGGATCGCCGTTGGGCTGTCGGCTCGGCAACGACCGTCGTGCGGCCTCCGGCGACGGGCCCTGCATGCAGTCGATGTGGGCGCGGGGGATCCGGAAGCTGCGCGGGTTGCGGATCGTCACCGTCTCCGTGAAGCAGCGGGCGGACTCGTCGCCGATGACGGCCTCCAGGAGGCGGATGTCGGCCGGGTCCGTGACACCGAACCACCCGTCGGCGGTCCGTTCGTCCGCGGGGACGCGCCACGGCGTGTCCGACCCCGCCGCCCGTTCGACTCTCCGGCGCGTCGGTGGGTCGATGGCGACCGCGGACTCACCGTCCGCGGGGATCATCCCGTTCAGGTAGACCAGCTGGCCGACCTGCTCCGGGACGCGATCGGCCACGCCCTCGATGACGAGGCCGGCGTAGCCGTGGCCGACGAGGACCACCTCGTCGAGGTGCTCGGCCTCGATGAGGCTCGTGACGTCGTCGATGTGCGTGTGCAGGCCGACCTCGGGTCCGAGCAGCGACGCTCGCGACCCGTGGCCGGTGAGCGAGGGGGCGTGGCAGGCGTGACCAGCGGCCTCCAGGAGCGGCACGATGCGGTCCCAGACCTGCCCGGCGTGCCAGGCGTCGTGGACGAGGACGAAAGTGGACATGAGGAGGTTCCTTCGGGGATCGAGGTGCCCGGTCGTACCGGCCAGGTGACAGGCACACCGCCGCCCGCGATGTGCGGACGGCGATGTGCGCGGGGTCAGGAGGTGTAGTACCCGGCTTCGAGGTCCTCGAGCAGGGTGGGCCCGGTCGGCTCCCAACCGACGAGCTCACGGGTGGCGGTGCTCGTGGCGGGCTGGTCGCCGCCGAGGAGCGCGCCGAAGACGCCCAGCTGCTCCGGGTCCACCGCAGCGGCAGGGAGGCCGGTCTTCGCGGAGATGACCTCGGCCACGTCGCGCATCCGGACGCCCTCCTCGCCGACGGCGTGGAGCACGGCACCTGCCGGAGCCTTCTCGAGGGCGAGGAAGAACAGGTGGCCGGCGTCGCTGATGTGCACGGCCGGCCAGCGGTTCTGCCCGTCGCCGACGTACGCGGCGGTCCCCAGCTGTCGGTCGAGGCCGACGAGCGCGGCGACGAGGCCGTTTCGGTCCCCCTCACCGTGGACACTGCGGGGCATCCGGACCAGGCCCGAGCGGATGCCGCGGTCCGCGAGCGCGAGGACGGCCGATGCGGTCCGGGCTCGTGCTCCAGCGGGTCCCTCAGGGTCGAGGACGTCGTCCTCGGTCGCCGTCTGACCGAACAGGATCGGTGTGCCGGAGGCGGCGATGAAGGCCTTGCCGCTGCCCTCGAGGGCAGCGCCGATCTTGCCGATCAGCTGCACCTCGTTGTCGACGGTCTCCTCGAACTCGGAGAAGTCGAGGGTGAACGCGAGGTGGGCGACGGCGTCCGCCTTCGTCGCTTCGGAGACGATCAGGTCGTGGTCCTGCATGTCGCCGAGCACCGCGGTGCCACCGGCGGCGACGATCCTCGCGGCCGAGGCCTCCGAGCGGGCGAGGCCGACGACCTCGTGCCCCGCGGCGAGCAGTTCGGTGGTGAGGGCGGTTCCGATCCAGCCGGAAGCGCCGGTGATGAACACGCGCATGGTCTTCGTCCAATCAGGAGCGGGGATGCTCCGGCGGGTGTTCCGACCGGAGCCACTGGTCATGTGACTCAGTACCATCACCATACACGACTGATGTGACTGAGTTGCATCAGCTAAGATGTGGACATGGCCAGATGGGAACCGGATGCCCGGGGACGGCTGCTGCAGGCGGCGATCGAGCTCTTCGGCGCGCGCGGGTACGACACCACCACCGCGGCGCAGATCGCCGAGCACGCCGGCCTGACCCGGACGACGCTCTTCCGCCACTTCGCGGACAAGCGCGAGATCCTGTTCCAAGGCCAGGAGGCCCTGGTCGTGTCCGCAATGGAGGGTGTCGAGAGCGCCCCTGCCGACAGTCAGCCGTTCGACGCGCTCCGCGCGGCGGTCGCCGCGCTCTGCACGATCCACACGGCCGACCGCCGGGACACCGGCCGCCGCCTCGACACGATCCTGGCGTCGAGCCCCGAATTGCAGGAACGTGCCGTCTTCAAGCGGTCCGCCATCACGAACGCGCTGCACGGTGCCCTGACCGCCCGCTTCGGAGACGCCCGTCAGGCCGCAGTCCTCGCCGATGTCGGTGTGCGCGCCTACTACGACGGCTTCGCATCGTGGATCACGTCGAGCGACGAGGGACCCCTGGCGGAGGTCGTCGAGCACGAGCTGGACGAGTACGGGTCGGTCCTGTCGCGGATGACCGTCGGCTGATCACTGCCCGTCGTTGCTGAGGCGGTCCCAACGAACCCCGGGATAGACCGGGTCCATGCCTGACGACCTGGACCAGACGGACGCCCCGTTCCTCGACGCCCTGCGGGACCACCACGCGATGAACCGGTACAGCTTCTCGCCGCCCGGGCACCGGCAGGGCCGCGGGGTCGACACCGAGACGCTGTCGGTGCTCGGGATGGACCCGTTCCGCAACGACGTGCTCGCCAGCGGCGGTCTCGACGACCGGACGTCGTCGAACGCCTACCTCGCGACCGCGGAGGCCCTGATGGCGGATGCCGTGGGCGCGGACAAGGTCTTCTTCTCGACCTGCGGCAGCTCACTGTCCGTCAAGGCGGCGATGCTCTCGGTGGCCGGCGTCGACGGTGGCATCGTGATCGGTCGCGATGCCCACAAGTCGGTGACCGCAGGCCTGGTGTTCTCCGGGCTGCAGCCGCACTGGGTGGAACCGCGGCTCGACGCCGACCAGGGGATCTCGCACCCGCCGTCGCCCGAGGACTACGCCGCGGTCTGGGACGCCCACCCGGACGCCGCCGCTGCGCTGGTGGTCAGCCCCACCCCGTACGGCACCTGCGCCGACATCGAGGGCATCGCGGCGGTCTGCCACGAGCGCGGCAAGCCCCTCATCGTGGACGAGGCGTGGGGCGCGCACCTGCCGTTCTCCGAGCAGCTGCCTTCGTGGGCGATGAGCGCCGGTGCCGACGTGTGCGTCACGAGCGTGCACAAGATGGGCCTCGGCTTCGAGCAGGGGTCCGTCCTGCACCTCCGCGGCGACCTCGTGGACCACGATCATCTCTGGGCCTGCGCCGACATGCTCATGACGACCAGCCCGAACGTGCTCGTCTACGCCGCCATGGACGGGTGGCGTCGACACATGGTGCAGGACGGCGCGGACCGCATCGCGCAGGCCATCGAGCTGGCCGACCGCACCCGGGAGCGGATCGACGCCATCGACGGGATCACCGTGCTGCACGACGAGCTGCTGCACGCCGAGGCGTCGCACGAGCTCGACCCGATGCGCATGCTGCTCGACATCCAGGCGCTCGGCATCAACGGGTACCACGCACTCGACTGGATCCGTCAGCACCACCAGATCGACCTCGGGTTGTCCGATCACCGGCACCTCGGCGTCGACATCTCGATCGCGGACGACGAGTTCACGACCGACCGGCTGGTGCAGGCGCTCGAGGACCTGGCGGCTGCGGCACCCGGGCTCGACCAGGACCCCCCGGTGCAGCTGCCGGACCGCTCGGGCATCCAGCTCGAGTCGGTCGTCACCCCGCGCGAGGCGTTCTTCGCCCCGGCCGAGTCCGTCCCGGCGGAGCAGGCGGTGGGCAGGATCGCGGCCGAGCAGGCGACGCCCTACCCACCCGGCATCCCCGCCTACGTCCCGGGGGAGCGGCTGACCGCCGAGGTCATCGACTACCTGCGGAGCGGACTCGAGGCGGGCATGGTCCTGCCGGACCCGACCGACGGCAGCCTCGGCACCATCCGCGTCATGCGCGACGTGCGGTAGCGGCCGGGAGGCCCGGGGCGCGTCCGGCAGGTCCGTCGCGCGGTCCGGTCAGCCCGGCCACGTCTCCAGCCCCCACGACCCGTCCGCGCGTCGCTCGTAGGCGAGCCGGTTGCTCGGCCCGTCCGTCGCACCCGTCCAGAAGAGCATCCGCACCGGCGTCAGCGCGTACCCGCCCCACGTCGCGGGCGGGTCGAGCGGCGCTCCGCCCCCGGTCGCCTCGAAGGACGCCCACCGCGACCGCCGCTCGTCGGCCGGTACGGCCGCCAGGTCGGCGTCGTTCACCCAGGCGAGCACCTGCAGGTAGCGGGCGCGCGCGTCGTAGGCGATCCGCGCCTCCCGGTCGGTCACCCGAGCGACGTCACCGGTGACGACGAGTTGCCGGGCTGACTCCGGCCAGACGATCGTCATGGAGGCCCGCGCCACGGCCGCCAGCTCGGCTGCCTTGCGGCTCCGGGTGTCGGTGTGGAAGTGCAGGCGCTGCCCGTCGAACTGCGACAGCAGGACCGTCCGCGCCGACGGGTACCCGTCCAGGCCGATCGTGGACAGGGTCATCGTCGGCGTGACGCCCGAGCCGGCCGGCGGGAGCCAGGCCGCGGCGAGCACGAGCGGGTCCGTGGGCGGCGGACCTGCGTCGGCTGCCGCGACCTGCCCGGGCAGCGTGGTCACCGCGGGCCGGCGGGGTCGAAGCGGGCGATCTCGTGCAGCGAGGCCACCGCCTCGGCGAGGGAGTGCTCCCACAGGGCTGCGCCGTACGAGGCGGAGGCGCGGCTCGCGTCCCCGACGACGCCGGGCGTCCCGAAGTCGTTCGACAGCCAGCCGAAGGACACCGGACCACCGTTGAACGCGATCTTCTCGAAGTCCGCCAGGTGGTCCGGCACCCACCGTTCGGCGAGCGTCATGTCGACCAGGTCCGGCCGCAGGTGCAGGATCATCGACGTCTCCGCCGCACCGCCGTGGATGCCGAGTCCGCGTTCGTCCGCGTCCTCGCCGTCCGGGCCGGGCATCCGGGCGAGGGTCGGCATCAGGAACGTCTTCAGTCCGTACCGCTTGCGGATCTCCCGCAGCGCGACCTGCAGCAGCGCCACGTTCCCGCCGTGCCCGTTCGCGAAGACCAGCGTGCCCGCGCCGGTCAGGGCGACGGCACGGCCGACCTGCACCACGGTGTCGAACATCGTGTCGGCGTCGAGCCACACCGTGCCGGGTGCCCAGCTGTGCTCGTCGGACTTCGTGAACGCCAGGGTGGGCAGCTGCCAGACGTCGAGCCCCTCGGCCGCGGCCTGCTCGACCGCGGCGCCGCCGATGTGGTCGGCGAGCAGGAAGTCCGTCAGCAGCGGCAGGTGCGGGCCGTGGTGTTCGACCGCTCCGGTGGGCTGGACGACGATGGTGTCCGCCGTGAAGCCGGCGGCGACGGCCGGCCCGGACAGCTCGGCGAGCTTGCGCGTGCGGCTCACTTGCCGAACCCGGGGACGGCGGGCTGGGCGGAGGCGGTGGACCCGCCGGACTGCACGAGCGCGGGGTCGATGACGTGACCGGGGTTGAGCAGCCCGTCCGGGTCGGTGCGCTGCTTGAGGGCGAGCAGCTCCTCCACCCCGTGGTCGACGTAGTACTGGTGCGGGCTGTGCACCCGGACGCCGAGGTCCCGCAGGACGGGGTAGCCGGCGTAGACGTCATCCGCACCGGTGTAGGGCGCGGTGAGCATGCCGATCGGGCCGACGTGTGCCGCCTCGATGTGCAGCATCGCGCCCGGGTAGACGGCCTCCACCTCGGCGATCCGGTCGATCAGGGCCTCGCCGCCGACCTCGACGTGGAAGTACTCGGTGTCGGGGGAGTTCCGCTTCAGCCACCAGATCGGGTGGTTGTAGGACAGCATGGACACCTTCGTGGTCTGCTGCAGCCCCTCGCGCACGTCCTCGACGGTGCCGCCGGCCAGGCCGATCAGGTCGCGGGCCTCGTCGAGCGTGACGGCGTCGATGATCCCCCGGAGGCTCGCGCGGCCCGCCACGATCGCGGCGTCCGTGGGCAGGGTGGCGGCGATCGCAGCGCGGTCGGCGCTGACCAGGCGTGGCACCGGGTCCAGCCCGCGGAGGGTGCGGACGGCCGCGAGCGCCTGTTCGAAGCTCGGGAAGGACGCGTACACGGCCCGCCAGTCCTGCAGCGGTTCGAGCCGGACCGTGGCTCGGGCGATGACGCCAGCCGTGCCGTAGGTGTGCACGAAGGGCTGTGCCGCGTCGCCCTCGACGTGCAGCAGGCCCGGTTCGCCGGGCAGCGCGATGTCGAGCGCGGTCACGAAGCCCTGCCAGTTCGACCCGTGCGCGATCGAGCCGGTGCCACCGGAGCCGCCGGAGAGGAAGCCGCCGATCGTGGACTGCGCCGTCGACGGGTACATCCAGAGCTGCTGCCCGGTCGTCGCTGCCGCCTGTTCGAGGGCGACCATCGTGGTGCCGGCCTCGGCGGTGATCCAGCCGTCGCCGACCTCGACGACGGCGCGCGCCCGAGAGGTGTCGAGCACCAGGCCGCCGTGCAGCGGGATGCCCTGCCCGTAGTTGCCGGTGCCCTTGCCCCGGGTGGTGACGGGGACCCCGTGGCGGATCGCGGCCTCCAGCGTGGCGGCGATCTCGTCGGCGCTCGCGGGGGAGGCGACGAGGTCCGCCAGTCCGAGTGGCAGCTGCTCGCTGAGGATCGGGCTCATGGTGGCCTCGTCGACCGAGGCGCGTTCGCGGGTGCGTTGGTCCGCGCTCACGCCGCGCTCACCGAGCAGGGTGACGAGGTCGGCGCGGAGCGCCTCGAGCGTGGCGGGGGAGGCGGTGCCGACGGTGGCCGGGGTGACGATGGTCATGCTTGCTCCTGATGGCTGCTGAGCGTTCGGGTGCGGGACGGGAGGCGCGGGCGGACGTGCCCCGCGCCTCCTGTCCGGTGGGTGGTCGGCGAGCCGACCGGTGACGGGACGACCTAGAAGCCGAGTGAGATCGACTTGTCCAGGAACTCGTTCGTGTAGAGGTCGGACGGCGCGAGGCCCTCCTTCATGCCGCCGTCGGATCCGGAGAACACCGGCGTGGCCTTCGCGATGAAGTCGGACATGCGCTTCTCGTCCATGTCACCGACGTAGCCGTTGTCACCGTCGGTCGCGATGCCGCGCTTCCGCATCTGCTCGGCCGCGAAGGCCCCGACCTTCGAGTCGTACGTCCAGCCGTTGTTGTACTGCTGCACGAGCTGCGTGATGAGGTCGTTCGTCGCACCCGGGGAGGTCAGGTAGTCGACGTCGGCCTGCTGCATGACCGGGACGAGGGCCTTCAGGCAGGGCGCCAGCTCCGTCTTGTCACCCGAGCGGATCGACATGGTCTCGGGGTACGGGTTCCAGCCGGTGCTCGAGATGAGGGCGGACGAGATCTTCTTGCCCCAGGCCGGGACCTGGTGCTGGTAGACGTACGGCTCGGCGGTCGCGAAGCCCTGCTGGGCGTCCTTGCCGCCGGCGGAGACGAACTTCGACGGGGTGCCGTCGTAGCTGCCGTCGAGGACGCTCTTCGGCAGGTTGCCGGAGTCCTGCAGGTAGGACATGTACGCGGCGTCGTTGAAGTAGCGGACGACGCCGTCCTTCTTCTCGAGGGCCTTGCCGAGGCTCTTGATGCTGTCGACCTCGGGGTAGGTCTTCGGGTCCCACATGATGACCATCGGGGACTGGTCGTTCTCGGCGAAGACGGCCGTCGTCGGCAGCTTGTCGGAGAACGAGACCGCCTCGTCGGTGGAGACGTAGCCGAGGGTGATCGACTTGTCCTGGTACATCTGCGAGCTGACCTTCGAGTACCCGATGGCCGGGCCGCCGGCGCGCACCTCGAGCTTGACGCCGGTCGGCTTCCCGTTCGCGACGAGGTCGCCGGTCACCTTCTTGCCGGAGGCGTCGATCGTCGGGTTCGCGCCGAGCATCTGGTAGAGGTGGCCGTGGTCACCCTCGGGGTTCCAGTCGGTCTGGACGACGACGGTCGCCGGGCAGACGCCGGAGAGGTCGACGGCCGGACCGGTGGCCGCGGTCGTCGCGGCGGTCGTCGTGGCGCTGCTGGCCGAGCCGCTCGCACAGCCGGTGAGGGCGATGGCCGTGACGGTGAGGGCGGCGGTGACAGCGCCGATTCGGGTGGTGGTGCGCATGGAGGCTCCGATCGTGGTGCGGGTCTCGTGGTGCTGGGGATGGGTGCTGTGGGAAGGAGGGATCAGGGGTCGGCCGACGGTGGGATCGTCAGCCGAAGTCGTGCCAGCGGCCGACGGCCAGGCGGCCGAGCAGGCCGAAGACCAGGAACACCGCGACGCCGTAGAGCGAGGCGATGATGATGGTCGCGTAGAGCTCCGGCCCCATCAGCCGTGACGCGGTCACCTGGATGAGGACGCCGAGGCCGGGGTTGCCGCGCTGGAAGAACTGGTCGCCGACGATCGCGCCGATCACGCTCAGACCGGCCGAGGTACGCAGCCCGACGAAGATCGACGGCAGCGCCGCGGGGACCTGGAGCTTCACCAGTCGGGCGAACCGGCCGGCACGCTGCAGCTGGAAGAGCTCGTGCTGCGCCCGGTCGGCGGACTGCAGCCCGAAGAGCGTGTTCGACACCATCGGGAACAGGGCGATCATCACGGTGACGATGACCCGGCTGGTGAACTCGTACCCGAAGAGTGCGCCGATCAGCGGCACGAGCGCCAGGATCGGCACGCACTGCAGCACGACGGCGTACGGGTAGAGCGAGTTCTCGAGCCACTTCGCCTGCGCCATCGCCATCGCCCAGAGGACCCCGATCACGATCGCGAACGCCAGGCCGGTGAGCGACACGACCGTGGTGCGACCGAGTGCGAGCCACAGGTCGTGGCCGAAGGTCGAGGGGGCGCCGTTCATCCCGGTCGGCGCGACGATCGCCTTGAGCACCAGGTGCGGGTACGGCACGAGGAACGCCAGGCTCCGCACGTGGTCGTAGTAGGCGGCGACCGCGTACCAGACGGCGACGAGCACGCCGAGGACGACGACGGGCTGCCACCAGGTGACCGACCGGCGGGTGCGGGGGGTGGAGCGGCGGGCGGCGGCGCGCGTGGTGCGGGCCTCGGCGACCTCCTGGAGCGTGACCATCAGCGGTGTCCTTCCCGGAGAGCGTGCGAGACCTCGCCGACCAGCTCGGCGAACTCGGGGGTGAAGCGGATGTCGGGGTCGCGCGGCATCGGGAAGGGCACGTCGAAGCGGCCGACGATGCTGCCGGGTCGGCCGGACATCACGATCACCTCGGTGGACAGGTACACGGCCTCGGAGACGGAGTGCGTGATGAAGAGCCCGGCGAACTGCTGCTCCACGAACAGCCGCAGGAGTTCGTCGTTGAGGCGCTCGCGCGTGATCTCGTCGAGGGCGCCGAACGGTTCGTCGAACAGGAACAGCTCCGGGTCGAGGGTCAGCGACCGGGCGAGCGAGACGCGCATCCGCATGCCGCCGGAGAGCTGCTTCGGCAGGTTCGCCTCGAAGCCGTTCAGGCCGACCAGGTCGATCGCGTGCTTCGCCTTCGCGGCCCGCTCGGCCTTCGGGACGTGACCGAGTTCGGCGAGCAGTTCGACGTTCCCCTGCACGCTCCGCCAGGGCAGCAACGTGGCGTCCTGGAAGACGTAGCCGATCCGGTCGGCGGCGACTCCCGCGGTGCCGTCGGACGCGGTCTCGAGGCCGGACGCGATCCGGAGCAGTGTCGACTTGCCGCACCCGGAGGGGCCGACGACCGAGACGAACTGGCCGCGGCCCACGGTCAGGTCGACGCCCTGCAGGGCGACGGTGCCGTTCGGGAACGTCATCTCGACGTTCCGGAAGTCGAGCAGCGTGTCCGTCGTGGTGACGGGGGCTGGTGCGGTGGTGGTCACGGCTACCTCGTGTTCTCGTGCATGGTCGTGCGCGGTCAGGGAACGGGGACGGGGGTCAGGGGACGAGCTGGGTGACGGACGGACGGGCGTTCCGTGCTGACGGTTCGTGTCCGGGCGACGGTGCGCCGCACCTCGGTGCGGGCGACGAGTCGTCCGCGGGACAGGACGATCCGGTCGGCGGGCGCGTTCGCCACCGCGTCGGTGACGCTGGTCGCGGCGACGGCGAGCAGGTCGGCGCGCGCTCCGACGACGGGGCCCGCGGCCGGGAGGCCCATCACGCTCCGGGCGGCGTCGCTCACCATCGCGTACGCCTCGTCCGGCGTCAGGTGCCCGGCGGTCACGAGCAGGGACGCGGTCTCGAGGGCGTCGCTCCGGCCGACCGGGTTGAACGGGTCGCGGACGTTGTCGGCGCCGGCGGCCACGCGGACCCCGGCGGCGAGGAGCGCCCGGATCGCGGTCAGCCCGCGGGGGGTCGACACCGGGTGCTGCCAGCCCTGCAGGTACAGGTTCGTGATCGGCAGCGTGATGACGCCGAGGTCCGCGGCGGCGACATCGGCCACCACCTCGGCGAGGCGCTCCGGTCCGAGGGTGCCGAGTCGCACACAGTGCCCGGCGGAGTACTGCCGGTCGCGCGGCCAGTCGCGGACGGCGCGGGCGTAGTGGTCGAGGGTGACGGGTCCGTCGAGGCTCTCGTCGGCGTGCAGGTCGACACCGAGACCGCGACGGTGGGCGATCGCCAGCAGTCGGTCGACGTCGGCGAGGGGGTCGTCCGCCAGGTGCGGAGCGCCGCCGACCAGGTCCACGCCGAGGTCCAGGACCGCCTCGACGTGCTCGTCGGGGGCGAGCGGTCCGGCGAGGGCGACGAGTTCGATGTCCATCAGGTCGGCGAGCTCGTCCCGGACCTGCACGAGGGCACGGGCGCCGCGGACGGCGTCGGCGACCGTCCCGGTCCCGCCGTGGCTGAGGACGTCCACGTGGGTGCGGACCGCGGTGGTGCCGGCTGACAGCAGCGCGAGGGCGGCGGTCCGGGCCCGGTCGGCGATCTCGTCGACGGACATCGTCGTGGCGTACGCGGCCCAGGCGGCGATCGCGGAGCCCAGGTCACCGAGCGGCGGGTCGATCCGGTCGGCGCTGAGGGCCTTGTCGAGGTGTGCGTGCGGTTCGGCCGGGGCGGTCAGGAGCAGGCGACCCTCGAGGTCGAGCGTGCTCGCGGCGGGGGCGTCGAGCGTGCCGGCCGGTGCCACCTCGGTGACGGTGTCCCCGGTGATCGCGACGTCCACGAGTCCGCCGTCGGGCAGCAGCGCGGACCGCAGGAGGGTGATCGGGCGTGGCAGTGACTCGTCCAAGGGACCCTCTCGATCGTGTGTGACAATGTTGATCGCATCAACATCCACGATGCTAGGTGGGTCGTGTTTCCCACCCGTTTCGCTCCGGTTGCCGACTGTGACGAGATGGGATGCACGGAACGGCCCGCTGGTCCGGACCACGATCGGAGCGCGATGCCCACCGACCTCCTGCCCCACGCCGACCTGCCACCGGACGCTCCTGAGGCCGACCGGGTCGTCGACGAACAGGCGCGTCTCGTCGGCGAGCACATCCGGGCGCTCCGGCGTTCGGCGCGACTGACCCTCGTCCAGCTCGCCGAGCGGACCGGGCTCTCGCACCCGTTCCTCAGCCAGGTCGAACGCGGCCACTCCCGCGCCAGCATGGTGTCGCTCGAGAAGATCGCCACCGCGCTCGACACCACCCAGGTCGCACTCCTCGCCGCCGGCGCCCCGGCCCGGGACGAGCCGGACGACCGACGACCCGAGGTGCTCCGCGCCGACGAGGGCGCCCGCGGACCGTTCTCCAGCGGCGAGGCGCGGCTGCTCGTGCACGCCGGACCGCACGCCTTCGAGCCGCTCGAGTGGAAGGGCGACGACACCGACCTCGGGGAGTACTTCGAGCACCGCGAGGACGAGTTCCTCACGGTGCTCGAAGGCGACGTCCTGCTCGACCTCCGCGGCCAGGACGTGCTCCGCCTGGGTCCCGGCGACTCGGCCTACTACCGCGGCGGGACCGGCCACCGCTGGTGCAGTGCCGACGGCAGCGCCTTCCACATGATCGTCGTCAAGGAGACCCCGCGGGCCGGAGCCGCGTCGTGAGCGCCGGTCTGGTCGAGGCCCCGGACGCCCGGCTCCGGATGCGGATCGCCGACCGGCAGCGGGTGGCCGAGGACGTCGTCACCCTCGACCTCGCGTCGGTCGACGGCGTCGCCCTGCCCGAGTGGGAACCCGGAGCCCACGTGGACCTCGAGGTCGCGCCCGGCACCGAACGGCAGTACTCGCTCGTCACCACCACCCCCGACGGGCACTGGCGGGTGGCGGTCCTCCGCGAAGCCTCCGGTCGTGGCGGGTCCGTCGCCGTGCACGACACGCTCCGCGTCGGCGACGAGGTCCTGGTCGGCGGCCCGCGCAACCACTTCGGCTTCGACCCCGACCGGCCCGCGGTGTTCGTCGCCGGCGGCATCGGCATCACCCCGATCCGCGCCATGATCGCCGCTGCCGAGGCTGCCGGCACCCCGTGGGAGCTCCACTACGCCGGCCGCACCCGGGACCGGATGGCCTTCGCCGACGAACTCGTCGTGGCCCACGCGGACCGCGTGGCGCTCGCCGTCGCCGACGACGGCACCCGGATCGACGTGGCCGCGCTCCTCGCGGTGCCCCGGGACGCCGTCGTCTACTGCTGCGGCCCCCGCCGCTTGATGGACGCGGTCGAGGCCGCCGCCGCGCACTGGCCCGCGGGCAGCGTCCGGGTCGAGCGGTTCGAGCCGGCCGCCGACGTCGACGCCCCGGGGGAGTCGTTCGAGGTGGAGCTCACCCTCACCGGGGTCACGGTCACCGTCCCGTCCGACCGCACCCTGCTCGAGGTCGCGGAGGACGCCGGCGCGTTCGTGCTGTCGTCGTGCCGGGAGGGCACCTGCGGCACGTGCGAGACCCTAGTCCTCGACGGCGCGATCGACCACCGCGACACCGTGCTCAGCCCGGCGGAGCAGGCCGACGACCGCACCATGATGGTCTGCGTCTCCCGCGCCAGGCGTGGCTGCCCGCGGCTGGTGCTCGAACTCTGACACGCCGGACGGGAGGCTCGGGTACCGACGCGAGCAGGGCCTCCCGTCCGCCGCGGTGCCGGCCCGTCAGGGGCGCTCGGTGTCCTCCAGTGGTGCACCGGTGAGCGCCGAGAGACGCTCGAGCCCGGCCTGCTCGACGAGCTGGCGGGCCAGCGGACGGGCGCGGGCCACGGCCTCCCGGACGTCGACGCGGGTCACCTCGAAGTCCGCCAGGCTGAGCTCACCGTCGACCCAGACGTCCTTCACCTCGCGGCTGCCGGCGACGAACACGATCGCCTGGAACGGGTCGTGCACGTTCGCGAGCGTCGGGCTCTCCCCGTCGAACACGACCAGGTCGGCGCGCTTGCCGGGCTCCAGCGACCCGATCTCGGCGTCCATCCGCAGTGCCGTCGCGCCGCCGATCGTCCCCATCTCGAACGCCTCGCGGGCGGTCATCGCGGTCGCCTGCAGGTCCCGGATCCGGGCGAGCAACGCCGCGGTCTTCATCGCCTGCAGGAAGTCCTGCGAGTCGTTCGACGCCGGCCCGTCGACGCCGATGCCGACCGGGATCCCGAGCGCCCGGAGTTCCGCGACCGGCGCGATGCCGCTCGCCAGGATGCCGTTCGCCACCGGGTTGTGCGCGACGCCGACGCCGTTCGACGCGTAGGTCTCACGGTCCTCCCGGTCCATCCAGACGCTGTGCGCGGCGATCACCGGCACCCGGAACATGCCCGTCGCCTCGGCGTGCCCGACGACCGTCCTGCCGGTGCGCTGACGGGCTGCGGTGACCTCTTCGCGGACCTCGTGCACGTGCACGTGGATGCCGTGCCCACCGTCGACCGCGTAGTCGATGTGCTCCTGCCACGCGGCGTCCGAGTACCGGCCGATCGAGGACATCCCCACCCGGAACGTGCTGTACCGGCTGGCGTCGGCCGCCTCGCGCAGGGCGTCGAACTCCGCCAGGATCGGGGCCGGGCCGAAGCCGCGGTCGACGTCCCCGGAGCCGAACGACACCACGCCGCGCAGGCCCAGCTCCTCGAGTGCCTGCACGACCCCCGGGGTCGCCGGTTCTCCGGCGATCGGGTCCGAGCAGAACATGTCGTTCGCGGTCGTCACGCCGCTCCGGAGCATCTGGATGCCCTGCAGCATCGTGCCCGCGTACGCCTTGTCCCGCGTCATCACCGGGTTCACGTGGGAGATCAGGGCGTTCAGCCACTCCCACAGCGTGTACTGCGAGCCGATGCCCGTGATGAGCCCCTCGCTGAAGTGCCCGTGCGTGTTCACGAAGCCCGGCGTGACCAGGTCGTGCGCCCCGCCGCGGACCGTCGCACCGGGGTGTGCTGCCGACAGCTCGGCGAACGTGCCGACCGCGGCGACCCGGTCGCCGTCGAGGAGCACCGCGCCGTCCCGGATCGCGGACGGGGTCTCGGAGTGGTCGGGGGCGGCGGTCAGCACCCACCCGCCGCGGATCAGGGTCTGGGTCATGGGGGGACCCTAGGGACCGCGTGTTTCGCCGGTGTCACCGTCCGGTTTCCCCCGCTCGCAGCGTGCCTCCGCCGGAACGACGGGCGTCACGAGCACGAAACAGCGCCCTGCTACAAACGCTTGCATGCTGACCGTCACCGGTGCCCTCCGCGTCCTCGTCGATCCCCGCACCGAACACGACGGTGACGTGGTCGTCGACGACGGCAGCGCAGTCACGACGACCCTCGACGCCGCCGGTTGCGTCGTCACCGCCGGCCTCGTCAACGCGCACCACCACCTGCTGCAGACCGCCTTCCGGACGCTCCCCGGGACCCGTGGCGTGCCGATGGCGGAGTGGCTCCCGACGATGGCCGCTGCGTACGCCGCGGCGGGGCCCGACCCGGAGCTCTACGGGCTGGCCGCGGCCGCCGGAGCCGCGGAGGGCCTCCTGTCCGGCGTCACGACGATCGCCGACCACCACCTCAACTGGCCGGTCGACGCCACCACCGACGACACCGTCGCGCTCGCCGCAGCCACCGTGGACGCGGTCCGTGGTCTCGGTGGTCGGCTCGTCTTCGTCCGGGGGAGCGCGCGGGACGACCCGTCGCAGGCGGCGGCATCGGCGGACGCGATCGTCCGGGCCCTGCTGCACGAGGACGCCGTCGGCGGCACCGACCCGGACGGGCGGCTGCAGGTCGCGGTCGGGCCGGCGGGCGTGCACTCCGACGGAGAGGGCACGTTCCGGGCGCTGGGCGAGGTCGCCGCGGAGCACGGCCTCCGTCGACGGACGCAGGCGAACGAACAGGTGGACACCGCGATCGCGCTGGAGCGGTACGGACGGCGACCGCTCGACCTCCTCGAGGAGTGGGGGTGGCTCGCGCCGGACGTCACGATCGCGCACCTCTGCGACGTCACCGACGACGAGATCGAGCGCCTCGCGACCGCCGGGGTCACCGCCACCCACGCACCGGGGTGCGACGTGCCGATGGGGTGGGGGATCGCGCCGGTCGCCCGGCTCGCCGCCGCGGGTGTGCCGGTCGGTCTCGGCACGAGCGGTGGAGGCAGCAACGACGCCGGACACCTGCTCGCCGACGCTCGGCTCGCGATGCAGGTGTCCGCGCTGGTCGGACCGCAGCTGCCGGCACGTCAGGTGCTCGGGATGGCGACCGAGGGCTCCGCCGTCGGTCTCGGCAGGCCGGAGCTCGGTCACCTCGGCGCCGGATCAGCGGGGGACCTCTGCGTGTGGGACGTGTCCGGGGTCGCCGACGCCGGTGTGGCGGACCCGGTCGCGGGCCTCCTGTGGGCGTCACCGGGACGGCGGCCGAAGCACGTCGTCGTCGGTGGGCGCGTGGTGGTGCGGGACGGGAGGCTCGTCACGGCCGACGAGGGCGAGCTGGCGGCCCGGCTGCGGGAGCGGCTGGCACGCGGGCGCTCCCGTCCGTGAGATGCCCCCTTCGTGCCGAGACGCTGCCGGGGTCCGCGGCGTCTCGGGACGAAGGGGGCGTCGAGCACTGACGGGCGTGTCTCGACGTGTACCCGGCCGCCGGGGTACGGTTCGCAGGACGAGGGAGGACCGTCATGCGGATCCTGGGGAACGTGGTTCGAGGGCTGGTGTTCGTCCTCGAGTCGGTGGCGAAGACGATCGGCGCGATGTCCGGCGCGCACACGCACGACCTGGAGGGCCAGCGGAAGCTCTACGAGCAGCGGCCCGACTACCGGCCCTGAGCCTCAGTCAGTGCGCGCGGTTGAGTCGGTCGGCGAGTCGACCCAGTGCCCAGTTGATCAGGAAGCCGAGTGCGCCGAGGACCGGGAGCGCGATGACCACGACGGTCCAGACCACCTTCGCCAACTGCGAGCGGGTCCGGTCGCGCCAGAGCAGCACGAGCGTTCCGACCTCCAGCAGCACGAGCACGAGCAGCACGGCCATGTGCGCGCTGCCGAGCGAGTTCTGGAACACGTCCCCCACCTTCCGGAGCACGCGGTCGCACCCCGATCGGGAGTGTAGCGGTGCCGCGGTGCCGGGACACGCCTCCCAGATCGTGAGCGCCAGCGGTCAAGGAGCTTCGAGGATCGACGCCTGGAGCGCCCGAATGGTGACGGCGAGGCCGCCGGAGGCCAACAGGCCGGACCCGAGCGGCCCGGACGAGTCGGTGCCGAGCAGGGGGAGACGGCGTAGTGCGCTCCGGACGCCGGCGTGCATGTGGGCGATCTGCCAGCCGAGCTCGTCCGAGTCGGGGTCGCCCAGCCCGACGGCGCGCACGGCGTAGGCGGCAGCCCCGAGCGCATGGGCGCCCATGTGGGCGACACCGGAGGCCTGGCCTGCGGCGAACGCGGCTGCCCGCGCGGCGGGATCGCGGACGACCGAGGCAGCGCGCCCGGTCTCGAAGCGACGGCGGATCATGTCCGACGCCTCGATCTCACCCCGAGCGAAGGCCCGGGTGCGTGCGATCCCGTCGCGAGGACGGGCGTCCTCGGGGACCGCGCGCTCGAACAGTGGGAGGACCCGCTCGGCGCAGTCCGCAGCCCACGCGGCCGCCAATCGACGGTCGCTGAGGTCGAGCGTCTGCGCAGAGGCCATGCCCGCACCCTCGCACAGCGGCACGGTGGGCGCATGCGAGAACGCCGCCCCGGTGTGTCCGGGGCGGCGTTCTCGTGGTGTGTCAGATCGGGTGTTACGTGATCGCGCTTACTTGATCTGGGCGGTGATGGTGGCGGTGCCGACGAGCAGGCCGCCCTTGACGGCGTCGGTCTTGAAGGTGTCGTTGAGCAGCTTCGCGGCGTCGGCGGAGACGTGGACGGTGGTGCCGGTCAGGATCGCGTTGTCGCCCTCGAGCTGCAGCGGCTTGA
>NZ_QKSL01000023.1:0-33644 GCF_003234615.1 Curtobacterium sp. MCPF17_001
CCCTGCCCCTGCCCCTGCCAGTTGATCCCCCACACGCCCATGCCACATCTGTTGAACGCCCTGACGTCCGTCCTCGTCGTCGCCGGCCTGCTCGCTTCCCAGAGCCTCCGCCCAGGTCTCGGTCTGCTGCTCTCGCTCGCGGGATCGGTGATCGCCAATCAGCTCGTCTGGATCATCTCGCCGACAGCCTGGTCACACCTCGTCACTCCCTGGCTGGCCAGCGCCAGCGGGACGCTCGTCGCCGTCGCCCTCTGGAGCGTGCTCAGGACTTCCCCGCGCGTCCTCGACCTGCTCGGCGCGACTGCCACCGGAAGCGATTGACGACACCGCACTCAGGATCCCTGGACAGCACCTCTGGCACGTGCATGCGGTCTTCGTAGACTGATGGCGTGAACCGCGAACCCGACTTCCTCTCCACACTGCGTCTCGAGGACACCGGAGCGAGCACCAGGGAGACGATCCTCACCGGAGCGAGTCACTGGTCGCCGGGCGGCCGGGTCTTCGGAGGGCAGGTCCTGGCGCAGTGCATCGTCGCCGCCCAGGCCACCATCGAGGGCCGCGACATCCACTCCGTCCACGGCTACTTCCTCCGGCCGGGAGCGATCGACGTCCCGATCACGTTCGGCGTGGAGCGGATCCACGACGGCCGGTCCTTCGCCACCCGCCGGGTCCAGGCGTACCAGAACGGCACGCCGATCTTCTCGATGATCGCGTCGTTCCAGACACCGGATGCCGGGGCCGAGCACCAGGACCCGATGCCCCTCGACGTCCCCACGCCGGAGTCCCTGCCGTCCGCAGCGTCGGTACTGGCGGGCATCGACCACCCGACCGCACAGGCATGGGCGGAACGATCGATCGACATGCGACACGTCGACGGTCCGGTCTACGTGGACGTCCAGGGCGCGCAGGTCGCACACCAGGCGGTCTGGTTCCGGGTCGAGCGTGACATGCCGGACGACCCCGCCCTGCACCGTGCCGTCCTCGCCTACGCGAGCGACCTGTCCCTCCTCGAACCGATCATGCGTCGGCACGGCATGGCCTGGGGCACACCGGGCGTGAAGCTCGCGAGCCTCGACCACGCCATGTGGTGGCACCGTGACGGTCGCGCCGACGAGTGGGTGCTGTACGCGCAGGAGTCGCCGAGCGCCCAGGGTGGCCGGGGCCTCGCGCTGGGCCGGATGTTCTCCCGCGACGGCCGCCTGCTGGCCACCGTCGCCCAGGAGGGCATGATGCGCGTCCCGACGCCTGACGGAGTGTCGAGCTGACGCAGTGGCGCGGTGCGGCAGTGCGGCAGTGCGGCGGTGCGGCAGTGGTGCATCGCCGCGCTGCCGAACTGCGCGGTGCCTGACGTGTCCGGCCGGCCGACGTGGAGCCGAGCTGACGTGTCCGACGGGCCGAGAACCCGAAGGGCCTCCCGCCGGCCATACGGACCGAGCGATCGTCAGGGTCGCGAGAACGTCACCGGCGGTTCGACGTACTGCTGGCAAGCGGCCCGCTCGACGTCGGTGAGGCGTCGTGGGCGGTTCGTTTCCGCGTCGACGAGCACCAGCGTGGTCGTGGCCCGCGTGTAGAGCTCGGCGGGATCGTGCCCGATCGGCGACCACACCTCGTACGAGATGTCGAGGCTGGCCCCACCCATCCGCCCGATCCAGAGCTGGATGTCGAGCGGCCGACGGAAGTACGGCGTCGATGCGAGGTACTCGAGGCGCTGCGCCGCGATCACCGTCATCGTCCCCGAACCCGGGCGGCCGTCGATCACCGGCTCGGGCGCGGACCCCGACTCATCGATCTCGTCGGGGTCCGGCGCCCAGAACGCCAACACGCGTGCTTCTTCGAGCAGCCGGAGCATCGCGGAGTTGTTCACGTGCCCGTAGGCGTCGATGTCACTCCACCGGATGCGGATCGGAGCGTGCAGGCGTGCCACCGGGACTAGTCCCGGGTCAGCTTGCGGTACGTCGCGCGGCCGGGCTTCGCAGCGTCGGCTCCGAGGCGCTCGATCTTGTTCTCTTCGTACGCCTCGAAGTTGCCCTCGAACCAGTACCAGATCGGCGTGCCGTCCTCGTTGAGGCCTTCCCAGGCGAGGATGTGCGTGGCGATGCGGTCGAGGAACCACCGGTCGTGGGTGATGACCACGGCGCAACCGGGGTACTCGAGCAGCGCGTTCTCGAGGCTGCCCAGCGTTTCGACGTCCAGGTCGTTCGTCGGCTCGTCGAGGAGCAGCAGGTTGCCGCCCTGCTTCAGCGTCAGCGCCAGGTTGAGGCGGTTCCGCTCACCACCGGAGAGGATGCCGGCACGCTTCTGCTGGTCCGGGCCCTTGAAGCCGAACTGCGACACGTAGGCACGAGAAGGGATCTCGGTCTTGCCGACCTGGATGTAGTCGAGTCCGTCGGACACGACCTCCCACAGGTTCTTGTTCGGGTCGATGCCGCCACGGCTCTGGTCGACGTACGAGATGTCGACGGTGTCGCCGATCTTCAGCGTGCCGCCGTCGAGCGGCTCGAGGCCGACGATCGTCTTGAAGAGCGTCGTCTTGCCGACGCCGTTCGGGCCGATGACGCCGACGATGCCGTTGCGGGGCAGCGTGAACGACAGGTCGCCGATGATGACGCGCTCGCCGAACTGCTTGTGCAGCTTCTCGGCGTCGATGACCTGAGAACCCAGACGCGGTCCGACGGGGATGACGATCTCCTCGAAGTCGAGCTTGCGCGTGCGCTCGGCCTCCGTGACCATCTCCTCGTAACGCGCCAGACGCGCCTTGGACTTGGCCTGGCGCCCCTTCGTGTTGCTGCGGACCCAGTCGAGCTCGGACGTCAGGCGCTTGGCGAGCTTGGCGTCCTTCTTGCCCTGGACCTCGAGGCGGGCGCGCTTCTTCTCGAGGTAGGTCGAGTAGTTGCCCTCGTACGGGTAGAGGCGACCGCGGTCGACCTCGGCGATCCACTGGGCGACGTGGTCGAGGAAGTACCGGTCGTGGGTCACGGCCAGGACGGCACCGTGGTACTGCTGCAGGTGCTGCTCGAGCCACTGCACGCTCTCGGCATCCAGGTGGTTGGTGGGCTCGTCGAGGAGCAGCAGGTCCGGCTTCTGGAGCAGGAGCTTGCACAGCGCCACGCGACGCTTCTCACCACCGGAGAGGTGCGTGACGAGCTCGTCCCCGGGCGGGCACTGGAGGGCGGCCATGGCCTGCTCGAGCTGCGAGTCGAGGTCCCACGCGTCAGCCGCGTCGATCTCTTCCTGCAGGGTGCCCATCTCGGCCAGGAGCGCGTCGAAGTCGGCATCCGGCTCGGCCATCAGCGCGGAGATCTCGTTGAAGCGCGCGAGCTTCCCGTGGATCTCGCCGACGCCTTCCTGGACGTTCTCGAGGACCGTCTTGGTCTCGTCGAGCTCCGGCTCCTGCATGAGGATGCCGACGGTGAAGCCCGGGGTCAGCTTCGCCTCGCCGTTCGAGGGCTGGTCGAGCCCCGCCATGATCTTCAGGATCGTCGACTTGCCCGCACCGTTCGGCCCGACGACGCCGATCTTGGCGCCGGGCAGGAACGACATCGTGACGTCGTCGAGGATCAGCTTGTCACCGACCGCCTTGCGGGCGCGGACCATCTGGTAGATGTACTCAGCCATATCGCTCCAAGTGTAGTGATGACACCGGTCGCTCGTGGGCTCGGGTGCCGAGATCAGGCCGCATCGAGCCCGACCGGGTGGTCCGGCTGCTCGTCCGCGGGGGTCAGCATCGCGGCGAGGGAGTCCTCGGTGCCCTGGCGCTCGTCGGGGTGGGTGTCGTCCGGCACCGCCTCGACGGGTGGGTGCGCTGCGTCCGGGATGTCCTCGTGGACCTCGCCCGTGTCGTGGTCGACGCGTGGCGAGGAACCGGGGGCGGCGGTCGCCTCGGTGACGTGGCGCGGCAGTCGCATCCAGTTGCTGATCCCCCAGGCGAGGTCGTGGCCGATCCCCTCGGCGTCGATCTCCACGCTCGTCCCGCCACGGCCGTCGCGCTCCCAGTTGCGGATGCGCACGCGTCCGGTGACGACCACCCGGTCGCCCTTGCTGAGCGACCGGTTGACGTTGGCGGCGAGGGAACGGAAGGCGGTGACGGTGTACCAGTTGGTCGGACCGTTGCCCCAGGTCGAGGTTTGGCGGTCCCAGCGGCGGGACGGTGAGGCAAGCCGGAGGCTCGTGATGGCGATGCCCGTCTCGGTGACGAGGTGGCGGGGTTCGGTGGCGACGATGCCGCAGACCGTGATCGTGTCGTTCATGGCTCGATCGTCGGGCAGAGCGAGCCCCCGCCGGCTCGTGGCGCCGAGGATGTGGAGAGGAGGCGCCGATCACGCTCCCTGTGCAGGAACGTGATCGGAGCCTCCCGTCCCGATCAGTGCGCGCGGAACTCGGGCCGGTCCGCGAGCGGACCCATCGCCTTGTGCACCGCGCCCTTGGCGGACTGGAGCGACGGGTACGTCCCGCCCGGGCCACGTCGCCCGTACAGCTCCACGCGGAACCCGCCGGCATCGCGGTGGATGGTGCCCACCGCTCCTGCCGGTCCGACGGCGACCCAGGTCCCCGTCGTCGCGTCCGCGTTCTGCAGTGTGTCGTTCGTCATCGTGCGACCACCTCCTCGTGGCCCCGACGCCCCGTCGTTCAGGACGCCAGGATGTACTGACTGTATGCCTTGCGGACCTTGTTGACCTTGGGCAGTGCGACGGCGAGGCAGTAGCCCTGCCCCGGGTTCTTCGCGAAGAAATCCTGGTGGTACTCCTCCGCGCGGTGGAACTCGCCGAGCGGCTCGATGGTGGTGACGATCCCGCCGTCCCAGATGTCCGAGGCCCGCCCGATCGCCTGCTCGAACAGCGCACGCTGCTCGTCGTCCGCGGGGAACATGGCCGACCGGTACTGGGTACCGACGTCGGCGCCCTGACGGTTCAGCTGGCGAGGGTCGTGGAGGGTGAAGAACACGTCGAGGACGACCTGCGCCGGCAGCACGGTCTCGTCGAAGGTGACGGCGACGGCCTCGGCATGGCCGGTCGTGCCGGTGCACACCTGCTCGTACGTCGGGCGCGGGTCACTCCCGCCGATGTAGCCGGACACGACGTCCTGCACGCCCTGCAGCGTGCGGTACACCGCGTCGAGGCACCAGAAACATCCACCTGCGAGCACGAACGTGGTCATGGTCAGGACCTGCCTTCCGTGGCTCGGGAGAGCCGTTGAGAGAACCTTCCTCCACAACGCCGGGAGGCCCGTGCGTGTTCCCCAGGTCGGGCTGCGGCCCGACCTTGGTGTCGGTGGCTGAACGTACATTCGAGTCACACCCGCCGACCAGGAGGCCCACATGCAGACGACGACGGACGCCCGGCTCAGCATCCACTCGCCTCGACCGGTCGCGCGCTCCCGCGGCGATCTCCGGATCCTGGACGTGCGCGACGACCTGAGCCGTGTCACGCGGGCGAACGGCGAGATCGTCGGGTACGTGGACCGGGTCGACGTCGCTGGCGGCACCGCGTACCGGGCCCGTCGCTACATCGCCGCCGAACGCCGGTTCGTCGAACTCCCCAACGTCTGGGACGCGGACGACGCCGTCGACACCCTGCGCTGGTGATGATGTTCCACATCGGAATCAGATGCGATGGATGTGCGGTTCCTCCGCCTGTCATCCCCAGACCCCGACCGATCCCGACGTAGGGTGCGCGCATGCAGTGGTGGAACGACCTGAACGACTGGACCTCGTCGGACGACGGCTGGCGCGTGTTGTCGGGGGCGATCATCCCCTTCATCGCGATCGTCGTCGCGGGCATCGTCGCAGCACTGATCGGCCGCGGAGCGACGAAGCGCGTCGTCTCGCTGCAGGAGCGTGAAGCGAAGAACGCTGCCGTCGCCGGACTCATCTCGGCAGCGCGGAAGGCCGCCAACTGGGGCTCGCTCGGGCACGATGAGCGCGCCTACGCGGATCATCTCGCCGAGGACGCCGACATCCGACTCCGTCTGCTCCCCGTCACCGGCGCACCGACTGCCGCGAACTGGGCGCAGCACGAGATCGCGGACATCAAGAAGAACTCCTCGACCTTCAGCTTTCAGGCGGAACAGTCGCTGACCGAGTTCCGTGACCGCATCCTCGAGTGGCAGGCCCGGCCCGGTCGCGCGCGCAAGCTCTTCAAGAGTGACCTCGAGCGCTGGAAGTTCGATTCCCCGGACCCCGACGCAGACCTGATCAAGCGCCAGCAGGACTGGAACGCCGACAAGGTCGACTCGGCTCGCACGCCGGAGCCGGCTCCCACTCCGACCACCACTTCGCTCCGCCCCGCCCAGCCGCCGGTCACGTCGGCCGCGGACGCCGGCCCTCGCGCTGGTTCGGCCGCCGGTACCGGTTCGTCGACCACTGCTCTCGGCGCATCGCCCGCTGCCCCCGCGCAGGCGTACCCGAACTCGAACCCGACGTCGGCCGGACGCCCCGCTGACAGCTCGTACGGCTCCGACGCGACGGTCCCGATCTCGGACAACGCGACCCGCCCCTACTCCGACGGGGAGACCACGCCGATCCGTCCGACCCTCGGCTCCCCTGCCTTCGGGTCGCCGAACCGCGGCTGGTCAGCCTCCCGAGAGCGCGACACCGCCGACGCCGACCAGACCGACGCGGACAACGAGGACGCCGTGGACGACGTCCCCGTGAGTTCTCTCCGCCCCGGTTCCGCGGACCGTGCACCGGTGGTGCGCGACGAACGGAACGGTCGCAACGACCTCCCGGCGTCGTGGACCGCGCGCGGCTCCTCACACGACGACAACGAGCGTGACGACGGCCGCGGTGACCGGAGCGACAGGACGGACATGCCTGTGGGCGCTGCCGGTACCGCCAGCACGACATCGATCCCGACGCGGATCGCCGATTCCCCCGCCGAGCCAGCTGACGCGAACGAGACGTCGGAGTCCCCGTACTCGAATCCCGTCAGCGCGAGCGAACTGCGTCGACGCGCTGTGGACGACGACGAGTGAACTGACACCGCCTGACGACGAAGGCCGCCATCCGCGAGGATGGCGGCCTTCGTCGTCGGTGCCCCCGGCAGGAATCGAACCCGCGGCACGGTGGGTAGAAACCACCTGCTCTATCCACTGAGCTACGGGGGCGGACGTCGACGATCTTATTCGCTGCGCGTGCTGAGCTGCCCGACGAACCGCTCGACCTCCCGCTGTGAGCGCAGGCGCACGATGCGCAGATGCGGAGCGTCATCAACCAGCGACGGCACCCGCTCCCGCATCTCGTTCCGCTTCGCGATGCCCCAGCGGAGGATGTGCTCCTTCCGGGTGAAGAACGTCCACAGCGGCGGTTCGACGTTCCCGTTCCACAACTCCGTGCGGTGCAGGCGTCGCCGGACTGTCCGTCGGAGGAGGCGCACGAACGCCACCGACCTCGGCAGGTCGAGCCAGACCAGGGTGTCCGCACGCTCGACCAGCAGATGCCGCACGCCTCGGTACTGCCACTCGCAGACCCAGGTCGGGGTCTCGGTCATCTCGTCCACCCGGGCTTCGAAGTCCGGCAGCACCGTCCATCCGGGCCCGTGGTACATCCCGTCGAGCTCCGTGTGCGGTGCGCCGATCGCCCGGGCGACCCGGCGCGCAGTCGTGGTCTTGCCGACGCCGGCCGTCCCCGCCACGAGGACCCGTCGTGGCGGAGGATCGAGGACGTCTTCGGCGTCGAACATCTCTCGACCATAGGACAAGCTCCGCCCACCCCGCGGCGCGAGCGGGCGGAACACCAGGGACGCATCCGGGCGGACCCGGGTACTTCGCCCGCTCACGCACCACGCGCCTCCCGGCACCGTCCCGCCCAGCGCCCAGCGCCCTCGCCCTCGCCCTCGCCCTCGCCGAGGCGAGCGGGCGGAAGACCCGTGACGCACCCAGGCGGACCCGGGTACTCCGCCCGCTCACGCGCCATGCGCCTCCCGGCACCGTCCCACTCGCCCCGCCCCGCGCTCTCGCCCGTCGCCCTCACATGAGGCGAGCGGGCGGAAGACCCCGGACGATCCCAGGCGGACCCAGGTACTCCGCCCGCTCACGCACCCCGCGCCTCCCGGGACCGTCCCGCCCAGTGCCCACGCCCGCGCTCTCGCCCTCGCCCTCGCTGAGGCGAGCGGGCGGAAGACCAGGGACGCACCCAGGCCGACCCGGGTACTCCACCCGCTCGCGCCCCAAGGACGCCCGCCGCGCCAGGGACGCCCGCCCGCCGCACCCGGGACGCGCGCCCGCCCCACCCGGGACGCCCGCCCGCGCACCAACGCCGCTCGCAGCGCCGCCCCGCCAACCGGCGCGCCCCCTTCCGGAACGGTTCGCCGGCCGTCTCCCTGCCGTTCCGCTCGGCGTCACCGCTGCTCCCTACGTTTCCCCTCATGAGCTCCACGCCCCGCGTCCTCGCGGTGATCCCGGCGAGAGCGGGCTCGAAGGGCATCCCGGGCAAGAACCTCCGCCAGGTCGCCGGCCGCACCCTCGTCGCCCGCGCCGTCCGGGCGGCACTCGCCGCCGCCTCGGTGGACGAGGTCGTCGTGAGCACCGACGGTGATGCGATCGCCGCCGAGGCAGTCGCAGCCGGAGCGCGGGTGGTGCGGCGGCCGGCGGATCTCTCGGGAGACCAGGCCTCGTCGGAGTCCGCGCTCCTGCACGCCCTCGACACGGTCGCGACCGGGCACGACGCGCCGGAGGTCCTCCTCTTCCTCCAGGCCACGTCGCCCTTCATCGACCCCGCCGATCTCGACCGGGCCGTCGCTCGCGTCCTCGACGGCGCCGCCGATTCGGTCCTCGCAGCCGCCCCCTCGCACGCGTTCCTCTGGCGCGTCACCGAGGACGGCTCGGCCCTCGCCGTCAACCACGACGCCGCCACCCGCCCGCGCCGGCAGGACCGCGCGCCGGAGTACCGCGAGACCGGCGCGTTCTACGCCGTACGGGTAGTCGCCTTCCGGGAGGCCCGCCACCGCTTCGTCGGGCGCGTCGAGTTGGTGGTCGTCCCGGCCTCGACCGCGATCGACATCGACGAGCCGCATGACCTGGCCCTCGCGTCCGCCTTGGCTCCCCTCCTCGAGGTCGCAGTCGCGGCTGACTCCGATGCCGGGGCCGCGGCCGCGGCCGGTGCCGAGGTCGAGGTCGAGGTCGAGACCGAGATCGAGCTCGAGCTCGAGCTCGAGATCGAGATCACGCCCGCGACTGCGCGAGCGGGCGAGATGCCACGCCCCGACACAGCCGCACCCGACGTTCCCGCCCGCTCGCGCGACAGAACCGACGCACCCGCACACGCACCCGCACCCACCGACCCCCACCCCGCGCGGACCTCCGCCGCGGAGAACGGAGCACCATGAGCGTCCGCATCGGCCTCTCCACCATCGGCGCGGGCCACCCCGCGTACCTCATCGGCGAGATCGGCCTGAACCACAACGGCGACGTCGAGATCGCCAAGCAGCTCATCGACGTCGCCGCCGACGCCGGCATGCAGGCCGTGAAGTTCCAGAAGCGGACGCCGGAGATCTCGACGCCGGAGCACATGAAGTCGATGCCGCGCAGCACCCCGTGGGGCGACATGACCTACCTGGACTACCGCTACCGCGTGGAGTTCGACCGTGACCAGTACATCGAGATCGGCGACCACGCGACACTCCGCGGCCTCGACTGGTTCGCGTCGCCGTGGGACGAGCCCTCGGTGGCGTTCCTCGAGGACCTCAACGTCGTCGCGTACAAGATCGCTTCGGCGTCGGTGACGGACCTCGGGATGCTCGCTGCCGTCGCCGCGACCGGCAAGCCGGTGATCCTCTCGACCGGCATGTCGACGTTGGAGCAGATCGACCGCGCCGTCTCGACGCTCGGCACCGAGCGCCTGGTGCTCATGCACGCGACGTCGACGTACCCGCTCCCTGCCGAGGAGGCGAACCTCCGCATGATCGAGACCCTCGCCACCCGGTACGCCTACGCGGGCGTGCCGGTCGGCTACTCGGGACACGAGCCGGGCCTCCAGATCTCCCTCGCGGCCGTCGCGCTCGGTGCGACGGCCGTCGAACGCCACGTCACGCTCGACCGCACGATGTGGGGGTCGGACCACGCGGCGTCGCTCGAGCCGCACGGCCTCCGCACGCTGGTCCGCGACATCCGCATCATCGAGACCGCGATGGGCGACGGCGTCAAGCGGATCTTCCCCGGCGAGCAGGCCCCCCTCGCCAAGCTCCGTCGGGTGGGTGCGTGAGCGCTCCGGCGCACGACGCCGACGGGACCGGTGACGGCCGGGAGGCTCGCCACCACTCCACCACACCGCCTCCGCGCCGACGGGTGGTCGGCCTGGTCGACACGGACTCGTTCGCGAAGTGGGGCGCACACCTCCTCTCGGCGGCGCCGGCGCACTGGTCGCTGGAGCTGCTGACGGTGGCGACGCCCCGGTCGGCGAGTCCGGCGCAACTGCGGGCGGCGTTCCGGGGCGTCGATGCTCGTCTCGGCCCGATCGACCTGGCTCCTCCCGGGCCGGTGGGCGTGGACGAGGTGGTGGCGCGCCTCCGGGCCGCCCCACCGGACGCGGTCCTGGTGTCGTGCATCGGTCCGGTGGCCGAAGTCGTCATCGACCAGGTGCTGCGGTCGATCCCCCGAGGGTCGGTCCCACCGCGGCCGGTACTGCTCAGCGGCCTGCCGGGCATCTCGTTCCCGGCGAAGTGGAAGGGCGTGTTCCTCCGGGCGCGCGCCGACCTGTTCGTGCTGCACAGTCACCGCGAGGTCCGGGAGTACCGGGCCCTGGCGGCCGCCGGCGGGGTGGAGCCGTCGTTCGCCCTCGCGACGCTGCCGTTCGCCCGGGCTGCCGGTCCGACGCGCGCCGGGGTGGTCCGCGACTCCGTGGTGTTCGCCGCGCAGCCGAGCGTGCCCGTCGCGGAGGAGGACCGTCGCCGCGTCATCGGCTGGCTCGTCGACACGGCTCGGGCACACCCGGAGTGGCGTGTCGTGGTGAAGACCCGCGCGGCGGCCGGTGAGCAGCAGACGCACCGCGAGACCTTCCCCTACGCCGACCTGGTCCCCGCCGACGCCCCGTCGAACCTGGTGGTCGAGGCCGGTCCGATGTCCGCGCACCTCGACCGGGCGGTGGCGCTCGTGACCATCAGCTCGACCGCGGTCCTCGAAGCCGCTGCCCGAGGAGTGCCGGCGCTGACGCTGACGGACTTCGGCACGTCCCGCTCCCTCATCAACGAGGTCTTCGTCGGCAGCGGGCTCGAGGGTACGGCCGACGATCTGGTGCACGGCCGGTTCGGGACGGTCCGCCCGGACTGGATGACGGACAACTACTTCCACGCGGCATCGGACGACGACTGGGCGGACCGCGCCGAGGAGTCGATGCGCCTCCGCGACGCCGGACTGCTCGTCGACCGACCCGCAGCTCGGCGGAATCGCGGCGGCGCGTTGCGGCGGGCATGGGAGCGGCGGAACGCACTCGGCGACCACGACCGGTCGGTGAGTGGCCGGGCGGCGGCGTTGATCGGGACACCGATCCGGGCGGTGAAGCGGTCGTGGCGGACGCTGCGATCGGCGCTGCGTCCGGCGACGACGACGGCCCCAGACCTCGTCACGACGGTGTCAGTCGAGCGCCTTCGCGACCGCGACGAGGAACTGGTCGCGGGTCGGGACGCCCGATGAGCGGAAGACCTCGGACCCGTCGTCCCTCCTGACCAGGACGGTCGGGGTCGATCGGATCCCGAGCTCCTCGACGCGCTCGGGGTCGCTCGCGACGTCCCGTTCGGTGACGACGAGGCCCGGCACGAGTCGCGCGGCGTCACCGACGACGCGCCGGGCAGCGGCACACGGCGCGCAGAACGCGGACGTCCAGAGATCGACCTGCATGGTGTGGTGCAACGTCAGCCGCACCCCGGGCACTCCCGATCGGGACGACAGTGCCCCCGGCCGTCCAGGACGACCGGGGGCACCATCCACGGCTGCTACTCGCGGTCGAACTCGCCGGAGCGGTCGCCGCGGTCCTGCAGGTCGTCGACCGGGTCGGACTCGTCCGGCGCGAAGGTGTAGTCGACCGAGATCTGGTCGAGGACCTGACGGGAGCCGGTGGCCTTGTAGGTGAAGGCGGTCTGGAGGCCCTCGACGTCCGCGAACACCGTCACCTCGTCGTCCAGCGCGTCGCTCGTGGCGGTGCGGGTGTCCGTGGTCCCGTCGAAGGGGCCCTCGTGGAAGATGGCGGTGAACTCGTCGCCCTCGTGGATGGTGATGTCGGTCATGGGTCCCTTCTACCAGGACAGGGGGCACCGCCGTCCAGCGCATCGTGAGCGCCCGGCGGCCAGGAGCAGCTCGGCGGAGGCTCGTCGGGCCTCCTTGCCGAATCCATAGCAGCACTATATAGTTCCGCTATGGAACGAACGCGGGAACAGACCATCGAGACCCTCCTCGTCTCCGTCAACCGGCTCATCCGGTCCGCCCTCCAGGCCACCGGACACACCACGTCCACCGCGGTCTGGCGGACCCTCGGGATCCTCGAGACCGAGGAGTCCCTGCGACTCGGCGAACTCGCCAAGGCGTCGCGGGTGTCCCAGCCGACCATGACCCGCCTGGTCGCCGGCATGACCGCCGACGGACTCGTCTCGCGGGCCGTCGACCCCGACGACTCGCGCGGCCAGCTCATCGAGATCACCGACGCCGGCCGCGAGCGACTCGTCGCGTGGCGAGCCGCACTCACCAGCACTGTCGGCCCCCTCTTCGAGGACCTCACCGACGACGACTGGGACATCCTGCACGAAGCATCGGCCCTCATCGCAGCGAGGACCAGAACGGAGACCACCGCGTGAACGCGCACGCACCCGCCGGCAAGTCCGGTTCGATCCTGAAGCAGTCCTCTGCGGTGTGGGCCATCGCGTTCGCCTGCGTCGTCGCCTTCATGGGCATCGGCCTCGTCGACCCGATCCTCCCCGCCATCGCCGAGTCGCTCCGCGCCACGCCCGCGCAGACCGAGCTGCTCTTCACCAGCTACCTCGCCGTCACCGGCATCGCGATGTTCTTCACCAGCTGGGTGTCCAGCCGCATCGGCGCGAAGAAGACCCTGATGATCGGCCTCGCCCTCATCGTGCTGTTCTCGGTCCTCGCCGCCGTGTCGAACGACGTCTGGACGATCATCGGCTTCCGCGCCGGATGGGGCCTCGGCAACGCGCTCTTCATCTCGACCGCGCTGGCCACGATCGTCGGCGCAGCGTCGGGCGGGACCGCCTCGGCGATCATCCTGTACGAGGCCGCGCTCGGCCTCGGCATCGCGGTCGGACCCCTCGTCGGCGGCCTGCTCGGATCCGTCAGCTGGCGCGGACCGTTTTTCGGCGTCACCACGCTGATGGCCGTCGCGTTCATCGCGATCCTGGCGTTGCTGAAGTCCGGCTCGCTCGAGAAGCCCACCCCGACGAAGCTCTCCGCGCCGTTCCGTGCCCTCGGCCGACCGGCTCTGGCCGCCCTCGCCGCGACCGCCCTCTTCTACAACATCGGCTTCTTCGTGCTCCTCGCCTACACGCCGTTCCCGCTCGGCTTCGGGGCGCTCGGCATCGGGTTCACGTTCTTCGGCTGGGGCGTCGGACTCGCCATCACCTCGGTGTGGGTCGCCCCGATGCTCACGGCACGGATGCGGCGCACCAGCGTCCTCAAGCTCGCGCTGCCGCTGCTCGCACTCGACCTGTTCGCCGCAGCCGTCGTCGTCCAGTCGCCGGCCGGGCTGATCGTCTGCGTCGTCATCGGCGGTCTCGTGCTCGGTGTCCTCAACACCGTGCTCACCGAGTGCGTCATGGAGGCGACCGACCTGCCCCGCTCCGTCGCATCGAGCGCGTACTCGGCGGTCCGCTTCATCGGTGGCGCCATCGCCCCGCCCGTCGCGACGCTGCTCGCCGACGCGTACTCGCCGAGTGCCGCCTACGTCTTCGCCGGGGTGTCCGTCGCAGTCGCGTTCCTGGTCGTCGTGCTCACCACGAAGGTGCTGCGGCGCGTGGACGACGGCGAGGAGCCCGAGCGCGTCGAAGCCGAGGCGATCTCGGCCGGCGAGATGGCGTAGTCCCTGCTGCCGGCGATGGCCGGGTCCGCGGTGCGGGCCCGGCCATCGGTGTCGGTGGCGGGCTGCACGCGGGGCGGGTTGCTCTCGGGGCTGCCGGTCGCGTGGCCAGCGCTCGCGCGGCTGCCGGTCGCGATCGCCGGTCAGGGCGCGCTGGCGGACTCCGCTCTCGGCTGCCGCCCCGGGCGCGCGGGCGCGCGGGCGCGCTCCGCTCGCGGCGCGTGAGCGGGCGGAATGCCAGGCCGTGGCGCGTCCGCTCCGTGGGATCCCGCCCGCTCGCGGTCGTGCCATGGACAGGAGGCGCGCGACGCGACCTGCGGACTGGAGCGGGGCCTCCCGTCCGGCGAGGCTCGCTCGTCCACCCGCGAGCGGGCGGAACACCAGGGTGCCGCGCGTGGGTCCGGTGGGATTCCGCCCGTTCGCGGTCAGGTGACGAGTAAGAGGCACCTCCTGCGGCACGCCGCGTGGCGAGCGCAAGGGAGCTGCTGGCCGGCGAGCGGGCGGAACACCACGGGCTCCAGCAGAAGATGACGGGGAATCCGCCCGCTCAGCCGCGCCGACCCGGACGGGAGGCCCGGCAGCGGTCCCACGAGTCGGTTGCGGGCGTCCCGTGGCGACACCACGGCCGCGAGCGGGCAGAACACCAGTCGTTCCGGCGACACCACGCTGGCATTCCGCCCGCTCGCGCTCGCCCGCTCCCGCATCGGCCTCCCGGCTCGCGGCTTCCCGCCCGCCCCTCGCGCTCGCCCGCTCCCTCATCGGCCTCCCGGCTCGCGGCTCCCCGCTCGCCCCGGGCTCGCTCCCCCGCCCGACGGCCCGCGCGTGCGTGCGTTCGTCCACTCGTCGCCGGCTGCCGGACCTCCGATCCACAGGGGGCCACGGGGCGTCGGCGCGCGGAAGTAGGATCGCGGTATGTCTGCCGCGAATGACCGCCTCGTCTGGATCGACTGTGAGATGACGGGCCTCGACGTCGAGGTCGACGAGCTCGTGGAGGTCGCTGTGGTCATCACGGACTTCGACCTCAACCCCGTGCACCCCGGGTTCGACATCGTCATCAAGCCGGACCAGTCGGCGCTCGACAACATGAACGACTTCGTCACGAAGATGCACACGACCTCGGGCCTCATCGACGAGATCCCGAACGGTGTGTCCCTCGCGGACGCCGAGTACCAGGTCCTCGAGTACATCCTCGCCCACGTCCCGGCCGAGGGCTCAGCTCCCCTGGCCGGCAACACGATCGGCACGGACCGCGCGTTCCTGGCGAAGTACATGCCGCGGATCGACAACCACCTGCACTACCGGAGCGTCGACGTCTCGAGCATCAAGGAACTCTGCCGTCGCTGGTTCCCGCGCGTGTACTTCAACTCGCCCGAGAAGCACGGCGGACACCGCGCCCTCGCCGACATCCTCGAGTCGATCCGTGAACTCGAGTACTACCGCCGCGCCGGCTTCACACCGGAGCCAGGCCCGGCGAGCGACGACGTGAAGGCCGTCGCGGCCGAGGTCGTGGCGAAGTGGGAGTCGCGCCTGGCCCCGCAGTCCAGCGCCGAACCGCAGTCCAGCGCCGAACCGCAGCCGGAGCCGACCCCGCAGGCCGCCGAGTAGCGACGGTGGTCCGGGCAGGCGTCCGGATGTACTACAATCGAGTGGTTGCTCCGGCTCGCCGGACTGACTCATGGTGGGTATAGCTCAGCTGGTAGAGCGCCTGGTTGTGGTCCAGGAGGTCGCGGGTTCAAGCCCCGTTACTCACCCCATTGCACGAAGGCCCCCGTCCGCAGGACGGGGGCCTTCGTCGTGCGGAGGGTCGTGCCGGTCCGCGCCACCAGGACACGTCCGGGCGGCTGTGCCACGATCCTCCCGTGATGGAGATGTCGACCGAGGCCTTCGAACAGCTCGTGACCGACGAGCTCGACCTCCTGCCCGATGACATGGTCGACGGGCTCGACAACGTCGTCTTCGTGGTCGAGGACGAGCCCGAAGACGGCTCCGACCTGTTCGGCGTCTACGACGGTGTCGCCCAGACCGAGCGCGGCCAGTACGGCTTCGGGGAGCTCCCGGACCGGATCGTCGTGTTCCGCAAGCAACACCTGCTCGAGTGCGACACCCTGGAGGACCTCAAGGACGAGGTGCACACCACGCTCGTGCACGAGATCGGACACTTCTACGGCATCGACGACGAACGACTGCACGAACTCGGCTGGGCGTAGCGCCGTCCCCTACGACCGGAGCACCTCGTCGGCGAGGGTCTGCGGCGTCTCCGCAGAGATGAACGCCTCCTCCTGTCGGGCCCACCGCTCCCACTGCCGCGCGAACGTCTCCCCATCCCGGTCGAGTGCGCGGCGACGACGCTCGCCCTCCTCCGCGGTCAACCACACCCGGAAGGTCGCCAGCGGTGCCGACGCGCGGGACAACGCCCCGCACCCTTCGATGACGATCGGCGCGGCGGGGTCCACTGGAACCCAGTCCGCCGGCGCAGAGGTCACCCAGTCCCACCGCCGGTACCCGGAGGGGAGCCCGAGCACTTCCCGAACGACGCTGTCGGCAGCAGCCTGGAGGCCGTCCCACCCCGGGTAGACATCATCCAGATGGACGATGGTCGCGTCGAGTTCCGCCGCGAGAGCGTTCCCGAGCGTCGTCTTGCCGGTCCCCGAGCGTCCGTCGACGAGGACGACGAGACGGTCGTTCCGTGCCGTCCGGGAGGGGGCGTTCCGTGCAGTCCGGAAGGCCGACCGCGCGCGGGAGGCGAGCGCCCCCGTCGAGGCGATCCGGGCCTCCAGCCCGTCGTCGTCCGGTCCGGACGCAGCCGGTGCGTCGACGTCAGGCACGCCAGGTGCCCGCGAGGAGGGCGGCGACGACCGCGGCCGCGCCGATGCCGACCAGGACCGCCACCATCGCCCACTCGGGTCCGGCGAACCGGACTGGACGCGCCCAGGTGCGTCTGCCGGGCGCACCGAACCCGCGGGACTCCATGGCCACCGCGAGCGTGGTCGCTCGACGCAACGCGACCACGAGCAACCCGAATGCCATCGACAAGCCGCGACGCATGCGGCCGCTGTCCGCGACACCCCGGGCGCGCCGTGCCATCGCGAGCTGCCGCCAGTCGTCGCCGAGCAGGGTCATCATGCGGACAGCGGCCAGGGCACCGAGGACGAACCGAGCCGGGAGGTGGAGGATCTGCGCGAGCCCGTCCGCCAGGTCCGTGACGTCCGTCCGGATGAACAGGACGATGCCCGGCACGCCGACGGCGAGGACACGCAACATCGTCGCGAGCGCCAGCTGCAACGACCCGTCGGTGACGTGCGCGAAGGCGAAATCGAACCAGACACGCCCGGACGGCTGCCCGTACAAGGCGATGCTCACGCCGGTCAACGGGACAGCGACCAGGACCGGGGACGTCCGCAGGAGGAGGGTCCGGACGGGGATGCGGAGCAACGGCAGGAGCGCGAGTTCGAGCAGCAGCGCGACCGTCGCGGACACCAGGTCGAGGCTGAGGACCAGCACGACACCCAGGGCGATCACCCCGAGCAGCGATGCCACCGGTTGCACCGAGGCAACGCCACGCCCGGGACGGACGGGAGGCTCGGCACCGGTCGGACCGCTCAGTGCGGTCGACGGGGCGGTCACCGCGGCTCCCTCGTGGAAGTGACGACGGGCGCTGCCGGGATCAGGCCGTCCGCGTGGAGGACCACCTCGTCGGCGTCGAGCGCTCGGACGAGATCCCGGTCGTGTGTCACCACGACGACGGCGGTCCCGGCGTCGGCGAGGGCTCCGAGCTGCTCGACCACGGCACTCCAGGTGGCTCGGTCCTGACCGGAGGTCGGTTCGTCGAGCACGAGGACCGGCGGGCGTGTCGCGATCACCGCTGCGATCGCGAGCCGCCGTTGCTCCCCGCCGGAGAGCGTGAAGGGGTTCGCGTCGCCCAGGTGGTCGAGCCGGAACCTGTCGAGCAGTTCGGTGACCCGCTCGTCGATCTCGGCAGCGGGCATCCCGAGCGCGGCCGGGCCGGCGACGAGTTCCTCGCGGACGGAGCGGGCGATGAACTGGTGTTCCGGATCCTGGAAGACGGTGCCGATGCGAGCGGCGAGCTCACGGCTGGACCAGGAGTGCGGAGCCGTCCCGGTCGGGGCAGTTCCGGTCGGAGCCGGGCTCGCTGTTCCGACCAGGACCGGGGTGGCCTCCAGCGTTCCGGCAGCGGGGCGGAGGAGCCCCGCGAGAGTGAGCCCGAGGGTGCTCTTGCCGACGCCGTTCGGCCCGGTGACGGCGAGCACCCGTCCGCTCCGGACCTCGAGGTCGATGTCGTGACCGACGTGGAGCGCCTGGTCGACGCCACGCCTGCGTCGTCTGCTGCTCCGGCGCGCGCTCCGACTGGTCGCCAGGCCGCGCGCGCGGAGCAGAGCGGTCCCGTCCGTGGTGGGGTGGGCCTCCTGTCCGACCGCTCCCGCGCCGAGCGGGCGGAACACCACGGTCTCGGAGGGGGCGTCCCCTGGCATACCGCCCGCTCGCGCGGGACGCGGGGCTCCCGACTCGCCCCCGGCGCCGAGCGGGCGAGATCCCCCGGTGTCCGCGTCGCCCGACCCTGGCATTCCGCCCGCTCGCGCAGCGCGGCGGAGGGCGACTCCGCGCGACGCCCCACCGGAGGTGCCACTGCCACGGGGTGCACTCCGAGCCGAACCGACCTCGGGCTCGCTCCCCGGGATCCACACTCCGCCGCGCTCGAGCGCGTCGCCGTGGGCAGCGAGCACGACGTCGGGGGGCCCGTCGGCGACGACTCCGCCCCCCGGCTCGAGCAACACGAGTCGGTCGACCAGGTCGAGCCACGTGCCGATGCGGTGCTCGACCACGAGCATCGTCGCTCCGGTGTCGTCGAGGAGCGCCCGGACAGCGTCGTGCACCTGGCCGACGCCCGCGGGGTCGAGGTTCGCGCTGGGTTCGTCGAGCACGAGGGCGCCCGGACGCATCGCGAGCACTCCAGCGAGCGCGAGCCGCTGCCGTTGGCCGCCGGAGAGCTGCGTGGTGGACCGGTCGAGCGGGAGGTCGAGCCCGACGACGTCGAGCGCGTGCTGTACCCGCGGCCAGATCTCGTGGCGTGGGACGCCGAGGTTCTCGCAGCCGAACGCGACGTCGTCGCCGACCCGCGACATCACCGTGTGCGCTTCGGGGTCCTGCATGACGAGGCCGACGCGTCCTCGGACGGTCCGCGGGTCGGCACCGTCGATCAGGACGACACCCTCGACCGAGGCCGCGGTGTGGTCGCCGTCGTCGGGGTCGTCGGCGAGGACACCGGCCGCAGCGCGGAGCAGTGTCGACTTGCCGGCGCCGGACGGACCGACGACGGCGACGCGCTCGCCCGGGAGGATTTCGAGCCCGACGTTCCGGACGGCCCAGGTCTGCCGCTCGGGGTACCGCCATCCCCAGCCCTGGAACACGACGTGCGCCGGACGGGCCGCCGACGACGCGCCGGATCCCGCGTCGGTCGTCACGCCGCGGAGGATCGTGGCCGGCGCCCGTGCTCCCGTCCGGCCGCGAAGGAGGAGAGCACCCCGGTCCGGGCGAGTGCGCGGACGAGCAGCCACGACCCGATGCCCGAGATCACCACGCCGGAGACGATCGCGCAGATCACGTACGTCACCTGGAACGAGGCGGTCGCTCCCGCGTAGTACCGGAACGCGTCGTTCAAGCCGAGCGCGAGACCGGTCGCAGCTCCGGCGAGCATGACCACGGGCAGCTTCCACACCCGGTAGAGGAACAGCGCGAGGACGATCTCGGCGCCGATGCCCTGCACCAGCCCGGAGAGCAGTGTCCCCCAGCCCCACTGCGTGCCGAGCATGGCCTCGACGGATGCGGCGACGATCTCGCCGAAGAGCGCTGCACCCGGCTTGCGGACGACGATGGCGACGAGCGGTCCGGCGAGCAGCCAGACGCCGCCGACCAGTGCCTGCGAACCCGGGAGGACCAGGCCGAGGCCCGCGCCGATCGGCTCGTAGGCGAAGTCCCAGAGCTTGAAGACGACGCCGACCGCGACCGCGAGGACCGCGGCGACGACGATGTCGACGACACGCCAGCGGAGCGAGCGCTTCGAGACGGGACGTTCGATGGACGTTTCGGTAGGTGCACCAGTGGACATCGCGATGACTCCTCCCTGCGCCGGCATGATCCGGATCAGGTTCGACGGTCGGAGCGCGGTTCGCTCCCTCTCAGCCCGCTCTGGCGGACTCCCGTGTGTGTCCCAGCAGTGTACCCATCGGACAGGAGGCCCGTGGTCCGTGACCCGAGCCTCCTGTCCGTCAGGTGGTCACTTCTTGAGCGCGCGGATGAGCTTGACGAGCACCTTGCCGGCGACCCAGATCACCGGGATGCTGATCGTGAGGAGCGAGATGACGTTCGGCTCGAAGGCGAGGTCCTGTCCGGGACGACGGACGTAGGCGCCGACGGGGAGCGAAACGGCACCGCCGCCGCCACCACCGGCGCCGTCTTCGTCGGCGTCCGAGCCGCCGCCGAAGCCGTACCAGTTGACGGAGACGGGGATCAGGGTGCTGTCCCCGACGTCCACCGGGTCGCCGTAGTTGGAGGCGACGCCGACGGGCCGCACCTTGTCTGCGATCTGCGTGACGATGTTGGTCATGGCGGCGACGCTACTCCGCGCGCACTGGCTGGCGGACGGGCCGTGACGAAGTGTGGAGGAGTTCGACTCGACGTCCGTCCTGTGCAGGAATGAGCAGGCTTGTCCGACCAACGCCTGTGGAGGGCCGCAACGCTCCACAGTGCGCGTCTCGGGCCCGGACATCACAGGGGCCCGCCGATACGTTGGCCCAGTTCATTCCTTCTGGAGGCACGTTTGCACACCTGGCCCGGCAACCCCTACCCGCTCGGCGCGACCTACGACGGCAGCGGCACGAACTTCGCCGTGTTCAGCGAGGTCGCCGAAGGGGTCGAGCTCTGCCTGTTCGATGCCGACGGGACCGAAGAACGAGTCCGACTCGTCGAGGTCGACGCCCACGTGTGGCACGCCTACCTGCCCACCGTCGGCCCGGGGCAGGAGTACGGCTTCCGCGTCCACGCCCCGTACGACCCGACGAACGGCGTCCGCTCGAACCCGGCGAAGCTCCTCCTCGACCCGTACGCGAAGGCGACGAGCGGCGACATCGACTGGGACCAGTCCCTCTTCTCGTACACGTTCGGCGACCCGGACTCGACGAACGACGAAGACTCGGCTTCCCACATGGTCAAGGGCGTGGTCATCAACCCGTTCTTCGACTGGCAGGGCGACCGCGCACCCCGCATCCCCTACGGCGAGACCGTCATCTACGAGGCGCACGTCAAGGGCCTCACCGAGACGCACCCCGACGTTCCCGAAGAGCAGCGCGGTACCTACGCTGGCGTCTCACACCCGGCCGTCATCGAGCACCTCAAGCGACTGGGCGTGACGACGCTCGAGCTCATGCCGGTGCACCAGTTCGTGAACGACTCGACGCTGCAGGACAAGGGGCTGTCGAACTACTGGGGCTACAACACCATCGGGTTCTTCGCGCCGCACTCGCACTACTCGTCCTCGGGCGACGGCGGGCAGCAGGTGCAGGAGTTCAAGACGATGGTGCGCGAACTGCACCGTGCCGGTATCGAAGTCGTCATCGACGTCGTCTACAACCACACCGCCGAGGGCAACCACCTCGGCCCCACGCTGTCCTTCCGCGGTCTCGACAACGCGGCGTACTACCGCCTGATGGACGACGACAAGCGGTACTACATGGACGTGACGGGCACCGGCAACTCGCTCAACGTCGGGCACCCGCACTCGCTGCAGCTGATCATGGACTCCCTCCGCTACTGGGTGACCGAGATGCACGTCGACGGCTTCCGCTTCGACCTGGCCGCAGCCCTGGCCCGGGAGTTCTACGAGGTCGACCGGCTCTCCGCCTTCTTCGAACTGGTGCAGCAGGACCCGATCGTGTCGCAGGTGAAGCTCATCGCCGAGCCGTGGGACGTCGGCCCCGGCGGTTACCAGGTGGGCAACTTCCCGCCGCAGTGGTCGGAGTGGAACGGCAAGTACCGCGACACCGTGCGCGACTTCTGGCGGGGCGAGCCTTCCACCCTCGGCGAGTTCGCATCGCGCATCTCGGGATCCGCGGACCTGTACGAGCACGACGGCCGCACGCCCAAGGCGAGCATCAACTTCATCACGGCCCACGACGGCTTCACGCTGTACGACCTGGTGGCCTACAACGAGAAGCACAACGACGCCAACGGCGAGAACAACAACGACGGCGAGAGCCACAACCGCTCGTGGAACTCCGGCATCGAAGGCCCCACCGACGACCCGGAGGTCACCGCACTCCGACTGCAGCGCCGCCGCAACTTCATCGCCACGCTCCTGCTGAGTCAGGGTGTGCCGATGATCGCCCATGGCGACGAACTCGGCCGCACCCAGCAGGGCAACAACAACGTCTACGCGCAGGACTCCGAACTGAGCTGGATCGACTGGGCGACCGCCGACGACGAGCTGATCCAGTTCACCGCCGACGTCGTGAAGCTCCGGCATGACCACCCGACCTTCCGACGGACCCGGTACTTCAACGGTCGACCGGTGCGCCGTGGTGAGGGCGAACCGCTGCCTGACGTGGTCTGGCTGACCCCGGCTGGCGACGCGATGCAGCCCGAAGAGTGGGACTCCGGGTTCGGCAAGAGCGTCGGGATGTACCTGAACGGTGAGGGCATCCGCGGACGAGATGCCCGCGGCGAGCGCGTCACCGACGTGGCCTTCCTGACGTACTTCAACGCGCACGACGGCGTCGTGACCTTCACGCTCCCTCCGGAGGAGTACTCCCCCGGGTGGACGGTCCGCATCGACACCGCCGAACCCGGAGCGCGGGACGAGGTCCTCGAAGCCGGGGACGCTCTCGACGTCCCCGCTCGCTCGATGATCGTCCTCCGCGCGGAGCCCGAGCACGAGATCCAGCGCACCCCGGTCGACACGGCACACGAGGACGAGCCGGAGCACCCGGCCGCCACCCCGACGAACCCGGCCGGATCAGCCGCGCCGAGCGCCGTCGGGGCGGCCGGATCCGAGGTCGGCGCGGCGCCGGACGCGACGGCGCCGGCGTCCGCCGGCACTGGCACCGACACCGACACCGACGACAACGCAGCCGTGCCCAGCGACACCCCGGCACCCGGGGCGCTCTCGCCCGACGGCGACGCACCCGCCGTCCCCCGTACCCAGACCGATCACGACACCCTTGGGGACACCGAATGACCCGCCGAAACCCGACCTCGACATACCGTCTCCAGGTCACCGCCGAGTTCGACCTGAGCGCCGCGCAGGACGTCGTCGACTACGTCCGCGACCTCGGTGCCGACTGGCTCTACCTCTCCCCCGTGCTGCAGGCGGAGCCCGGCTCCGGTCACGGGTACGACGTCGTCGACCACACACACGTCGACACCGAGCGTGGCGGCGACGACGCGCTCCGCGCCCTCGCCGAAGCAGCACACGCCGCGGGACTCGGCGTCCTCGTCGACGTCGTCCCGAACCACGTCGGCGTCGCGACCCCGGCCGTGAACCCGTGGTGGTGGTCGCTCCTCGAGCACGGCCAGGAGTCGCCCGTGGCCTGGGCGTTCGACATCGACTGGGCTGCCGGGGAGGGCCGGATCCGCGTCCCCGTGCTCGACGACCGGTTGCTCGACGCAGTCACCCTCGACGCCGGGAGCCCGGACGGCAAGGCCCCGCGTCTGCTCGTCGGCGAGACCGAGTACCCGACAGCTCCCGGCACCGTGCACGACGGTGACGACGTCGAGGCCGTGCACGCCCGACAGCACTACGAGTTCGTCCACTGGAAGCGCGCCGACTCCGAGCTGAACTACCGCCGGTTCTTCGCGGTCAACACGCTCGCAGCGATCCGTGTGGAGGAGCCCGAGGTGTTCGCCGCTTCGCACGGGGTCATCGGCTCCTGGTTCCGCGACGGCCTGGTCGACGGTCTGCGCATCGACCACCCGGACGGCCTCTACGACCCGGCTGGGTACCTCGACGACCTCGCCGACCTGACGGGCGGTGCGTACACGCTGGTGGAGAAGATCCTCGAGCCGGGCGAACTGCTGCCGTCGTCCTGGCCGGTGGACGGGACGACCGGCTACGACGCCCTCGGGTTCATCGACCGGGTGTTCGTCGACCCCGCCGGCGAAGCGCCCCTCACGGCGCTCGAGGACCGGTTGCGCGGCGAGCACGTGTCGTGGCAGGACCTGACGCACCGGACCCGCCGTGGGATCGCCGACGGCATCCTGAACAGTGAGGTCCGACGCTTGGCGCGCCTCCTGGTGGTCGACCCGGCCGTGCAGGGCGGTGCCACCTCCGTGTCCGTCTCCGAGGACCGGATCGTCGATGCTGTCGCAGAGATCGTGGCGAGCTTCGAGGTCTACCGCACCTACCTGCCGGAGGGCATCCACCACCTGATCGAGGCACTCGAGGTCGCTGCGGAAGCCCGCCCGGACCTGGCCGACGTCATCGACCGCATCGCGCCGGCCCTGTGCGATGCGGACAACGCCGCCGCGATCCGCCTCCAACAGACCAGCGGCATGGTGATGGCCAAGGGCGTCGAGGACACCGCGTTCTACCGGACCTCGCGCCTGTCGTCCCTCAGCGAGGTCGGCGGCGACCCGAGCGTGTTCTCGGTCACCCTCGACGAGTTCCACGCCGCACAGCGTGAACGTCTCGCCAGCTGGCCGCACGCCATGACGACCCTGACGACGCACGACACGAAGCGCAGCGAGGACACCCGTGCTCGCATCGCGGTCCTCGCTGAACTCGGTGAGGAGTGGACAGCGACGTTCGACCGTCTCAACGCGCTCGCTCCGCTCGAGGACGGGGTGTTCGCCAACCTGCTCTGGCAGGCGATCGTCGGAGCGCGCCCGGCCTCACGAGAGCGTCTGCACGCCTACGCCGAGAAGGCGTCGCGTGAGGCCGGCGACAGCACGACGTGGACCGAGCCGAACGAGTCGTTCGAGCGGCAGATGCACGCCATCGTCGACGCCGCCTTCGACGACCCCGCCGTGGTCGCCGAGCTCGACGCCCTCGACGAGCAGATCGACGCCCCCGGCTGGTCCAACGGTCTCGGCGCGAAGATCCTGCAGCTCACGGCGCCCGGCGTCCCGGACGTCTACCAGGGCACCGAGGCCTGGGACCGCTCGCTCGTCGACCCCGACAACCGGCGGCCCGTCGACTACGCCGAACGGCGGCACGTCCTCGCCTGGCTCGACGGTGCCGACGACGACGGCCCCGACGCGTTGCCCGGCATCGACCTGGGTGCCGTCGCGAAGACCCTCGTCACGAGCCGCGCACTCCGCGTCCGTCGCGACCACCCGGAGCTGTTCACCCGGTACGTCCCGCTCGACGCCACCGGCCCCGCAGCGGACCACGTGGTCGCCTTCGACCGCGGCGGGGCTGTGACGGTCGCCACGCGACTGCCCCTGGGCCTCCGGGCCGTCGGCGGATGGGCGGACACGCTCCTGCACGTCGTGCCGGTCGAGCGCGTGGACCTGCTGACCGGGAGGCGTTTCCCGGCTGACCGTGACCTCCTGCTCGACGAGGTCCTCACCGACTTCCCCGTCGCACTGCTCGTGCCCGCGGACGTCGTCGACGGCGGTGGTCACGACGCCACGGACACGAGCACGTCCGACAGCACGAACCCCACCGCCGCGAACACCACCACCAGCACCGAAGACACCGAGACCGACGCGCAGGCTGAGGTCGAGATCCTGGAGGGTCACGCATGACCAGTCCCGACCGCTACGGCGTCTGGGCCCCCGAGCCCGAGAACGTCCGCCTCGTCGTCGACGGCACCGAGTACCCGCTCACCCGCGGGGACGACGGCTGGTGGACGACCGACGAGGTCCTCCCCGTCGTCGGAGCCCGGTACGGCTTCCGTATCGACGAGGACGAGTCCGTCCGCCCCGATCCGCGCAGCCGCTTCCAACCCGAGGGCGTCCACGGGCCGTCCGAGGTCGTCGACCCGGCACGCTTCGCATGGACGGACGACGCCTGGACCGGCCGACCGGCGCGCGGCGGCGTCATCTACGAGATGCACGTCGGCACCTACACGCCAGAGGGCACCCTCGACGCCGCTGCCGCCAAGCTCGAGCACCTGGTCGAGCTCGGGGTCGAGTTCGTCGAGCTGCTGCCCGTGAACGGCGTCAACGGTGAGTGGAACTGGGGCTACGACGGGGTCGCGTGGTACGCCGTGCACGCTCCCTACGGCGGTCCGGATGCCTACGACCGCTTCGTCGACCGCGCCCACGCCCTCGGTCTCGGCGTCATCCAGGACGTCGTGTACAACCACCTCGGTCCGAGCGGGAACTACCTGCCGCTCTACGGCCCGTACCTCGTGCAGGGGCTGGCCAACACCTGGGGCGACTCGGTCAACGTCGAAGAGCCCGAGGTCCGCCGGTACGTCCTGGACAACGTCCGGATGTGGTTCCGCGACCACCACGTCGACGGTCTGCGACTCGACGCCGTGCACGCGATCCGTGACACGACGCGACCGCACATCCTCGCCGAGATGGCCAGCGAGACCGACGCGTTCTCGTCGTTCACCGGCAAGCCGCTGTCGCTCATCGCGGAATCGGACCTCAACGACCCGATCATGTTCCGCCCGCGCGAGGCCTCCGGGTACGGGCTCGCCGGCCAGTGGTCGGACGACTTCCACCACGCCGTGCACGTCGCCGTCACCGGGGAGACGAACGGCTACTACGCCGACTTCGCCCCGCTGACCGCCCTGGCGAAGGTGCTCGAACAGGGCTTCTTCCACGACGGAACCTGGTCGTCCTTCCGCGGCAAGCGTCACGGTCGGCCGATCGACCGCGGCACGTCGCCGACGACAGCCCTCGTCGTGGCGAACCAGAACCACGACCAGATCGGCAACCGCGCCGCCGGTGACCGTCTCGCCGCGACCGTGTCGGACGAAGGTCTCGTCATCGCCGCAGCGCTCACGCTGCTCGGCCCGTTCACCCCGATGCTCTTCATGGGTGAGGAGTTCGCCGCCACGACCCCGTGGCAGTTCTTCACCTCGCACCCGGAGCCGGAACTCGGCAAGGTCACCGCCGAGGGCCGGATCAAGGAGTTCGCCGAGCACGGTTGGGACGAGTCCACGGTCCCCGACCCGCAGGACCCGACGACGTTCACCAACTCCAAGCTCGACTGGTCTGACGTCGAGTCCGAGCGTGGAGCACGGATCCTCAACGCCTACCGGGTACTCGTCGCCCTCCGGCGCACCGACGAGGCGTTCGTCGACCACCGCTACGAGGCGAACGCCGTCCGCTTCAGCGAGGACGAGCGATGGCTCGTGCTGACCCGCGGGCTACTCGGCCCGACGGCAGCACCGGTCCACGTCGTCGTCAACCTGTCCGACGACCCTGCGGAGGTCCCGCTCGTCGGTGCCACCGGCGAGGTGCTGTTCAGCTTCGGCGACGCCGACTTCGACACCGACGGCGTCCGTTTCGCGGGCCGAGGGCTCGTGGTGGTGCGCTGACCAGGTCAGCTGGCTGACGCAGCTCAGCCCCGTGACGGACGGGAGGCCCGGTACCAGCTGGTACCGGGCCTCCCGTCCGTCAGGCGGTGCGTTCCGCTCAGGCGGGACGCTGCGTCGGAGAGACGTTCTTCGAGGCGTCGCGCTCCGGGATGTCCCCGAGGGCCTCGTCGATGCGAGCCATCGTGTCGGCGTCGAGCTTCACGCCTGCTGCCTTCACGTTGTCCTCGACCTGTGATGGACGCGAGGCACCGACGATCGCCGAGGCGACGTTCTCGTTCTGCAGGGTCCAGGCGACGGCGAGCTGGGCGAGGGTGAGCCCGGCCTCGTCAGCGACCGGCTGGAGACGCTGGACGGCCTCGAGGACCTCGTCGCGCATGTACCGCTTGATCATGTCCGCGCCGCCCTTCTCGTCCGTGGCGCGGGAGCCCTGGGGCAGCGGCTGGCCCGGCTTGTACTTGCCGGTGAGGACGCCCTGAGCGATCGGCGAGAACACGATCTGCGACAGACCGAGCTGCTTCGACGCGGGGACGACCTCGCCCTCGATGACGCGCCACAGCATCGAGTACTGCGGCTGGTTCGAGACGAGCTGGAAGCCGAGTTCCTTCGCGAGGGCAGCACCGGCACGGATCTGCTCGGCGGACCACTCGCTGACGCCGATGTACAGCGCCTTGCCCTGACGCACCACGTCCGCGAAGGCCTGCATGGTCTCTTCGAGCGGGGTCTCGTAGTCGTAGCGGTGGGCCTGGTACAGGTCGACGTAATCGGTCTGCAGACGCTCGAGCGAGCCGTTGATCGACTCCATGATGTGCTTGCGGCTGAGGCCGACGTCGTTGTGCCCCATCGGGCCGGTCGGCCAGTAGACCTTCGTGAAGACCTCGAGGGACTGACGACGCTCACCCTTGAGTGCTTCGCCGAGGACGGTCTCTGCTGCCGTGTTGGCGTAGGTGTCCGCAGTGTCGAACGTGGTGATGCCAGCGTCGAGCGCTGCCCGCACGCACTGTGTGGCGACGTCGTTCTCGACCTGCGAGCCGTGCGTCAGCCAGTTGCCGTAGGTGATCTCGGAGATCTTGAGTCCGGAGTTGCCCAGGTACCTGAATTCCATGGGTGCGACGCTACTGGAGTGAGCGCGCACGCGGGAGGCCGTGGCAGTACCTGTGTGCAGTCGGCTCCGCCGTTCCTCCGCTCGACCCTCGGCTGCGCTGACCCTGCGCCAGCACGAGCGGGTGGCGCGAGCGGGCAGCGCGAGCGGGCAGCGCGAGCGTGCAGCGCGAGCGGGCAGCGCGAGCGAGCGATATGTCAGGCCCCCGGTGGCGCCCTCCCCGCGAGCGGGCGACATGCCAGGCCCCCGGTAGCACCCTCCCCGCGTCAGGGCGGCGCGAGCGGGCGAGATGCCAGGCCCGTGCCACCCTCCCCACGATCGGGCAGAACGCCGGGGCAGCCCATGCCGCACACCCGTGGTTCCGCCCGCTCGCGAGCTTGCGTCCCGTCCTGCACATCCGGCCGACGCCCGGCCCTGTCCACACTGGAGGCCCGGTCTGGCCCCGGCGCTCCGGTGCGGCTCGCACCATGGACCCATGTCTCCGAGGACCCCGCTCCCCCCGGCCCTGCGTCGGACGCCGTTCCGAGTGCGTCGCGCGCTCCACATGGGCGTTCCACGCGGCCGGCTCGATGCCCGCGACCTGCGACGTCCGTTCCACGGCGTGCGATGTGCCGAGCAACCGCACACGCCGGACGCCTTCGCGCGGGCACTCGCTCCTCGGCTGCGCCATGACCAGGTCTTCAGCCACACGACCGCCGCGATGCTCCTCGGCGTGCCGTTGCCCCGCCGGATCGAACGTGATCCGCGACTGCACGTCATCACCATCGGGACGGACCAGGCGCTCCGCGTCCGTGGGTCGGTGGGGCACCGGGCCAAGGCGGGTTCGGTACGGGTCGTCCAGACCAGGGGTGTCCAGCTGACGCATCCGGCCGACACCTTCACCGCGCTCGCCTCGTTCCTGTCGCTGGACGAACTCATCGTGGCTGGGGACGCCTTGGTGGGATGGCTCGGTTGGTCGACGCTCCCCGAACTGGCCGCGGCCGTGCGTCGGCGGCGAGGCTGTCGCGGCGTCGTGAAGCTCCGGGCAGCCCTCGCCGAGATCCGGGCTGGATCGCGGTCGCCTGGGGAGACGCGGATGCGGCTCCTCCTGACTCGCGCAGGTCTCCCGGAACCCGTCCTCAACCACGACGTGGTGGTGGACGGACGGTGGGTCGCCTGCGTCGACCTCGCATATCCCGATGCTCGTGTCGCGATCGAGTACGAGAGCGACCTCCACCGGACCGACCCGGCGACGTTCCGGAAGGACCTGACCAGGGGTGAACTGCTGAAGGACGACGATTGGTGGTTGGTGCGGGCGACCGCAGATGACGTCGGTCCGACCGCCGACCGTTTCGTCGCGCGGATGCGTCGTCTCCTCATCGCCGGCCGAACGGGCCGGCACCGCCCGAAGAACAACACCTCGGTGAACAATGGTTGACGCTTCAACCAAAGCGGTGCAGAATGGGCTACCATCAGGTTCGATGCAGGTGCATGAAATCTCGCGCCCGCCCATGACTCATCGCTCGAAGAAGGACACACCATGGCTCTCAACGCCTCCGCCATCCCCGGTTACGTCACCGGCACCTGGAAGCTCGACCCGACCCACTCCGAGGTCAGCTTCTCCGTCCGTCACCTCGCGATCAGCAAGGTCAAGGGCAAGTTCGAGAAGTTCGACGCGACCCTCGTGACCGCCGAGAACCCCCTCGACACGACCCTCGAGGCCTCGATCGACGTCTCGAGCATCAACACCAATCAGGCGCAGCGCGACCAGCACCTCGCGACCGGTGACTTCTTCCTGACCGAGGAGCACCCGCACATGACGTTCCGCTCGACGGGCATCCGCGAGGACGGCGACGACATGCTCATCGACGGCGAACTCTCGCTCCGTGGCGTCACCAAGCCCGTCACGCTGAAGACCGAGTTCGGCGGCGTCATCACCGACGGCTACGGTCAGGTCAAGCTCGGTGCCGAGGCGACGACGAAGATCGACCGCACCGAGTTCGGCGTGAACTGGAACGCAGCCCTCGAAGCCGGCGGTTTCACGCTCGGCAACGACGTCACGATCAACCTCGACGTCCAGTTCGTCCTCCAGGCGGCCTGACCTCTCCGCCCTCTCGAAGCCCCGGCGCCCTCGGCGTCGGGGCTTCGTGCTGTCCTGGACCGGCTCGAGCGTTCGCTTTCGTGGTCGCGCCCGTGGATGGATGGGTGCGTCTTCCCTGCCGACCGGGCGGAACACCAGGGCGTTCTCCCGGATCCAGCGGGGATTCCGCCCGCTCAGCGCGCAGCGCGCAGCGCGCACGCGGAACCGAGCGCTCAGCCGCCCGCTCAGCCGCCGACTCGCCGCCGAGGCGCCCCCTCGCCCGCCACACCCGTCGCCCGCGCGCCCATCACGAGCAGGGAGCTCCGCGCCATCCGCCCCAGCGCCTCCCGACCGACTGGAGCGGTACCGTGAGGAACGCTCTGGCCCACCCCGGGGGAATCCGCCCCTCGGTCCCAGGGTTGCAAGCAACACCGCTGCACACGAAGCACGTCCGACGCGGTCGTCGGAATGTCGCTCGCCGACGAACAGGAGCACCCCGATGTCCACCGACTGGATCACGCTGCAGACCCTCGCCGTCGCGGAGTTCGGCCGCCGCGTCGCCGCCGTCACCGACTGGGACGCTCCCACCCCCGACTCCGAGTGGACGACGCGCGATCTCGTCGCACACGTTGTGGATGAACAGCGCTGGATCCCCAAGCTCCTCACCGGTTGCGACTACGCCCAGGCCGAAGCGGACCTGGAGCCGATCGGCGATGACCTCCTCGCTGAGTGGGAGCGGCACTCGAGCGCGGCGATCGAAGCCTGGCAGCGCGCACCGAAGGACACGCCCGTGCACCTGTCGACCGACGTGGTGCAGGCCGGCGAGTACCTCGCGGAGCAGACCAGCGACATCACGATCCACACGTGGGACCTGGCCCGCGCGACGGGGAGCGACGAGCGCCTGCCCGACGAGCTCGTCGACGCGGTGTGGACGCACTTCGAACCGCAGATCCAGTCCCTCGCGGCGACCGGGCTGTACGCGGCTCCAGTGCAGGTGGACGACGATGCTCCTCTGCAGGTGCGTCTGCTCGCGGTGACCGGGCGAGATGCCCGGGTCTCCGCCTGACACACCGGTCCGGAAGGCCCGCTCACGGGCACGCACACACACACACACACACACACACACACACACACACACACACACACACACGCACGCACGCACGCACGCACGACCCCACCAGCGCTCCGCCACGGAAGGACCCCGTATGTCCGACACCCCCACCGTCCCCACCGTCCGCCTCGGCAACACCGGCCTCGAGATCTCGAGTGTCATCCTCGGCATGATGTCCTACGGCGATCCGACGAAGGGCTCGCACGCGTGGAGCGTCGGCATCGACGATGCCCGCCCCTTCGTCCGCCGGGCGTTCGACGCCGGCATCACGACCTTCGACACCGCGAACGTCTACTCCGCGGGCAGCAGCGAGGAGATCACCGGCGAACTCCTCAAGGAGCTCGCTCCCCGTGAGGAGGTCCAGGTCTTCACGAAGGTCTTCAACCGCATGCGTCCGGGCAGCAACGGCGCGGGGCTGTCCCGTGTCGCGATCATGCACGAGATCGACGCGTCCTTGACACGCCTCGGCACCGACTACGTCGACCTGTACCAGATCCACCGTTTCGACCCGCTCACCCCGGTCGAGGAGACGATGGAGGCACTCCACGACGTCGTCAAGTCCGGCAAGGCCCGCTACATCGGTGCTTCGAGCATGTGGGCGTGGCAGTTCGCCGAGATGCAGCACGTCGCGGAGCGCAACGGCTGGACGAAGTTCGTCGCGATGCAGGACCAGTACAACCTCCTCGAACGTGAGGAGGAGCGCGAGATGCACCCGTTCTGTGCCCACACCGGCGTCGGCGTCATCCCGTGGAGCCCGCTCGCCCGCGGCAAGGTCACCCGCCCCTGGGACGCGCAGGGTTCCGGCTCACGGTCTGACACGGACGAATTCGGCAAGACGCTGTACCGCCAGGACGAGGACGCGAACCGAGCGATCGTCGAAGCGGTCGGGCAGGTCGCGGAGGAGCGCGGCGCGAGCATGGCGCAGATCGCCCTCGCTTGGGTCGCTGGGAAGTCGGCCGTCTCGGCACCCATCATCGGCGCGACGAAGGAGCACCACATCGACGACGCGGTCGCCGCGACGGCGATCGAACTGAACGACGACGAAGTCACGCGACTCGAGCAGGCCTACACCCCGCGGGTGCCGTCCGGCTTCTGACCCACCCGACGGACGGGAGGCACGGTTCCATCTGGCACCGCGCCTCCCGTCCGCCGTCTCCCCCGCCCCCGCCCGGCGAGCGGGCGGAACACCTGGCGCACCGTCTCGACCTGTCGTGTGATTACGCCCACTCATCGAGGCGCACGCCGTTTCCCCGCCCGTCCGTTGTCTCCCGGTAACGCGAGCGGGCGAGATGCCGCATGACTCGCGGGCGGTGCCGCTCAGATCCGCCCGCTCGCCGACAGCAGGACCGTCCGGACACCCGCCCTCGCACGCGTGGCCCAACACCTCGGCTCGCGACCGAGACCATCGACGCGAGCGGGCCGAATACCGTGCGTCCCGGCGTCATACCCCGCAGGTTCGCCCACTCGCCGGCCCCGCCGCAAGCCTGCAGCCCGGACCACCGCGGAGTCGGCCCCGCCGCCCAGACGCCGGGAGGTCCGAGAAAGCCGAGCACGGAGCGTGAGTGGGCAGAATGCCGGACTCCAGGCCGGGTGCGATGGCGATTCCGCCCGCTCGCCGGAGAGAGACTGCGTGACCCCTTCATCGGTCCGTCCCCAGGGCGAGCGGGCGGAAAGCCCGGGTGACGGGAGCGGCCTCCGCACAGATCCGCCCGCTCGCCGCAGGCGCAGGCGCTCGTCTCGCCGCAGGCGCAGCCACCCCGCCCGCCGCAGGCGCAGGCGCTCGTCTCGCCGCAGGCGCAGCCTGAGGGGTGCGGGAGCGGGGGCTCGGAGCGGCGGCGCCTGCGGCGGGCGGGTGC
>NZ_QKSL01000024.1:0-32041 GCF_003234615.1 Curtobacterium sp. MCPF17_001
ACCCCGTCCCGTACGCCGCTCCCCGCCGTCCCCGACCGCCCGTCGGACGAGGCCCTCGCCGCACTCCCCCTGGCGTTCCACGACGCCGTGATCGGTCAGCTCCTCGACGGCTCGCAGGTCGACGCCCGGAACCAGTGGACCACCGCGACCCCGAAGGCACCGCTGGTCCCGCTCTACGCCGCGCCCGACGCGGACGCCGCTCCGGTCGCGACGCTGTCCTCGTCGGTGTCGACGATCAACACACCGACCGCGACCGCTGTCTGGGGTCGATCGGCCGGCGAGGACGGCGGCATGGTCCTCGTCTCGACGCCGTCCCGGAACCGGACGCCGGGCGACGGCGGGGTCGCCGAGGCGCCGAGTTCGACGTTCGCCTGGGCCCGCGCTGCCGACTTCACGCTCGCGGGCACCGACCGGGAGGTCCGGGTCGACAACGCGACCGGCACGATCGCGATCGTGCACCGCGACGGCACGGTCGAGACGAGCGAGACCGCACGCCTCGGCACCCCGGACGATCCGACGCCGGCGGCCACGAAGACCTACATGGAGGCGAACTACGTCGACCCGCAGGTCCCGTACACGCAGGGGCACCCGATCGCGCTGACCGGGGCGCACTCGTCGAAGCTCGCCGGGTACGGCGGCAACGCGGCCCTCACCGCGCTGCACTTCTACCCGGACCCGACCGGGTCGTCGCACGGCTGCGTCCGCATCACCGCCGCGATGACGGACGCACTCGCGGAGCTGCCGATCGGGACGCCGATCGAGTTCAGCTGAGCAGTTCGCGGACCACCGCGTCGGGACGTTCGACGTGCGCGAAATGCCCGCAGTCCTCCAGGAGGACCGTGCGGACGTCCGGCAGGACACGACGGAGACGCGCGAGGTCGTCCACCCGCGCGAACACGTCCTGCCGTCCCGCGAGCGCGACGACGGGGCACCGGACCTCCGACCACCGTCGGGTGTCGTAGCGGGCGGCCGCGCGGGCCGCGCCGAGGAACCCGGCCGGCCGGAACTCCGCGACGAACGCCTGCAGCACGCTCGGGTCCAGCCGACGGACGGCGGCGAACACCGGCCCCGCGAGCAGCGGGAGCAGTCCGATCCGGGCAAGTCCGCGCAGGAGGCCGTGCGCGGCTCCCCGGGTCACCGCCAGCCCGGCACGCAGCAGCGTGAAGGCCGGCAGGGTCCGCAGTGCCCGGACCGGCCGGCGCGACGCGGCCGCGGTGGCGAAGGTCGTGCCGGAGACGAGGCCGAGGGAGCGCACCCGTTCCGGCCAGGTCACCGCGAGGTGGAGGCCCACGAAGGCCCCCATGGAGTGGCCGACGACGTCGACCTGGTCGAGGCCGAGTGCGTCGAGCACCTCGACGAGCACCTGCGACGACTCGTCGACGTCGAGCGCCACGGCCGGAGCCGGTGAGGATCCCCAGCCGGGCAGGTCGACGAGGACGAGTCCGCGGCCGGCGATGCCCGCCGCGGCCGTGAGGAGCGGGGTCCACGTGGTCCACGAGCCGGCGACGCCGTGCAGGAACAGCAGTGGGCGGGGTCCGGGGCGGTGGTGGACCACCGTCGGGCCGGCGATCGTCGACACGGTCGTCGTGGTGAGGCCCCATCGTGCGGGGTCGTCGACGACGGGGTACGGCGCGTAGACGTCCGCGTGCGCGGTCCCCACCTGTGGGACCGCGCCGGTGTCGATGACGGGCACCGTGCCTCCAGTCCGACGTCTGGTGACGTCACCCGGAGTTCGGAACCGACGCCGTCGAGGAAGGGTCGAGGCTCAGCCGACGGCGACCGGCGCGGCGCACGCGGCCAGTCGGTCGAGCGCTGCCCGGTACTCGGTCACGTCGCGAGCGACGCCGGGCTCGGTGATGATCGATGCCTTGATGCGACCGTTCACGTCGATGACGAAGGTCGCGCGGGTCGCGAAGCCCTTCTTCTCGAGGAACACGCCGTACTCCTTCGAGACAGCACCGTGCGGCCAGAAGTCCGCGAGCAGCTCGAAGTCGTAGCCGTTGACCTGCGCGAACGACCGCAGCGTCGCCTTGGAGTCGACCGAGATGCCGATCAGCTCGATGCGCTGGTCCTGGAACATCGCGATGTTGTCCTGCAGGGTGCAGAGCTCGTCCGTGCAGGTGGACGAGAACGCGAGGGGGAAGAAGACGAGTGCGACCGGGCGGTGGCCACGGTGGTCGCTGAGTCGGACGTGCTCACCGAACTGGTTCGGGAGCTCGAAGTCCGGCGCGAGTGAGCCGATCTCCAGAGCCATCGTTGAGGTGCTTCTCTCCCAGGGCGTTGGGTGTGCCCTACGGTTCCACACGTCCACCGGTCGCGGACGCACGGTCGGCCATGCTACGCCGACGCCCTCCGAACGCAAGTGCCGTCCGCCCTGCGTCGCGGTCAGCGGGACCGTCGGTGCGGGGGCCTAGAGTGGATGCGGCCCGTCCCCGGTCGTGACCCGACCACCGACGGCTCGACATTCCACCACCACGAGAACGAACGAGGTCAACGGTGACGGTGAACGACCAGGACCCGCGCAGCACCGCAGGAACGGACCAGGACCCGGAGGAGACCGCCGAATGGCGTGAGTCCCTCGACGGCCTCGTCCAGGCGCACGGACACCAGCGGGCTCGCGAGATCATGCAGAGCCTGTTGAAGCGCTCGAACGAGCTGCACCTCGGTGTGCCCATGGTCCCGACGACCGACTACGTCAACACGATCGCGCCGGAGGACGAGCCCGAGTTCCCCGGCGACGAAGAGCTCGAGCGTCGCTACCGCCGCTGGATCCGCTGGAACGCGGCCATCACGGTGCACCGCGCGCAGCGCCCCGGCATCTCGGTCGGTGGGCACATCTCGACGTACGCGTCGAGCGCCGCCATGTACGAGGTCGGCTACAACCACTTCTTCCGTGCGCAGGACCACCCGTCCGGCGGCGACCAGGTCTTCTTCCAGGGCCACGCCTCCCCCGGCATGTACGCCCGTGCCTACATGGAAGGGCGCCTCAGCGAGGACCAGCTCGACGGTTTCCGTCAGGAGAAGTCCCACGCCGGCGGCGGGCTGTCGTCCTACCCGCACCCTCGCCTCATGCCGCACTTCTGGCAGTTCCCGACCGTGTCGATGGGCATCGGCCCGATCAACGCGATCTACCAGGCACAGCAGGCCAAGTACCTGTCGAACCGCGGCATCAAGGACGCCATGGACCAGCAGGTCTGGGCGTTCCTCGGCGACGGCGAGATGGACGAGGTCGAGTCCCGCGGCCAGCTCCAGGTCGCGGCCAACGACGGCCTCGACAACCTGAACTTCGTCATCAACTGCAACCTCCAACGCCTCGACGGCCCGGTGCGCGGCAACGGCAAGATCATCCAGGAACTCGAGGCGTTCTTCCGCGGCGCGGGCTGGAACGTCATCAAGGTCGTCTGGGGCCGCGAGTGGGACGACCTGCTCGCCCGGGACACCGACGGCGCACTGCTCAACCTCATGAACGCGACGCCGGACGGCGACTACCAGACGTACAAGGCCGAGAACGGCGCCTACGTCCGCGAGAACTTCTTCGGGCGCGACCCGAAGGCGCTCGAGCTGGTCGAGGGCTACTCCGACGACCAGATCTGGAACCTCAAGCGCGGTGGCCACGACTACCGCAAGGTCTACGCGGCGTTCAAGGCCGCCAGTGAGCACAAGGGCCAGCCGACCGTCATCCTGGCGAAGACGGTCAAGGGCTACGGCCTCGGCCCGAGCTTCGAGGGCCGCAACGCGACCCACCAGATGAAGAAGCTCACGCTCGACAACCTCAAGCAGTTCCGCGACGAGATGCGCATCCCGATCACGGACGCGCAGCTCGAGGAGAACCCGTACACGCCGCCGTACTACCACCCGGGCAACGACGACGAGGCGATCCAGTACATGCACGAGCGTCGCCGTGAACTCGGTGGCTACGTGCCGGAACGTCGCACGAAGTACACGCAGGTCAACCTGCCCGACGAGTCGAAGTACCAGGTCGTGAAGAAGGGCTCCGGCAAGCAGGAGGTCGCCACGACGATGGCGTTCGCCCGTCTGCTGAAGGACCTGCTCCGCTCGCCCGACTTCGGCAACCGGGTCGTCCCGATCATCCCGGACGAAGCGCGCACGTTCGGCATGGACGCGTACTTCCCGACCGCGAAGATCTACAACCCGAACGGCCAGCACTACACGTCGGTCGACCGAGAGCTCCTCCTGGCGTACAAGGAGAGCCCGCAGGGACAGATCATCCACGTCGGCATCAACGAGGCCGGTGCCCTCGCAGCCTTCACCGCCGTCGGCACGTCGTACTCGACGCAGGGCGAGCCGCTCATCCCGGTCTACGTCTTCTACTCGATGTTCGGCTTCCAGCGCACCGGCGACGCCATCTGGGCCGCCGGCGACCAGATGACCCGTGGGTTCATGATCGGTGCCACCGCCGGTCGCACCACCCTGACGGGAGAGGGCCTGCAGCACGCGGACGGCCACTCGCCGCTCCTCGCCGCGTCGAACCCGGCGGTCGTGTCGTACGACCCCGCGTACGGGTACGAGATCGGGCACATCGTCCGGACCGGGCTCGAGCGCATGTACGGCACGAACGAGGACGGGACCCCGTCGCACGACGACCCCAACGTCATGTACTACCTGACGGTCTACAACGAGCCGCTCGTGCAGCCGGCCGAGCCGGAGGGCGTCGACGTCGACGGCATCGTCAAGGGCATGTACCTGCTCAAGTCGAGCGAGCACGACGGCCCGAAGGCCCAGCTGCTCGCATCCGGCGTGGCCGTGCCGTGGATCCTCGAGGCGCAGCAGCTCCTCGCCGAGGACTGGGGCGTGTCGGCCGACGTGTGGAGCGTCACCAGCTGGGGCGAGCTCTACCGCGACGGTGTGGCCGCCGAGCAGCACGCGTTCCTCAACCCGAACGAGCAGGCGCGCACCCCGTACGTGACCGAGCGTCTGCTCGGCACCGAGGGCCCGGTCGTCGCGGTCAGCGACTTCATGCACGCCGTGCAGGAGCAGATCCGTCCGTTCGTCCCGACCGACTACGCCACGCTCGGCGCCGACGGGTTCGGCTTCTCGGACACCCGTGCGGCAGCCCGCCGCTTCTTCCACATCGACGGCCCGTCGGTCGTCGTGCGGACGCTGCAGCAGCTGGTCCGTCAGGGCAAGCTCGACGCCTCGGTGGTGCAGCAGGCGATCGACAAGTACCGTCTGCACGACGTGACCGCCGGGACGACGGGCAACGCGGGCGGCGAGAGCTGACCCGCTGGTGATGGCACCACGCGCCGACACCGCCGGAGCGAGAGAGGACGACCGGGCACGGGCGCTCTCCTGGCTCCGGCAGGTGTCGGGCGAGCTCTCGACCGCCACGATCAAGCGCCTGGAGGACACGCTCCCCTGGTACAGCGAGATGCCGCCCGGACGCCGTTCGGCGGTCGGCATGGTGGCTCAGGCCGGCATCACGTCCTTCATCTCGTGGCTCGAGGGCAGCGCGTCGACGCCGTGGATCGCGGCAGCCGACGTGTTCGGTTCGGCACCGCGGGAGCTCCTCCGCTCGGTGAGCCTGCAGCAGACCCTGCAGCTCATCCGTGTCGTCGTCACCGTCGTCGAGGAACGTGCCGCCGACGACGAGATGCTCCAGGAGGCGATCCTCAAGTACTCGCGCGACATCGCCTTCGCCGCCGCTGACGTCTACGCCCGCGCCGCCGAGGCCCGCGGCCTCTGGGACGCCCGTCTCGAAGCCCTCGTGGTCGACTCGATCCTGTCAGGCGAGTACGACGACGAGCTGCCCTCGCGGATCGCCGCGCTCGGCTGGCACGGACACGGTGAGGTCGCGGTGCTCGTCGGTACCGCACCGCGGCAGCTCGAGGTGGACCAGGTCCGTCGGACGGCCCGACACCAGGACGCGGACGTGCTGATCGGCGTCCAGGGCTCCCGGCTCGTCGTGGTCATCGGCCGGGCCACCCCGCGTGACGACGTTCCCGAGGGCGAGGAGCCCGTCTCGTTCATGTCGATCGCGCAAGAGCTGGAACCGCTGTTCGGCGAGGGTCACCTCGTGCTCGGCAACGAGGTACCCGGGGTGGTCGACGCCTCGACCAGCGCCAAAGCCGCACTCGCGGGCTTCGCCGTCGCACGTGCGTGGCGTGGCGCACCCCGTCCGGCCCTCGCCGACGACCTGCTCCCGGAGCGCGCACTCGCCGGCGACCCGCTCGCCCGGTCGGCGCTCGTGCAACGGATCTACATCCCGCTGAAGGACCAGTCGACCGAGCTCCTCCAGACGCTCTGGTGCTACCTGGACACCGGGCGCTCGCTCGAAGCCACCGCGCGTGAGCTCTTCGTGCACCCGAACACCGTGCGCTACCGGCTGCGCCGTGTCGCCGACGTCATCGGATGGGACGCCACCCACGCCCGCGACGCCCTCATCGTGCAGTCGGCGCTCATCCTCGGCGCGATGTCCGAGTCGGCGTCCACCCGCCGTCGTCCGACTCGCCGGTAGGGGTTCCTACAAGGCTTCCGCGGAATCCGTGTGGGGAGTCCACACGGGTGCGGGGAACCCCGACCGGGAGGATTGTGCGGTGATCGTCGTCGTCGCGCCCGGACAGGGCTCCCAGACCCCCGGATTCCTCGCCCCCTGGCTCGAGGCCTCCGCCGTCCGTGACCGAGTCGGGCAGTGGTCCGAGGCGATCGGCGTCGACCTGGCCGAACACGGCACGAACTCCGACGCCGACACCATCAAGGACACCGCGCTGGCGCAGCCGCTCATCGTGGCCGCCGGGCTCGTGACCGCCGACGCACTCCTCGCCGACGGCCGTCGTGCCCTGGTCGGTGGGGTCGCCGGTCACTCGGTGGGCGAGTTCACCGCTGCCGCCGTCGCCGGGGTCCTCACGCCGAGCGACGCCGTCTCGCTGGTCGCCGAGCGTGGCCGGGCGATGGCGGCCGCCGCCGCACTCGAGCCGACCTCGATGGCCGCCGTCCTCGGCGGCGACGCCGACCAACTCAGCGCCGCACTCGAGTCCCTCGGGCTCACCGCCGCGAACCACAACGGCGGCGGGCAGACCGTGGTCGCCGGTTCCGCGGACGCCATCGCCCGTCTGGCCGAGCAGCCACCCGCAAAGGCCCGGGTCATCCCGCTCGCGGTCGCGGGAGCGTTCCACACCCGCTTCATGGCCACCGCGGTCGACCGGGTCGCCCCCGTCGCCGCCGCTGTCGCCGTGCAGGACCCGACCCTGCCGCTCTGGACCAACGCCGACGGCTCCCGGGTCGAGGACGGCCGTCACTTCGTCGACCTCATGGTCCGCCAGATCGCCAGCCCCGTGCACTGGGACGCCGTGATGACCTCGTTCCAGCAGGCCGGCGTCACCGGCATCATCGAGCTCGCTCCCGCCGGTGCGCTCGTCGGTCTGGCGAAGCGTGGACTCCGTGGCACGCCGACCGTGGCGATCAAGACGCCGGACGACCTGCCCGCCGCGGTCGAGCTGCTCCAGAGCGCCGCCGCCGACACCACCGAGGGCACGCGATGACCGACACGAGCAGCACCGCCGACGCCGGCACGACCGACGCCCGCAGCACCGACGCGCCCACGGGCCTCCCGTCCGGCGACCGCCCGGTCCTCGCCCAGCGGCGTGGCCACGAGTTCACCCGCATCCTCGCCTTCGGTGCCGCGCGCGGCGAGAACGCGGTCCCGAACGAGGACCTGATCGGCCCGATCGACTCCTCCGACGAGTGGATCCGCCAGCGCACCGGCATCCTGACCCGGATGCGAGCCGGAGGCGACGTCGAAGCGGTGGACCTGGCCGAGACGGCCGCACGCGAGGCGATCGCGAAGTCCGGCCTGACGTCCGACCAGATCGGTGTCGTGCTCGTCGCGACCGTGACGCACTCGGTCGCCACGCCGTCGCTGGCCTCGCTGCTCGCCGAGCGGATCGGTGCCACCCCGGCCGCCGCGTACGACATCAGCGCCGCGTGCGCCGGGTACGCGTACGGCATCGCCCAGGCCGACTCGTTCATCAAGTCCGGCATCGCCGACCACGTGCTCGTCATCGGCGCCGAGAAGCTCAGCGACGTCGTCGACCCGACCGACCGATCGATCTCGTTCCTCCTCGGGGACGGGGCGGGGGCGGCGGTCGTCGGTCCGAGCGAGTTCGCCGGCATCGGCCCGAGCATCTGGGGCTCCGACGGCTCGAAGTGGGATGCGATCGGCATGACCGCGACCTACAAGGAGTGGGCCGCGGGCGCGCCCCGCCCGACCATGCGTCAGGCCGGTCAGACGGTGTTCCGCTGGGCGGTCTGGGAGATGGTCAAGGTCGCTCGTCAGGCACTCGAGGCCGCCGGTGTCCGTGCCGACCAGCTCTCGGCGTTCGTGCCGCACCAGGCGAACATCCGGATCATCGACGAGTTCGCGAAGCAGCTCGGCATCCCGGACACGGTGGCCATCGCGCGCGACATCACCACCACCGGCAACACCTCCGCCGCGAGCATCCCGCTCGCCACGCACCGCCTGCTCTCCGAGCACCCGGAACTGTCGGGCGGACTCGCCCTCCAGATCGGCTTCGGCGCCGGACTCGTGTTCGGCGCGCAGGTGGTCGTCCTCCCCTAGTCCCACGCGCCTCCGGGCGCGGGCAGTGCCCGTGCCCTAGGCTGTCCCACGGTCAAACGACACCCCCCTCAAGGAGAACACTCATGGCCCTGTCCAACGAAGAAGTCCTCGCCGGCCTGGCCGAGCTGATCAACGACGAGACCGGTATCGCTACCGACACCGTCGCCGCAGACAAGTCGTTCACCGACGACCTCGACATCGACTCCATCTCGATGATGACCATCGTCGTGAACGCCGAAGAGAAGTTCGACGTCAAGATCCCCGACGAAGAGGTCAAGAACCTCAAGACCGTCGGCGACGCCGTCGACTTCATCGTCAAGGCCCAGGCCTGAAACGAGCTTCCTGAGCGCCGCGGGCCGCTGACCCTCGAGTCATGGCCTGCGGCGCTCGTCTTGTCCCTCGCAGAAAGAACCGTCGTTCATGACCAAGAGAACCGTCGTCGTCACCGGGATCGGTGCGATCAGTCCCCTCGCTGCGACCGCCAAGGAATCCTGGGCGGCGCTGCTCGCCGGCGAGTCCGGTGTCACCCGCATCGAAGACCCGCGCTACGCCGAGTTGGAGCTCCCCGTCGAGTTCGCCGGCCAGGCGCGCCGCTTCGTCACCGACCAGCTCACCCGCCCCGAGTCGAAGCGCCTGGACCCCTCGTCGCAGCTGTCGCTCATCGCCGCACGTGAGGCCTGGGCCGACGCCGGCATCGACGCCGAGACCGTCGTCCCGGAGCGTCTCATCGTCGACTGGGCCACCGGCATCGGCGGCGTCAACACGCTGCTCGACGCGTGGGACACCCTGCGTGAGCGCGGCCCCCGTCGTGTCCTGCCGATGACCGTCCCGATGCTCATGGCGAACGGTCCCGCCGCCGCCATCGAGATGGAGTTCGGCGCCCGCGGTGGGGCCCGCACCTACCTGTCCGCGTGCGCCTCGAGCACCGAGTCGCTCGCCGAGGCGTACCGCCACGTCGCGTTCGGCGATGCAGACATCGTGATCGCCGGTGGCGCCGAGGCCGCGCTGCACCCGCTGCCGCTGGCCGCGTTCGCCGCGATGCAGGCGCTGTCCCGCCGGAACGACTCCCCCGAGACCGCCTCCCGTCCCTACGACGTCACACGCGACGGCTTCGTGCTGGCCGACGGTGCCGCTGCGCTGATCCTCGAGACCAAGGAGCACGCCGAGGCCCGCGGTGCGCACATCTACGCCGAGGTCGCCGGGTCCGGCATCACCTCGGACGCGTTCCACATCACCGCACCGGACCCCGAGGGTTCCGCGGCCGCCCGTGCCGTCATCATGGCCCTCGAGCACGCCGATGCCAGCCGCGAGGACGTCGCGCACGTCAACGCCCACGCGACCTCAACCCCGGTCGGCGACGTGGCCGAGTACCACGCCATGCGTCGTGTCTTCGGCGACCACCTCGACTCCGTCGTCGTGTCCGCCACGAAGGCGTCGACCGGGCACCTGCTCGGTGGGGCCGGCGCGATCGAGGCGGTCTTCACCGTCCTCGCGCTCGAGAACCGGGTCGCCCCGCCGACGATCAACCTCACGGAGCAGGACCCGGAGATCGTGATGGACGTCGCGACCGCGCCGCGCGACCTGCCCCAGGGGGACCTGCTCGCAGTGAGCAACTCGTTCGGCTTCGGCGGGCACAACGCCGTGGTGGCCTTCCGTTCGGTCTGATCCACACGTTCCGGCCCGGAGGCCCGTCTCGCGTCGCGGGGCGGGCCTCCCGTTCGTCTGGGCCGGCCGGGCTCTGCGGGCGCACGCCGTGCGGTCACGACACCCCGCCCACCTCCCGCCGACCGGTCACCAACCGTCGGTCTGGAGGCCCGCAACCGACAGAACGTGACCGCTCGGCGACAGGGGCCGGGCGCGTCCACTCCGGCGCAAACACCCCGGCGCACCCCACCCAGCGCACCCCACCCAGCGCATCCACCCAGCGCACGCCCGGAACGCCGAACGCCGCCCCGGAGGACGGCGTTCGGTGTGACGGGAGGAACGTGGACACTCAGCCGACGCGGTGCAGCCAGACGACGGGGTTGCCCTCGGCAGCGTGACGGAAGGGCTCGAGCTCGTCGTCCCAGGCCTGCCCGAGCGCGAGCCGGAGCTCCCGGTGCAGCTCGAGGGCGTTGCTGCCGGCGATCTCCATCGCGTAGCGGATGCGGTCCTCGGGGACCACCATGTTGCCGGTGACGTCGGTCTGCGCGTAGAAGACGCCGAGGTCGGGCGTGTGCATCCAGCGTCCGCCGTCGGAGTCGGTCGTCGCGTCCTCGGTGACCTCGAAGCGCAGGTGCTCCCACCCGCGGAGCGCAGAGGCGATCGCCGCACCGGACCCGATCGGCCCGGACCAGGTGAACTCGGTGCGTCGCGAACCGTCGAGTGCGGGCTGGTCGAGCCACGAGAAGTTCACGGCGCGGTTCATCGCGCGACCTGCTGCCCATTCGACGTGCGGGCAGAGCGCGCGTGGTGAGGAGTGCACGTAGAGCACTCCTGACGTTGTCCCAGTCACGATTCCTCCAATCGTCAGGTGCGACTTCCCCATCGACCTGTACAGCGGAGGACCCGTTCGGGACCATCGGTATGCGATTGTGATGTCCCGGAGGACACGCTCATCATGACAGGTGCCGACTGGGAACGGCAACCATCTGCACCATGTCCGTGGAGAATCGCACGCCCCGAACCACGGAGCAGGCCGGACCGAGCGTGCTAGGAGAGCTCCTGGCGCGGGTAGATGACCTTCTGCACGATGATGATCACCGACGCCGCTGCCGGCACCGCGACGAGGGCGCCGAGCACCCCGCCGATCGTGGCACCGGCGACCGCGGCGATGACCACGAGCGCACCCGGCACCTGGACGGCCCGCGACATGATGCGCGGCGAGATGATGTAGGCCTCGACCTGCATGTAGACGAGGTAGTAGATCGCTGCGGCCAGCGCCGTCGCGGGTGACGCGAAGAAGCAGAGCAGCGAGATGAGGACGGCCGCACCGAGCGTCCCGACGAGCGGAATGAGCGAGCCGAGGAACGCGAAGGACGCCAGCAGCACCGGCAGCGGTGCCCCGATGACGAGCAGCCAGATGATGCTGAGCACACCGTTGATGCCGGCCTGCGTGATCTGTCCGACCACGTACCGGCCGACGGACGAGGTCACCTGCTCGCTCACCTCGACGAAGTTGTCGCGGCGTGAGGCCGGGACGAAGCGGTAGACCATCGTCTTCAGGCTGCGCATCGAGGCGAGGAAGTAGAGCATCAGGATGATGACGATGAGCGCACCGGTCAGTCCCGACAGGATGCCGGTGCCGACCGCCAGGATCCCGCCGCCGAGGCTGAGCAGGTTGCCCGGGTTCTCGACGAACTTCTGCGCGGATTCGAGTGCGTGGTCGACGTCGAACGAGCCCTCGAACTGCCGCGCCAGGTCCTGCACCCACCCCTGCTCCGAGATGTCCCCGACGATCTCCGGGAAGTTCTGCACCAGGTTGGTGGCCTGGTTCACCAGGATCGGCACGATCGCGAAGACGACGCCGACGAAGGCCCCGAGCACGACGATGACCACGATGAGGATCGCCGCCCAACGCGGGATGTACCGCTCGAGCAGGGTGACGAGCGGGTCGAGGCCGAGTGCGATGAACAGCGCCACGCCGATGTACACGAGCACCGTGCTCAGCTCGTGGACGAGCGAGCCGGCCAGCAGCGCGACGAGCACCCCGATCGCACCCATGAACCCGATGCGGAAGGCGTTCACGCGCACGCCCGTGCCCGCCCGGCTCACCTCGAACATCACGTTCGGGGTGGGCGCGTGACTCGTGTCTTCGGGAGGGCGCTTCTTGGACGGCAGGTGCACGTAGGGCGGGCGGGACTTGAACCCGCGAATCGTTCGGTTATGAGCCGACTGCCTTGACCAGCTTGGCTACCGCCCCTCGGGGGCCGAGGCCACCGGCTCCCCACGATACAGCGCCTCGAACGTCGAGAGCGTGCGGTTGATGTCGTGTGCCTCGATCATGGTGAGGCTGCGCTGCCGCATGTCCTGGTACTCGGCGTCCGGCGCGGTCAGCACCGAGGTGAGCTTCGCCGCGAGGTCGTGCTCGTCGCCCGGGGTGAACAGGTACCCGTTGCCGTCGATCAGGTGCGGCAGCGCCATCGAGTCCGCCGCCACGACGGGCAGACCGGAGGCCATCGCCTCGAGCGACGAGATGCTCTGCAGTTCCGCGGTGGACGGCATCACGAAGACGGACCCCTCGGTCAGCGTCCGGAGCTTCACCTCGTCGGGCACGAACCCGAGGAACCGGACCCGGTCCTCGACCCCGAGCTCCTCCGCGAGGGCGGTCAGCTTCGGGATCATGTCGCCGTCGCCGACGATCGTGAAGCGGGCGTCGAGCGAGGCGGGCAGCAGCGGGAGGGCCCGGACCATGACGTCGAGGTTCTTCTCCGGCGCGACCCGGCCGACGAAGACGATGTCGTTGACCACGGCACGCCCGGTCGCCGGCGTGTAGCGGGAGGCGTCGATCCCGCACGAGATCGCGAGCACCGGCTGCCCGGCGATGGCGTCACGCAGGTAGTCGGCGGCGAGCTCGGTCGGTGTGGTGATCGCTTCGGCCAACCGGTAGGTCTTCGCCGCGTCCGCCCAGGCGATCTTCAGCGCGAGCGGCGTCGTGCGCTTGCCGAACGGCGTGTACTCGAGCAGGTTCTCCGGCATGAAGTGGTTCGTGCCGATGATCCGGATCCCCCGGTCGTGCGCTTCGCGGGCGACACCGCGGCCGACGACGATGTGCGACTGGATGTGCACGACGTCGGGCTGCAGCGCCGCGATGATCGGCGCGGTGTGCTTGCGGACCGTCCAGGGCCAGGCGAAGCGGTACCACTCGTGGGCGGGCCACCGGTACGAGGCCAGGCGGTGCACCGTGAGCGTCACGCCCCGGTACTCCTCGTCGAACGACCCGGCGTGCCACCGGTTCCAGGACGGGGCGATGACGTGCACCTCGTGCCCACGCGCGGCGAGGCCGAGGGCGAGCTCCTCGGTGAAGGTCGCGGCACCGTTCACGTCGGGCGCGAAGGTGTCGGCGGCGATGAGCACCCGCAGCGGCCGTCGCCCTCCGGTGGCGGCCGTGGTGTCGGTCGTCTCGGTCGTGGCGTCTGCTGACACGGCGGGGGTCGTCCTCTCGTCGCGAACGCCGGCGCGCGTGGTCGTCGTACGCCGGTCTGGTCGGTTCGGAACGCTACCGCACCCCTCTGGCCGCCCGCCTCAGCCGCGCGGCGGACCCGCGTCATCCCCCGGTACGGCACCGAGCGTCGGACGCGGGCAGGGAGACGGGCGGGAGGCGCGCCTCCCGTCCGGCGTCACCGTCGCGAGTCGGGGTGGTGCTTCGCCAGGAGGAACACCCCGGTGATCGCGATCGCACCGGCGACGAGGAAGCCGATCCCGGCACCGACGGGAGCGCCGGCGGCCTCGTCCAGGACGATGACACCGATCCCGACGGCGACGATCGGGTCGACGACCGTCAGGCCCGCGATCACGAGGTCGGCCGAACCGCTCGAGTAGGCGTTCTGCACGAAGTACGCGCCGACGGCCGAGGCGACGACGACCCCGACGATGGCGAAGGCGGTGACCCAGTCGAAGGTGCCGTTGACGATGCGGTTCAGCGTGACCTTCGCCAGGGTGGCGACGAAGCCGTAGAGGATGCCCGCGCCGATGATGTAGTACAGCGCGTTGCGCCGCTTGGCGACCAGACGGAACGAGATCACCACGAGCGTCAGGACGACCGCCAGGACCACCAGCACCGTGATGAGCTGCCCGCGGCCGATCGGGCTCTCGCGGCCGTAGAGCGCGGCGATGAGCACGAACAGCCCGACGCCACCGATGCACGTCCACACGGCACGGCGAGCCCGGGTGCCGAGCGGGACGCCCGAGCTCCGCGACGAGAACCACGTCGTGACCACGAGGGCCACGGCACCGAGGGGCTGCACGACGATGAGCGGCGCGTAGGTGATGCTCACGAGCTGGAGCACGATCGCAGCACCGAGCATCAGCGTGCCGAGCACCCAGTTGCCGCTGCCGAGGAGCGCGAGGACGTGGCGGACCGACAACCCCTTCGACTGCTGCCCGAGACGCGCCTCCACCCGCTGCACCCCGCGGCTCTGGAACTGCGCGCCGAGCGACAGGAACACGGCGCCGACGAGGGCGACGGGGATCATGAGCGCCTGGAACGGGGTCAGGTTCTGCACCACGTCGGGGATCGGCAGGTCCGGTGTCACGGGTCGAGGCTATCCGACGCGCGCAGATACCCTGGTTGCATGGCCGTCCTCCCGATCCGGATCACCGGTGAACCCGTCCTGCACACCCCCGCGACCGAGGTGACCGTCTTCGACGACGACCTGCGCACACTCGTGGCCGACATGTTCGAGACGATGGACCTGGCGCCGGGCGTCGGGCTCGCCGGTCCGCAGGTCGGGGTCGGCCAGCGGTTGTTCGTCTACTCGTGGACCGACGACGACGACGTGCTCTGGCGTGGCGTCGCGATCAACCCGGTGCTGTGGACCACTCCCCCGGTGCCGGAGTCGATCGAGGAACTCGACGAGGACGACGAGTCCGAGGGGTGCCTGTCCGTGCCCGGAGAACGGTTCCCGCTCCGCCGTTCCGGGTCCGCGCTGCTGCGGGCCGTCGACGAGCACGGCGAGCCGTTCGAGATCGAGGCGCACGGCTGGCTCGCCCGCGTGTTCCAGCACGAGTACGACCACCTCGACGGCGTCCTGTACGCGGACCGGCTGGTCCACCCGTACGCCAAGCAGGTGCAGAAGGCGATCCGCAAGGCCAGCTGGGGTGGCCCGGGTCAGTCGTGGCTGCCGGGGCGCGACCACCCCGAGGGCTGACCGCAGCAGCGTCAGCCGCGGTGCGCGTCCAGTGCGTCCCGGAGTCGCGCCATGTCCGGATGTCCCGGGCAGTACCGCTCGAGTCCGGCGGCCAGGTGTTCCTGCTCGGCGGTCTCGACCGCCGAGCGCCACGGCCCGGTCCCACTGACCGCGCAGCCCGCGGCGAGTTCCTCGAGCGTGGCGTCTCCCTGAGCGGCGTCGAGTGCGGACTGCTGCTGTGCCGACGGGACCGTGCCCGTGATCGGGGCGGCCGTGCACGAGGTGCGCCGGTCCTGCCACACAGCGGACGAGGTCGTGTAGGTCTGGACCTCCGGACCGTCACCGACGGTGCAGGTGATCGCGAAGACGATCGGCGAGGTGCCGGTCGGAGCGGAGGACCCTGACGGCGTCGTGGCCGCTGTGGCCGCCGACCCGCTGGCGGCTTCGGCGCGCGCCTCGGTCTCGGTCGACGAGCACCCGGTGAGCGCGGTGGCAGCGGCTCCGAGCGCGAGCACGGCGACGAGCGTCGCGGAGCGTCGAGGTCGGAGGAGCACCTGTGGACGTTAACAGGTTCCGCCGGCACCTCGGCTGTGGAAGCGCACCACGACGCCCGGGAAACGCGGACACTCTGGCCCGGGCCGCGCGGCAACACGAGCGCCAGGAGTACCAAGGAACAGGAGCGCAGGGCACGCGGTAGGAACGAAAAGGCCCTCACCCCGGAGGGTGAGGGCCTGTCGCTCCCCGAGTTGGACTCGAACCAACAACCTGCCGGTTAACAGCCGGCTGCTCTGCCAATTGAGCTATCGAGGATCACTGTCCGCTTGAACAGCAGGTGAAACTGTAGCAGACCCCCGAGTGGCACCGGGACATCGGCTGTGCATCCCGGGCGTGGCGTCCGGGACCGGCGGATCAGTACCCCGCGGCCGGGTCCACGACGCCCACGAACCCCGTGCCGTCACCGTCGAGGAACGCCCGCACGTTCGTGCCGACCCGCTCGGCCAGGAGCGGTGCGACCATCTCCGGGGTGTCCGCCTGGTGCGGCGTGATGAGCGCGCCCGGCTCGCTCCACAGCGGGTGTCCGTCCGGCAGCGGCTCCGGGTCGGTCACGTCGAGTCCGGCCGCGGTGATCGCGCCGGAGCGCAGCGCGTCCACGAGGGCGTCGGTGTCGACGAGTCCCCCGCGGGCGATGTTCACCAGACGGGCGTGGTCGGGCATGATCGCGAACTGGTGCGCGCCGAGCAGCTTCGACGTGTCCGGGGTCATCGCCGCGGCGACCACGACCACGTCGGCGTCCGGCAGGACGGAGTCGAGCTGGTCCGTGGTGACGGTCCGCGCTGCCCCGGGCACAGCCTCCGACGACCGGCGGACGACGGTCACGCGGACGTCGAACGGCGCCACGAGCCGCAGGTACTCGAGCGCGATCCCGCCCGCGCCGATGAGCACCACGTGCCGCCCGTACAGCGACATGCCCTCGGGCTCCCGGGACCAGGTGGCGGTCCGGGCGCGCTTCTGCAGCACGCGGAGCGTCGCGAGGGTCAGGGCCAGCGCGTGCTCGGCGACCGGTTCCGCGTAGGCGCCCTTGGCCGAGGTGAAGAGCACGCGGTCGCCGTGCTCGGCGATCAGGTGCGCGAAGGCGTCGACGCCCGCGAACGGCAGCTGCACCCAGGTCACCCCGGGCGTGGTCGTCAAGGCGTCCTGCAGGCCGTCCGGATCGCCGGCGTCGAGCCACACGATGCCGCGGGTGTCGTCGCCCAGGTCGGCCAGGCTGCCGCCGGCGCGGCGCACCGCGTCCTCGTGCAGTGCGGTCGACGTCGGCAGGATCGTCACCGACCCGGGCGTCGGGATGCCGACCGGCAAGGGTCGCCCGGCGTCGGTCACCACCGCGCGGTGACCCCGTGCCTGCTGCTCGCCGGCGCCTGTCGCACCGCTCGTGCCCGTCGCACCGCTCTTGTCTGTCGCACCGCTCATGCCTGCCGCACTCCTCCGCGGCCGGCCGTGGCCGGCTTGCGCTTCACCGGTCGCGACGCCGTCGCCGCGAGTGTCCTGACGTACGGGTCCAACGGGTTGTCGAGGACCTCGTCGAAGGTGCCGAGCCCGACGAGTCGTCCCCCGCTCATGACCGCGACCCGGTCCGCCAACGCCCGTGCTTCACGGAGGTCGCTCGAGACGACGATCGCGGCGAACTGGCGGTGCCGCTGGAGGCTGGCCAGGGCCTCCAGGACGGACTGGCGGACGAGCACGTCGACGCCGCGCGCGGGTTCGTCCGCGACGAGCAGCTCCGGCTCGAGGACGAGCGCACGGGCCAGGGCGACGCGCTGGCGCTGCCCGCTGGACAGCTCCCACGTGTTGAGCCGGAGCACACCGAGCGGCAGGTGGACCGCGTCGACCAGACGGGCGACGATGAGTCCGGCTTCCTTCCGGTCGAACCGGCGGTCGCGGGCGTAGATCGGTTCGGCGATCGCCTCGCCGACGAGCAGGTCCGGACGCAGCCGGTCCGCGCCGTCCTGCGGCAGGTAGCCGATCTGCCCGGTCAGGCGGGTGTAGCGCCGCGAGGACTGCCGGAGCCGACGTGTCGGCTGGCCGAGCACGCTGAGCTCCCCGCCGACGATCCGACGACGGTGCGCGCCCTCCCCCTCGCCGTGCGTCCCGAGCTGTCCGGCGACGGCGGCGGCGAAGGTGGACTTCCCGGAGCCGGACTCGCCGAGCACCGCGAGGATCTCACCCCACCCGAGCGTCAGGCTCACGCCGTCGACCGCGCGGATCGGGTTCTTCACCGGCCCGCCCCGGTACTCGATGCTGACGTCGTCCGCGACGACGGCCGGACCGTTCTCCCCGGTCATGGAACCCCTTCTCCTGCCGCGCGCGCCCTGCCGCGGTCCACACCGGACGGGAGGCCCGGACCACTCGTCCGCGCGACGTGCGTCGCGGACGTGGCCGGGCCTCCTGGCTGGTCGGGGTGCACCCGACGGTGTGTCACCGTCGGTCAGGCCCCGGCCTGCTCCAGTCGCTCCAGCGTACGCCGTCGCTCCGCCTGCTCCGTCGGGTCCGGCACCGGCAGCGAGGCGAGCAGCCGCCGCGTGTACGGGTGCTGCGGGGCGCCGAGCACCTCGGCCGTGGTGCCGGTCTCGACCAGGTCACCGCGGTACAGCACGGCGATCCGGTCGGACAGTGCACCCACGACGGCCAGGTCGTGGCTGATGAACAGCGACGCGAAGCCGAAGTCCTGCTGGAGCTCGAGGAACAGCTCCAGCACGCGCGCCTGGACCGACACGTCGAGCGCGCTCGTCGGCTCGTCGGCGATGAGCAGCTTCGGCCGGAGCGCCAGCGACCGCGCGAGCGAGGCACGCTGCCGCTGTCCGCCGGAGAGCTCGTGCGGGTACCGGTCGCCGTACGCGGCGGGCAGCTGCACGGCCTCCATCAGCTCGTCCACCTGCTTGCGCGCGGCACGGGGCGACGAGGCGACCCCGTGCACGACGAGCGGCTCGGCGACGCACTCGGCGATCGTCAGCAGCGGGTTGAAGGAGGTCGCCGGGTCCTGGAAGACGAACCCGATGTCCTTCCGCAGCCGCTTGAAGTCGCGCTCCTTGTACCCGAGCATCTCGGTGCCGAGGACGTTGAGCGAGCCACCGGTGATCTTCGTCAGGCCGGCGATGGCGCGACCGATGGTGGTCTTGCCCGAGCCGGACTCCCCCACCAGGCCGAGGACCTCACCGGGCCGGATCGCCAGGTCGACGCCCTTGACCGCGCGGAACGCGGGCGAGCCGAGCCGCCCCGGGTACTCGATCTCGAGCCCCTTCGCGGACACGACCGGCTCGACGTCCTCGGTGATGAGGGCACGACGGGCGACGCCGGTCGATGCCTCGAGCCGGGGCACGGCGGCGAGGAGGCGCTTCGTGTAGTCGGCCTGCGGTGCGGCGAAGAGCTGCTCCACGGGGGCTTCCTCGACGACCTCGCCCTGGTACATCACGGCGACGCGGTCGGCCAGGTCGGCGACGACGCCCATGTTGTGCGTGATGATGACGATCGCCGCGCCGAACTCGTCGCGGCACCGGCGGAGCAGGTCGAGGATCTCGGCCTGCACCGTCACGTCGAGGGCGGTGGTCGGCTCGTCGGCGATGATGACGCTCGGCTCGAGGGCGAGTGCGCTCGCGATGACGACGCGCTGCTTCTGTCCGCCGGAGAACTGGTGCGGGTAGTGGTCGACGCGCGTCTCCGGGTCGGGGATGCCGACGCGACGCAGGTAGTCGATCGCCTTCGCGCGGGCCTCCTTCTTGGAGACACCACCGTGTGCGCGCAGCCCCTCGGCGATCTGCCACCCGACGGTGAAGACCGGGTTCAGTGCGGTCGACGGCTCCTGGAAGACCATGGCACCGGCGGTGCCGCGCAGCTCACGCAGCTTCTGCGACCCGACTGCCACGACGTCGGTGCCGTCGAGCAGGACCGCGCCGCCGAGCGTCGCGGTCTCGGGCATCAGCCGGAGCATGCTCCGCGCCGTGACCGACTTGCCCGAGCCGGACTCGCCGACCAGCGCGAGGACCTCGCCGGGGCGGACGTCGATGCTGACGCCCTTGACCGCGTCGACGGCGCCGCCGTCGGTCGCGAAGGTCACCGTGAGGTCGTCGACGACGACCACCGGGTCGGCCGCGGTGCGGCCCGTGTCGGACGGGAGGCCCGTGGTGCTGCCGGTCATGCTGCTGCCCCTTCCGCGTTGGTCGCCTTGTCGCGCGTGGAGACCAGCTGCTTCAACCGCCGGCGTGCGCGCAGGCGGGGATCGGAGATGTCGTTGAGGCTCTCGCCGATGAACGTCACACCGAGGACGAGCAGCACGATCGCGATGCCCGGGAAGACGCCGGTCCACCAGACGCCGCTCGCGACGTCGGACAGTGCACGGCTGAGGTCGTAGCCCCACTCGGCGCCCTGGGTCGGGCCGATACCGAACCCGAGGAAGCCGAGGCCGGCCAAGGTGAGCACCGCGTCGCTCGCGTTCAGGGTGAGGATCAACGGCAGCGACCGGGTCGAGTTCCGCAGCACGTGCCGCGTCATGATGCGCCACGGGTTCGTGCCGATGACCCGGGCCGACTCGACGAAGGCGTCGTTCTTCAGGCGCACGGCCTCGGCACGGACCACCCGGAAGTACTGCGGGATGTAGACGACGGTGATCGAGATCGCCGCCGCCGTGATGCCGCCCCAGTAGGTCGACCGGCCGCCGGAGACCACGATCGAGACGACGATCGCGAGCAGCAGCGACGGGAACGCGTAGATCGCGTCGGCGACGACCACGAGCACGCGGTCGAGCCAGCCGCCGATGTACCCGGAGACCATTCCGAGCACGACGCCGATCGCGATGGAGACCACCACCGCGACGATGACGACGAGCACCGCGGTGCGCGCGCCGTAGATGACGCGACTGAACACGTCGAGGCCGCCGACGGTGGTACCCCAGATGTGCTCGGCGCTCGGGGCACCGGTGCGGGGGAAGTTCACGCCGTCGGCACCCTGCTGGTCACCGAAGCCGTAGGGCGCGATGAGCGGGGCGAAGACCGCGACGAGCAGGTAGAGGGCGCAGATGACCACGCCGACGATGAGCATGGCGCGCTGCCATCCGGTGCTCCGACGGAGCTGGACGACGACGGGCAGCCGCTTCCACAGCGGCTCGTGGCGGTCGACGAGGGTGATGTCGGACATCGTCAGAACCTCACTCTCGGGTCGATGAGCGCCGCGACGACGTCGACGACGAAGTTCGTGACGGCGACGATCACCGCCAGCATCGCGACGATGCCCTGCACGGCGACGAAGTCACGGGCGGACAGGTACTGGTTGAGCTCGAACCCGAGCCCCCGCCAGCCGAAGGTGGTCTCGGTGAGCACCGAGCCGCCGAGCAGCATCGCGATCTGCAGGCCCATCACGGTGATGATCGGCACGAGCGCCGGACGGAACGCGTGCGTCCGGACGAGCCGGGACTCGCGCACACCCCGGGAACGGGCGGCGTCGACGTACTCGGACCCGAGGGAGCCGATCATGTTCGCCCGCACCAGGCGGAGGAAGATGCCGGCGGTCAGCAGGCCGAGCGTCAGCGCCGGCAGGACCGCGTGCTGCAGGACGTCGCTGATGATCTGGGCGTTGCCGGTGCGGATCGCGTCGATGAGGAACACCCCGGTGGGGTTCTCGATCCGGTCCAGGATGAGTTGCACCCGGGTCGAGGCCCGGTCGCCGAGCGGCAGCCATCCGAGCCACACCGAGAAGACGAGCTTGAGCAGCAGGCCACCGAAGAACACCGGCGTCGCGTACGTCAGGATCGCGAGGGCACGGAGCAGCACGTCGGGCCACTTGTCGCGGAGGTACGCGGCGAGCATGCCGAGCGGGATGCCGAGCACCAGGGCGACGATGAGGGCGTAGAACACCAGCTCGGCCGTCGCGCCGCCGTACTGCAGGATGATCTCGGTCACCGGGCGGTTGTCGGTGACGGACGAGCCGAAGTCGCCGCGGACGATCTGCCCGAGGTACTCGATGTACTGGACGATCACCGGGCGGTCGTAGCCCGCGGCGTGCAGGCGTTCCTGCAGCTGCGTGGGCGTGAGCCGCCCGCCGACCGAGGCGGTGATCGGGTTCCCGACGACACGCATCAGGAAGAAGACCAGTGTCACCAGGATGAACACGGTCGGGAAGATCAGGAGGAAGCGGATGAGGATGTACCGGCCGAGTCCGCCGCCCTGTCCCTTGGCACGTCGCTGTGCCTGGGGTTTCGTGGGCTCGGTCTCGATCGCCTCTGGGTTCGTGAGGGTCACGGGGTCTGTGCCTTTCGCATGACGCCGAGAGGGGGCGCTCCTCGTGGGAGCGCCCCCTTCCGTGCGTCTGGTTACTTGGTGATGGTCCCGTAGCGGAACTTGAAGGACGCGTCGAGGGTGACACCCTTGACGTCCTTGCCGGCCACGGCGACCGACTTGCCCTGCAGGAGCGGCAGGGTCGAGATCTGCTCGGCCTCACGCTGCTGGGCCTTCTCGATGATCGCGGCACGCTTGTCGGCGTCCGACTCTTCCTGCTCGTCGGCGATCAGACCCTGGATGGTCGGGTCGTCGTAGTGGTTCTGCACGAAGTTGTCCTTCGTGAAGAACGGCGAGAGGTAGTTGTCGGCGTCCGAGAAGTCCGGGAACCAACCGAGCTGGTACAGCGGGTAGGCGTCCTTCGTGCGCTCCACGGCGTAGGTCGTGTAGACCGTCGACTGGATGTTCACGGTGAACAGGCCGGAGTCCTCGAGCTGGGTCTTCAGCGTGGCGTACTCGTCGTCCGAGGCCGAGCCGTAGTGGTCCGGCGAGTACTGGATGTCGAGCTCGATCTTGCCCGAGACACCGGCGTCGGCCAGCGTCTTCTTGGCCTTGTCGACGTCCGGCGCACCGTTGCCGTCACCGTAGAGCGACTTGAACGGCGTCGCGGCACCGGTCAGACCGTCCGGCACCATCGAGTAGACGGGCGTGTAGGTGTCGTTGTAGACCTCCTTGGCGAGCTCGTCACGGTCGACGACGTCCGCGACGGCCTGGCGCACGGCCAGTGCCTTCGCGTCGTCGGCGTCGCTCTGGCCGGTGCCGAAGGGCTGCGTCTTGAAGTTGAAGACCACGTAGCGGATCTCGCCGCCGGGGCCGTCGATGACCTGCAGCTTCGAGTCCTTGCGGAGCGAGGAGATGTCGGTCGGGGTCAGGGAGCGGTACGCCACGTCGACGTCGCCCTTCTGGACCGCGAGCTTCAGGTCGGTCTCCTTGGTGAAGTACTGGGCGGTGACGTCCTTGGTCTTCGCCTTGTCGAGGACACCGTCGTACTTGTCGTTCGCCTCGTACGCGATCAGGTCGTTCTCCTTGTAGGAGGTGATCTTGTACTGGCCGGCGAAGGCGTTGCCCTTGACGATGTCGTCCGCGCTGGTGAGCTTCGTCGCCGAGAACACGTCCTCGTCGACGATCGGACCGGCGGGGCTGGAGAGCACCTGCGGCCAGGTCTGGTCGGCGTGGTCGAGGTGGAAGACGACCGTCGTGGCGTCCGGCGTGTCGATGCTCTTGAGGTTCGCGAGCAGCGACCACGGGCCGTTGTCGTTCTTGATCTTCAGGTCACGCTCGAACGAGAACTTCACGTCGCTCGAGGTGAGCTTGTTGCCGTTCGCGAACTCGAGGCCCTTCTTCAGGGTGACCTCGTACGTGGTCGGGTCGGTGAACTCCGCCTTCGTGGCGATGTCCGGCTCGACGTCCGGGCTGCCCGTCGGGGTGTTCATGAGGAACGGGAACACCTGGTTCTGCACGGCGAACGAGCCGTTGTCGTACGAGCCGGCCGGGTCGAGCGACGTGATCTTGTCGGTCGTGCCGATGATCAGGCCGTCGAGGTCGCCGGAGCCACCGCTGGTGCCGCCTGCGCAGCCGGTGAGGACGAGCGCGGTCGCCGCGGCGCCGGCGCCGAGTGCGAGGGTGCGCTTGCCCCATTTGGAAACGGATGCCATGTCCGATTGCCTCTCTGATGTGGTTGCAGGAGTCCTGGGACCGAGTGGAACGGGCTGTGTCCGGTCGCAGGGACGTTCAATGGTCACACCCTGCCAGACATCAGGAGGCACCGGGGACCGATTGTTTACACCGCTGTAACGCAGGATCGCGCCTGCGAGCGCATGATCAGAGGCAGTGTGCCCGGCGCGGCGCGCAGCTTCCTTGCGCCCGGACGTCGACTGTTGCGTTGGGCAACTCCTCGGTTCCGCGGGGATCGCCGGCGTCCCGGGCGTACTCGACGCTCCTCGGCAGGGCGAGGCGCCGCGGTGCGTTCAGGCGCCGGGAGTGTCCGCGCGGAGCCGCATCCGCTGGGCGTCGAGGTCCATCAGCTGGCGCTGCACATCTGCCCGACGCTCCTGGTCGGACGGGTCGGTGCGCTGCAGTTGTCCGAGCAGCGATGCCTTCCGCGCGAGCAGGTCGCGTTCCACCAGGGCCACCACGATGCCGCGGCAGTAGATCGCCAGGTCCTCGTCCGAGCGGGCCGGGATCGGTGCGAGCGCGAGCTCCTGCACGAGGGAGCGGAACGGTGCCGGTACGTCGCCGAGCAGCTTTTCGAGCCACGCCCGGTCCCCCACCGCGTCGATGTTCGCGATGACGGCGTCGCGGACGACCGAGAGCATGCGCGCCGAGAACGTCGCCGACGCCGCCAGCGCGAGCAGTGGGACGCCGACGGACTGCGGCTGCTGCACCATCGCCATCACCGCGTCGCGCTCCATCCGCGCGATCGGGTCGTCCGGCAGCGACCGGATGCTCGCCTGCGGTTCCTCGGGCACGACCGGACCATCACCGTTGTGTCCGGAACCGTTCGTCCCGTTGCCGGAACCGTTCTGCCCGGCGCCGGACGCGCCTCCCGCACGAGAGCCCTGCCCGCCGTCCGCTGGACGCCGACGGACCGCGGCGACCGCACGGCGGACGTCCTCGATGTCCATCCCGAGCCACCCGGCGGTGTTCCGGATGTAGCCGTCGGCGAGTGCCCGGTCGCGGATGTCCGCGATGACGGGTGCGCACTCGCGGAGCCCACCGACCCGGCCCTCGACGGTGTCCAGGTCGTGGCCGTCGAGCCGGCGGCGGATCATGAACTCGAACATCGGGCGGCGGTTCTCCACCAGGCGGCGGATCGCGTCGTCCCCGCGGGCCAGACGGAGGTCGCACGGGTCGAGCCCGCCCGGGGCGACCGCGACGTACGTCTGCGAGGCGAACCGCTGCTCCTCGGCGAACGCGCGGGAGGCGGCGCGCTGCCCCGCCTCGTCCGGGTCGAACGTGAACACGATCTGCCCGAGCTGCGAGACGTGCTGTCCGGCGGAGTCGCCGAGCATCGGGCGGAGGACCTTGATGTGGTCGACGCCGAACGACGTGCCACAGGTGGCGACCGCGGTGGTGATGCCGGCGAGGTGGCACGCCATGACGTCGGTGTAGCCCTCGACGATGACGACCTGCTTGCCCTTCGCGATCTCCTTGCGGGCCAGGTCGAGCCCGTAGAGCACCTGGCTCTTGTGGTAGATCGGGGTCTCCGGCGTGTTGAGGTACTTCGGGCCCTTGTCGTCCTCGAGCAGGCGACGGGCACCGAAGCCGATCGTCGCCCCGGTGACGTCACGGATCGGCCACATCAGGCGTCCGCGGAACCGGTCGTACGGGGAGCGGTCACCCTGGCTGACGAGCCCGGCGGCGACGATCTCGTCGATGCTGAACCGCAGGCCGCGGAGGTGGTCCTTGAGCGCGTCGAACGACTTGGGGGCGAAGCCCACGCCGAAGTGCTGCGCCGCGGCCGGGTCGAAGCCGCGCTCCCCGAGGAACCGGCGTGCCGGCTCGGCGGCGGCCGTGGTCAGCTGTGCGGTGAAGAACGCCAGCGCGGCCTCGTTCGCCGCGATCAGCCGGGCCCGGGCGTTGTAGTCGGTGCGGGGGCCGTCGCCCTCTTCGTAGTGGAGCGTGAAGCCGATCTTCGCGGCCATCCGCTCGACGGCTTCCTGGAACGTCGTGTGGTCCTGCGACATCAGGAAGCTGAAGACGTCACCGTCCTCGCCGCAGCCGAAGCAGTGGTACCGGCCGACCTGGGGGCGGACGTGGAACGACGGGGTGCGCTCGTCGTGGAACGGGCACAGGCCCTTGAGTGAGCCGACGCCGGCGGACTTCAGCGTGACGTAGTCGCCCACGACGTCGGCGATGTTGACGCGCGCGCGGACCTCGTCGATGTCGTTCCGCGCGATCAGCCCTGCCACCCGACGATTCTAGTTCGGCGCGCCGACGACGACCGACCGGCGTGGACGGGGGTGGTCGGCGACGACTCAGACCGCGATGTGGACGGGCTCGCGCTCCCCCACGACCAGGCGCTTGTGCCACGCCAGGGCACCCTGGTCCGTGAGGCTGGCGACCTGGTCGACGACGGCGCGGAGCCGCCCGGCGTCGTCCCCGGCGGCGCGCCAGTCGGCGGCGAACCCGGGCTCGAGCGCCGAGTCCGCACGCGCGGCGATCGCGTCGAGCAACTCGGTCAGGATCCGTCGCTGGTCCTCGTAGACCGGCTGCCGGTCCCCCTGCGTCATCACGAACGCCGCGACGATGCCCTTGAGGACGGCGATCTCGCCGATGATCTCCGGCGGGGTGACCACGCTCGCCGCGAACCGGACGAGCGACCCGGAGGCGTACGCCTGCCGCGTGGCGGTCGTCGCGGTGCGGGCGAACCGGCCGATGAGCTGACTGGTCAGGTTCTTGAGACGGGCCTGGTCCTGCCGGGAGCCGTCGTAGGCGGTCATCCAGAGCGACATCCCACGCAGCCGGTCGAACGCCTCGAGCAGTTCGTCGCGGCTGAGGTCGTCGCCCACCCACGCGTGCATGGCGGTGACGATGTCGTTCTCACCGACCCGGTCCCCGAGCGCTGCGACGTCGATGAAGCCCGCGACCACGGCGTCCTCGAAGTCGTGCACCGAGTACGCGATGTCGTCGGAAAGGTCCATCACCTGGGCCTCGATGCAGCGCTGCCGACGGGGTGCGCCGGCGCGGAGCCAGGCGAACGCCTCGTGGTCGTCGTCGTAGAAGCCGAACTTCGTGCGCCCGGACGATGCTTCGCCGACGCCCTGGGATGCCGGCCACGGGTACTTGCAGCTGGCGTCGAGTGAGGCGCGCGTCAGGTTCAGTCCGTAGGCGCGTCCGTCGTCGCCGTAGACCTTCGGCTCGAGCCGGGTGAGCAGTCGGAGGGTCTGCGCGTTGCCCTCGAACCCGCCGATGCCGGCGGCCCAGGCGTTGACCGCGGTCTCGCCGTTGTGGCCGAACGGCGGGTGGCCGATGTCGTGCGCCAGGCATGCGGTGTCGACGACGTCCGGATCGAGCCCCAAGCTGTCCGCGAGCTCGCGCCCGACCTGGGCGACCTCGAGCGAGTGGGTCAAGCGGTTCCGGGCGAAGTCCAGGCCCGTCGTCGGACTGAGCACCTGGGTCTTCGCGGCCAGGCGTCGCAGCGCACTGGAGTGCAGCAGGCGGGCACGGTCACGGGCGAAGTCGCTCCGCCGGTTCCCGTGTTCCTCGGGGAACCAGCGGTCGGCGTCGGCCGGACCGTACGACGAGGTGGCGCTCATCCGCCGCTGTGGTGCATCTCGGCGGCGGCCAGGACCTTGCGGAACTCCGAGTCGACGTCGCGGCTCTCGAGCCAGCGGTCCGGCAGCGCGGTCCGCTTCGCGTGACCGGCACGACCACGCGGGCCCTCGACGTCGGCGCCGGGGTAGGGCGCGGTCCAGTCGAGCTGGCCGAGCAGGTCGTCGATCTCCTGCAGGCTGGAGGCCATCGCCAGGCCGGAGCGGACCTCGCCACCGATCGGGTAGCCCTTGAAGTACCAGGCCACGTGCTTCCGGATGTCCCGGCAACCGTGCTCTTCCGACTCGAAGAACTCGACGAGCAGCTCGGCGTGCCGACGGAAGGCGACCGCGACGTCGCCGAGGCTCGGCGCCGCACGGAGGTCCTCGCCACGGAACGCCGCCGCGAGGTCGCCGAACAACCACGGGCGGCCGAGGCACCCACGACCGACGACCACGCCGTCGCAGCCGGTCTCGTCGACCATCCGCAGGGCGTCGGCGGCCGACCAGATGTCCCCGTTGCCGAGGACCGGGATGTCGGTGATCGTCTCCTTGAGGGTCGCGATGGCCGACCAGTCGGCCTGCCCGGAGTAGTGCTCGTTGGCGGTGCGGGCGTGCAGCGCGACGCTCGCGACACCGGCGTCACGCGCGATGCGGGCGGCGTCGAGGTAGGTCAGGTGGTCGCCGTCGATGCCCTTGCGCATCTTCACGGTGACCGGGACGTCGCCTGCGGCCTTGACGGTCTTCGTGACGAGGTCACGGAACAGGTCGAGCTTCCACGGCAGCGCCGCTCCACCGCCCTTGCGCGTGACCTTCGGCACCGGGCACCCGAAGTTGAGGTCGATGTGGTCCGCGCGGTCTTCGCCGACCAGGATCGTGGCGGCTTCGGCGACGGTGTTCGGCTCGACGCCGTACAGCTGGATCGACCGCGGGGTCTCGGACTCGTGGTGCCGGATGAGCCGCATCGACTCGGGCGTCCGCTCGACCAGGGCACGGGACGTGATCATCTCGCACACGTACAACCCGGCGCCGTACTCACGGCAGAGGCGGCGGTACGCCATGTTCGTGATGCCGGCCATCGGGGCGAGCACGACGGGCGCATCGACCTGGATCGGGCCGATGCGCAGTGGTGCTGCTGCTTGTGTGATCGTCATACGACCTCCATTCTCCCACGTCGTCGCCCGCGGGTAGCGTTCTCCACATGACCGTTCCGGATGCCGTCACCCGCTTCGACTCCGACGCTGCCACCCGCGGCCTCGACGTGCAGGTCGTCGAACGACCCGCGGCCGACTCCCTCGAGGGCGCGGCGGCCCTGCTCGGCATCGACCCGGGCGACATCGTCAAGACGCTCGTGGTGAAGCGGCACGACGGCGGCTTCCTGCTCGCGCTCGTCCCCGGCGGCCGGAGCATCGCGTGGAAGAAGCTCCGCACGGTCGTCGGCGTGAACAAGCTCTCGATGCCCGATGCGGCGACCGCCCTCGATGCGAGCGGCTACGAGCGCGGCACCATCACCCCGATCGGGGCCACGGGTGACCTGCCGGTGTACGCGGACGAGCGGGTGCTCGGGCGACGGATCGCCCTCGGTGCCGGGCGGCACGGCGCGAGCGCCTTCGTCGACGGCGATGCCCTCGTCGCCGCCTACGGCGCGACGGTCGCCGACATCACCGACGAGGAACCCGTCCGCCCCTGACGGGCGTCGCGCAGCGCGCCGGTCGCGCCCCACTTGGCACGTCGCACCGGTCGCGCCCCACCGCGCGCGTCGCACCGATCGCCCACCTTTTGCGCATGTCGACGCGGACGGTGACGGCGGGCGTGGCACGGAGCGGGCCGCGGCGGCCCGTGTCGGCGGACGCCGTCAGTCCGGGACCTCGGACCAGTCCCCCTCGGCGCCCGGCACGAAGCACGAGTCGCCCTCGCAGACGGGAGCGCCGCCGGGTGTCACGAACGTCAGCAGGGCGGGTCGTCCCTCTCCCCACGAGCTCGGCCGCCCCGCCCCTTCGCGACGCGTCGGTACCGGCTCGCGTGAGCCCAGGCCGGCCGGGAGGCCCGACCCGTCCCCGGCAGCCACCCACGCGCCCGTCATCGGGTCGCCCCGGCATCCGCTGCCGCGTCGTCGTCGGCGCGCTGGGCTGCCTCGGCGACCTCCTGCGGCGTCGACTCGCGGAGCGCGACGACCTGGCGGAGGACCTGCTCGAACGCAGCCGGGTCCTGCGCGCCCGAGACGCCGTACTTGCCGTCGATCACGAAAAACGGCACGCCGTTGATGCCGTACGCCTGCGCCTGGGACTGGTCGGCGCGGACCGCGGCGAGCTGGCTGTCCTCGCGGAGGGTGGCGAGCACCTCGTCGCGGTCGATGCCGACCTCGGCGGCGAGGTCGGCCAGCGAGTCGTCCTGCCCGACGTGCTCGCCCCGCTCGAAGTACGCGGCGAAGAGGCGTTCGACCATCTCGAGCTGCTTGCCGTGCTGCTTGGCGAGGTGGATGACCTGGTGCGCCTTGACCGTGTTCGTGTGGCGGAGGGCGTCGTAGTCGTAGTGCAGGTCGACCTGGGCGGCGATGCCCGCGACCTGGTCGATCATCTGCTGCGCCTGCTGCACCGGCAGGCCCTTGTGCTGCGAGAGGAACTCGGCCTCGGTGCCCTCGAAGTCGACGGGGGTGTCCGGGCTGAGCTCGAAGGAGTGGTACTCGACCTCGACCGGGCCGCCGAAGGCGGAGACGCCCGCTTCGAACTTGCGCTTGCCGATGTAGCACCAGGGGCAGGCGATGTCCGACCAGACATCGACCTTCACGGAGTCGTCCATGCTGAGCCCAACGCGCGCCGGTGCCGCGCATTCCCGGCGGCACCGGCGGCACGGCGGCACGGCGACACGGCGACACGGCGACACGGCGTCGTCCGGCTGGGCACAACGGAAACCGCCCCGAGCCACGGGATCCCGTGGCGCGGGGCGGTTCCTGTTGGGCGAGTCCGACCGGCACCGCGCGGCCGGTACCGCGCGGCCGGGACCGGGCCGCTACGCGCCGAGCAGCCGCTCGGCCAGGAAGCCCTGCAGGCGGTCGAGGCCGACGCGCTCCTGGCCCATCGTGTCGCGCTCGCGCACCGTGACGGCCTTGTCCTCGAGCGTGTCGAAGTCGACCGTGATGCAGAACGGTGTGCCGATCTCGTCGTGGCGACGGTAGCGACGACCGATCGCGCCGGCGTCGTCGAAGTCCACGTTCCACGTCTTGCGCAGGTCGTCGGCCAGGCCGCGGGCGACCGGCGACAGCTGCTCGTTGCGGGACAGCGGCAGGACCGCGGCCTTCACGGGCGCCAGGCGCGGGTCCAGGCGCAGGACGGTGCGCTTGTCGACGCCGCCCTTCGCGTTCGGGGCCTCGTCCTCGTGGTAGGAGTCGAGCAGGAACGCCATGAGCGCACGGGTCAGGCCGAAGGACGGCTCGATGACGTACGGCACGTACTTCTCGTTCGCGGCCTGGTCGAAGTAGCGGAGGTCCTGCCCCGACGCCTCGATGTGGTTCTTCAGGTCGAAGTCGGTGCGGTTCGCGACGCCCATGAGCTCGCCCCACTCGGTGCCGGCGAACCCGAAGCGGTACTCGATGTCGGCGGTCGCGTCGGAGTAGTGCGCCCGCTCACCGTCCGGCACGTCGAAGCGGCGGAGGTTCTCCGGGTCGATGCCGAGGTCCGTGTAGAACGCGACGGCGTCGGCGATCCACTGCTCGTAGTGCTCCTGTGCCGAGGCCGGCGGGACGAAGTACTCGATCTCCATCTGCTCGAACTCACGCGTGCGGAAGATGAAGTTGCCCGGTGTGATCTCGTTGCGGAACGCCTTGCCGACCTGACCGATGCCGAACGGGGGCTTCATGCGGCTGGTCGTGACGACCTGCGCGAAGTCGACGAAGATGCCCTGGGCGGTCTCGGGGCGCAGGAAGTTCAGGCCCTCTTCCGACTCGACCGGGCCGAGGTAGGTCTTGAGCATGCCGCTGAACTCGCGGGGCTCGGTCCACTCGCCGCGGGTGCCACAGTTCGGGCAGGCGATCTCGGCCATGCCGCCCTCGGGCGCGCGGCCCTTCTTCGCTTCGAACGCCTCGAGCAGGTGGTCCTCGCGGAAGCGGTGGTGGCAGTGCAGGCACTCGACGAGCGGGTCGGTGAAGGTCGCGACGTGCCCGGAGGCCTCCCACACCTTGCGGGGCAGGATGACGGCGGAGTCCAAGCCGACCATGTCACCGCGGCCGCGGACGAACCGCTGCCACCACTGGCGCTTGATGTTCTCCTTGAGCTCCACACCGAGGGGCCCGTAGTCCCATGCGGAGCGGGATCCGCCGTAGATCTCCCCCGACTGGAAGACGAACCCACGGCGCTTGGCCAGGGCGATGACGCTGTCGAGACGGGAGGGCTGTGCCACGTGGAGCTCCTGTGTTCGCCGAGCTGGGTGCTCGGTGTTGCGGGCGGACCCGGCAATGCTAGCGGCCCGGGAGGCCCGTCCCGCCCCCGCCCGGACGGCTGCGGATCGCGTTCCACCTCTGGAACGACGAGGACGACGTGGGCGCCGTGGCGGCGGCGCTGGCGGGGGTGG
>NZ_QKSL01000025.1:0-30751 GCF_003234615.1 Curtobacterium sp. MCPF17_001
GTGCTCCCGCGACCGTCTCCGGCACCGGCCCGTCGGACATCGCGTTCCGGGTCCGCGGGGACTTCGGCGTCGTCGCCGACCTGGACTGCTCGGGGTGGGCGTGGCACGGGCGGTGGGCGTGCGGTGCGGCGTCGCCCGCTGGCTCGATGCCGTGTCGGAGCCGGCGCTGCCGGGCAGCATCGAGCACCCGGTCACCAGCAGCAGAGCGGTGAGCACGACCGCCGTCGCGGTCGCTCGCCGGGTGCGCCCCCGGCGCAGGTCGTCCGTGTGTTCCCCCATGCAGCAAGCGTGCCACAGGCGGGGGCCCCGCGATCGAGCCGAAGCAGGCTCTCAGGCCATCGCGGGCTGGCGTGCCTCGTGCTTCCAGAACCCCGAGAAGGTGATGCGCGACTTGGGCAGCCCCGCTCGGTGCAGGTGGCGGCGGCCCTCGGTTGCGAGCCGGGACTCCCCCACGACGAACGCGTAGCCGAGGTCGTCACAGGGCACGTGCCGCTGCAGTTCGGCGAGCGCCGCACGTCCGGGCACCGCGGAGGCGTCACCGCGGACGAGCCAGGTGACGGTGACCCCGACGGGCGCGTCCAGGTCGCGGATGTCGAGCGCCGAGGGGACCTCCTGGATGATGCGGCCGACGGTGTCGCGCGGCAGGGACCGGGCGATGCCGACGACGGCGGGCAGGCCGGTCTCCTCGGCGGCGATGACGACCTCGCTGGCGTCGTCCGGGCAGTCGAAGATGCAGCCCTGGTCGAGGAGCGCGAGTTCGTCGCCGGGGCGGGCGGCGCAGGCCCAGATCGCGGCGCGGCCCTCGAGCTGGCCGTCGGCGGTGGTGTGCACCACGAAGTCGATGTCCATCTCGCCGAGTTCGGGCCGGTGCCCGGCGACGGTGTAGTTGGCGCAGTGCGGGCGCGAGGCCTCGGGGATGCGCAGGTACTGCGGCCACCACTTGGCGCCGTCGATCTCGGGCATCACGAAGGTGTCCTGCTCGGGGCGTTGCAGGAACAGGCGGAACCAGTGGTCGAAGCCCAGGAACGGGAAGGCGCGGATCTCGTCGCTCGCGATGGTGACGCGGTGGATCGACGGGGTGTGCCGTTCGGTGCGGACGACACTCGCCCGGAACAGCCGCGGGTTCTCGGGCATCAGCCTCGGGATCTTCGCCATGAGGGAAGGCTAACCTAATATGGCTTCCGTGCCACCCCCTCCCCTCGCTGTCCGGACCGCGCCCGCCGCCCTGCCCGGAGCGGTGATCGGCGCCTCCGGGGTGCACCGACGGACGGCTCGACGTCGTGCGGCGGTGCTGCTCGGGCTGGCCGTACTGGTCCTCGCCGCGGCGGTCGCGAGCATGCTCCTCGGCAGCAACCACATCGGTGCCGACCGGGTGTTCGCCGGCCTGACCCGCACCGGATCGGGGACCGACGAGGCCGTCGTCTGGGGCTCCCGTGTCCCGCGCACCCTGATCGGCGCGAGCGTCGGTGCCGCGCTCGGGATCGCGGGCCTGCTCATGCAGGGGCACACCCGCAACCCCCTCGCCGACCCCGGTCTGTTCGGCGTCTCCGCGGGCGCCGGCCTGGCGGTCGTCCTCGGCGTGTTCGTGTTCGGCGTGACGAGCACCAGCGCCTCGGTCTGGTTCGCCCTCGTCGGCGCGGTCGTCGCGAGCGTCGTGGTCTTCTCGGTGACCGTCGCCGGCAGTGGGACCGCCAGCCCGGTGCCGCTCGCCCTGGCGGGGGCCGCCGTGTCCGCCCTGCTCGGCGCGCTGTCGTCCTTCATCGTGCTCACCGACCAGGACTCCCTCGACGCCTACCGCCTGTGGGTCGTCGGGTCCCTGTCCGGTCGGCAGCTCGACGTGCTCGCTGCGGCATGGCCGTTCATGGCCGTCGGCCTGGTGCTCGCGATCTGGAACACCCGCGCCCTCGACGCACTCGGCCTCGGGTCGGAGCTGGCGAAGGGCCTCGGCGAGGACCTGCTCACCGCGCGGCTCGTCGGCCTCGGCGGCATCACCCTGCTGGCCGCCGGCGCCACCGCCGCGGCCGGTCCGATCGCATTCGTCGGGCTGACCGTGCCGCACGTCGCCCGAGCCGTGGTCGGGACCGGTCACCGGTGGACCCTGCCGGCGTCGGCGCTGCTCGGGGCCGTGCTCGTCCTGGCCGCGGACGTCGTCGGGCGGCTGATCGGCGGGTTCGCCGAGGTCGAGGTCGGCATCGTCCTGGCCGTCATCGGCGGTCCGGTGTTCGTCGCCGTCGCCCGCCGACGATCGCTGGTCTCACTGTGAGCGCCACCACGCGGGTCGACACCGGCACGCCCACGAACCCGTCGGCGCCGACGCCAGGTCCCGCGCCGACCGCCACCGCCCCCCGTCGCGGCATCCGGATCGGCCCGGTCGGCCTCGCCTGGCGCCCCCGCGTCCTCACCACCTCCGTCATCGCGGTCGTCGCCGCACTGCTGCTCGTCGTCCTCGGTGTCGCGATCGGCTCGACGTTCATCACCCCGGGCACCGTCGTCCGCGCCCTGCTCGGCCTGGAGTCCGGGCCGGACCAGTTCATCGTGACGACCCTGCGCCTCCCCCGCGTCCTGACCGGTGCACTCGTCGGCCTGACGCTCGCGGTCGCCGGAGCCCTGACGCAGACCTTCACCCGCAACCCGCTCGGGACGCCGGACATCATCGGCGTGACCTCCGGCGCGAGCGTCGGCGCGGTGGCGGCGGTCGTCCTCGGCGGCGGCAGTTCCTCGGTCAGCGCGCTGGTCCTCGGTGGCGGCATCCCGGTCGCCGCGACGATCGGTGCCCTGGTCGCGGCGACGATCGTCTACGGTCTCGGCTGGCGCGGCGGCGTGCAGAGCCACCGGCTGATCCTGGTCGGCATCGGGGTCAGTGCGACGCTCGACGCCGTGACGAGCTACCTGCTCGTCCGCGCGAAGATCACCCAGGCCACGGCCGCGTCACAGTGGTTGGTCGGCAGTCTGTCGAGCACCTCGTGGACGACGGTGTGGCCGCTGCTGGTGATCGCCGCGGTCGGGGTGCCGATCGCCCTGGCGACCTCGGCCGCACTCGGCATCGGGCAGCTCGGCGACGAGGTCGCCACCGGCGTCGGCCTGGGCGTCCAGCGCCACCGGTTGCTCGTGATCGGGCTGGCAGTCGTGCTCACCGCCGCTGCGGTCGCGGCCGCCGGTCCGGTCGGCTTCGTCGCCTTCGTGGTCCCGCAGATCGCGCTGCGGGTCGCGGGGACGAACCGGCCGCCGCTGCTGCTGTCGGCAGCGCTCGGCGCGGTCCTGGTCCTCGGCGCGGACCTGCTCGCCCGCTCGGCCTTCCCCTGGCAGGTACCGGTGGGCATCGTCACGACCGTGATCGGCGCCCCGTACCTGATCTGGCTCCTCATCCGTCACCGCAAGGAGATGTCCCGATGACCACGACGACCCCCTCGGTCGCGCCCGCGACGCCGGCCGCCGCTCGCGAGCACGCCGCCCCCGTCCTGGAGGCCCGTGGCCTGTCCGTGGGCTACGACCGGACCGCGGTCATCCGGGACCTCGACCTGACGATCGAGCGCGGCACCGTGACCACGTTCCTCGGTGCGAACGGGTGCGGCAAGTCGACACTCCTCAAGGCGCTCGGCCGCGTGCTCAAGCCGCAGGCCGGCGAGGTGCTCCTGGACGGCTCGCCGATCCGGAAGGAACCGAACCGGGCCGTCGCGCGGAAGCTCGCGATCCTGCCGCAGTCGCCCCTCGCTCCGGCCGGCACGAGCGTGCTCGACCTGGTGATGCGCGGCCGGAACCCGCACCAGTCCTGGGCCCGCCCGTGGACGGTGGAGGACGCTGCCGTGGCCGAGGACGCCATCGCGGCCACCGGCCTGACCGAGGTCGCCCACCGCGACGTCGCGAGTCTGTCCGGCGGACAGCGCCAGCGGGCCTGGATCGCCCTGGTGCTGGCGCAGCGGGCGGACACGCTCCTGCTCGACGAACCGACGACCTACCTGGACCTCGCGCACCAGCTCGACGTCCTCCGGCTCGTCCGACGGATCAACCGGGAGCAGGGCTCCACGGTCGTGATGGTCCTGCACGACCTGACGTTGGCCGCGCGCTACTCCGACCGGCTCGTCGTCCTCCACGACGGCGGTGTCGTGGCCGACGGCACACCCGCCGAGGTCCTCACCCCGGCCGTCCTCGAGCGGGCGTTCGGCCTCCTCGCCCGCGTGGTCCCGGACCCGGTGACGGGGGCGCCCATGGTGGTCCCGGAGGCCGACGAACACGACGCGTGACGCGCCTCCCGGCCGGGAACCGTGCCGGAACTGGTACATCCACTCAGGTTAGGTTAGGCTCACCTAATGTGAACACTCTCCGCCGCGGCACGGTCCGTGCCGCCCTCCTGACCGCCGTCACCGCGACGGCCCTCATCCTCACCGGCTGCTCGAGCACCGGTGGATCCGACGACGCCGGCGACGCCACGAGCGCGTCCTCCCGCGCCTGGTCGTACGAGGACGCCACCGGAGCGACCGTCAAGGTCGACCACACCCCGAAGCGCGTCGTGGTCCTCAACGACATCGTGATCTCGTTCATCGAGTACGGACTGCGCCCGGTCGGCACCTTCGGCCAGCTGACCATGGCGAAGGACCAGCGCTTCGAGGGCCTGGCCACGAAGGGCATCACCCAGCTCGGCACCGGCTACGGCGACATCGACCTCGAGAAGCTCGCGGCCCTGAAGCCCGACCTCGTCGTCACCTCGGTCTACCCGACGGACACCAAGGGCACGCTCGACACCACGCAGCCGGCCTACGGCTTCAAGGACAAGGAGCAGGAGGAGCAGGTCGCGTCCATCGCACCGATCGCCCAGGTCAAGTGGGGCGGCGAGGGCGAGGACGTCATCGAGCACATCGCCGACCTGGCCGAGTCGCTCGGGGCGGAGGAAGACACGGTCGAGGCCGCCGAGCAGGACTTCGACACCGCCAAGGGCGCCCTGCAGAAGGCAGTGCAGGAGAACGACCTCTCCATCGTCTCGATGTACGCGGACGGCGACGGCGCCTACGTCACCCGCCCGTCCGACGAGCCGACGCTGCAGATGTACACCGACTTCGGCGTCGACTTCGTCGTCCCGAAGCCGAAGGGCTGGTACTGGGGCATCTACAGCTGGGAGAACGCGGGCCAGATCTCGGGCGACATGATCCTGCTGTCGCAGCAGGGCTACCAGGTCGCCGACCTCGAGAAGCAGCCGACGTTCGCGGACAACGCGGCCCTCGAGGCCGGCCAGGTCCACAGCTGGACGTTCCCCGCCCTCGACTACGCCTCGCAGGCCGACTACATGACGAAGCTCGCGGGCTGGATCGACGACAGCAAGCCGGTCTCCTGACGCAACCGGACGTCGGACGGGAGGCTCCCCACCAGCTGGTGGGGAGCCTCCCGTCCGTCGTCCGCGCGTCGGCGTCAGCCGTGCAGCGCCGCGACGGCCGTCCGGGTGGCCGCGGCGACGAGTGCGTCGTCCGGCTCGGCGTCCGCCGTCGACCGGCTGGTCATCACGACGAGGACGATCGGGGCCCCGCCGGGTGGTGTGACGATCCCGACGTCGTTCCGCACCCCGTGGGAGCCGGTGCCGGTCTTGTCCGCGACGGTCCAACCCGTCGGCACCCCGGCGCGGATCGTCGCGTCGCCGGTGGTGGTGCCGACCATCGTGTCGACGAGCAGCTCCCGGTCGTCCGGCTGCAGGGCGTCGCGGAGCAGGACCGTCCGCAGGTCCGCGGCGAACTGGGCCGGCGTGGTCGTGTCACGGTCGTCGCCCGGGGTGGCCTCGTTGAGCTCCGGCTCGATCCGGACGACCTGTGTCACCTGGTCACCGATCCCGCGGAGCCACTGCTGCACGACCGACGGGCCGCCGACCCGCGCGACGAGCAGGTTCGCCGCCGCGTTGTCACTGGAGCGGAGCATCGCGTGGAGGAGCGCGCGGACGGTCATGCCCGAGCCGACGTGCTGCGAGGTCACCGGGGCGTACGACAGCAGGTCGCGCTGCTCGATCGGCACGACGGCGTCGAGGTCGGCGGGCGACGCGTCTTCGAGCACGGTCGCGGCGATGAACACCTTCGCCGCCGACGCGAACGCGAAGCGCTCCCCGGCCCGGTGCGTGACCGTGGCCCCGCTGCCGGTGTCGATCGCGACGACACCGAGGCGGGCGTCGTGCGCGCCCTCCAGCCCGTCGAACGCCCGCCTGGTCGCGGCACTCGTGGTGGCTGCCGGCGCCGGCGAGGCACTCGCGCTCGGCGTCCGGTCCGCGACACCCGACGGCACCGTGGCCGTCGGCTGGCACCCGGCGACGCCGAACGGCAGACCGAGCGCGAGCCCCGTGACGACGGCGATCGCGACGGCACGCCTCACGGTCGCTCCGGCCGGGTGGTGGTCCGCAGGGCCAGCGACCAGGGAGCAGTGGGTGCCTCGGTCACCTGTCCGAGCGCGAGCAGGGCGCACTGGGTGCCCTGCTCCTCGAGCGCCTGGTGCACGCTCGTCAGCCCGTGCTGCGCAGCCTCCGGGGAGTCGTCCCAGCCGCTCACCGCGACGTCCCCCGGTGTGCTCCGGTCGGTCTCGGTGAGGACGTCGAGCACCGCGAGGGCGAGTTGGTCGCTCATCGCGACGACGGCGTCCGGCGCGGACTCCTGGGCGTCGGCACCGCCGAGCAGTTCCTCGATCACGGGTCGGGCGTCCTGGCGGTGGTTCCGTCCGACGACCGCGACGGGGACGTCGGCCCAGCGGTGTCCCGCGGCCTCGACCGCGTCCCGGTAGCCCCGGAGCCGCTGACGGGCCCCGGGGAACCGGACGTCGTCGAGGGCGGGACCGTGGACCACCGTGGCCTCCTGCTCGTCCTCGAGGGCGAAGCTGACGACGGCCGGACGTGCGGCGCCGGCGAAGGTGGCGGTGGCGACCGCTGCCGCCGCGGACCGGTCGTCGATCGTGACGACGTGCACCCGACCCGCGACCTGGTCGGCATCGGGCCGCGCTCGGAGCGAGTCCGGCTCGGCGCCCTGGATCGCGACCCGCCGCCCGGAGGCGACGACGGCGTCGAGCAGGGGTCCGTCCGACACGCCGGTCCAGAGGACGAAGGCGTCGGCGGCGGACTCACGGATCCGATCGGCGTCCCGGGCGTCACCGTTCACCGGCACCAGGGTCAGGCTCTGCTGGAACTCGACGCACACCGACGCGACGCCGGCCAGGAACCGGCTCGACTCCGGGTCGTCGAAGGCGTAGGTCAGCCCCTCACCGACGACGACGGCGATGCTGTTGCTCCGACCCTGGCGCAGGGAGCGGGCGGCCGGGTTCGGTCCGGCGTACCCGAGGGCCGCCGCGGAGGTCTCGACGCGGGCCCGGGTGCCCGGGGAGACCCGGTGCGGGGCGCTGTAGGCGTAGGAGACCGTCATCACGGACACGCCCGCAGCACGTGCCACGTCGGCCATCGTCACCCTCGTCCGGTCCGGCACCGTCCCACGATAGTGCGGGCCGCCTGCCGGTCCCCGGTGGGCTGGACCGCGTGCCGGAGCGGCACCGGCCGCCGGACCGTCGGTCCGGCGGCCGGTCGTCACTCGTCCCCGCTGCCCGGGGTGGCGCCCTCACTGCTCATCCGGCGCCGTCGGACCACGGTCGCCGTCAGACCGGCGGCCAGCAGGACGGCTGCGAGCACCGACAGGGGCACCAGGAGGTCGCTCCCCGTGAAGGCCAGTGATCCGGGCCTCCCGTCGGGGACCGTGCCGCCACCCGTGCCGGCACCCAGGCCGGTCCCGTTGCCCGCGCCCGGGTCGGTACCGCCGCCGGCGCCGCCGCCGGCGCCACCACCGGCACCGGCGCCGTCCGCCGCTCGGGTGATCGTGACCGACCGAGAGGTCGCGGTGCCGTCCTCGGAGCCGGCACGCGACGCGGTGACCCGGACCGCGATCCGGTGTCCGGCGTCGGCCGCGGCGACCAGGTAGGTCGCCGACGACGCCGCCCGCGCCCGCGCCGCGGCGACCGGCTCGCCGTCACGGAGCCACTGGTACCGGAACGTCAGCCCGTCGGTCGACCACGTACCGGGGTGCGCGGTGAGGGTGCTGCCCACGGTCGGCTGACCGGAGACGGTCGGCAGCTCGGTCGCCGTGGGGGCCGGTGTCACGGTGGCTTCTCCGAGACCGATCGTGACGGACTCCGTGCCCTTCGGCAGCGTGACCGTGCCGGCTGCCCGGTCGACGGTCGCGCCCGGGGCGTCGACGCTGGCGATGTTCCCCTCGAGGGCGAGGAGTTGCACGCTGATGCTCGGGACACGGTCCAGGTCGCCCGAGAACGTCAGGTGCACGGAGTCGTCGTCGGCGGTCATGGCGTACCCGACACGACCGCCGTCCTGCACCGGGAAGCGGTCGAGCGCGACCTGCTTGCCCGTGGAGACCCAGTCGGCCGGGACTCCGCGGCCGACGATGAGCGAGCCGTCGGACTTCAGCGAGAGGAGCGAGTCGAACAGGACCTTCGTGCCCATCGCCTGGCCCCACATGTGCTGGTCGGACCCGCCGCCGCCGGACGCGTGGTCGATGTCCCACGGGGAGTCGGCCTTCGGTTGGTCCACGCCCTCCCACCAGCCGAACGGGCCGCTCTGGGAGTGCTCGATCATGAACTGGTAGGCCTTGATCCCGATGTCGCGGTGGTCCTCGCCGCGCAGTGCCGCCCCGCCGTACCCGGCGTTGTACGCGCTGGAGTAGTAGCCGTGCGGGTACCCGCCGAAGTTCGCCGGGGAGTCCGACACGTCCTTCCGTCGGTCGATGCCGTAGGCGTAGGTCTCGTCGATGCTGTCGAGCATCGTGCCGGACTGCGGCATGTCGTAGAGGTAGCTGTCCCACGCCCAACCGCCGAACAGGAACATCGACGCCCAGTTGGCGTCCCGCGGGTCGCTCCGGGGGCCGGTCTCGTTCAGCTCGTCCATCGCCATCGGCATGTAGTCGATGCCGAACTCGCTGCGGGTCGCGTCGAGTCGTGCGTTCGCCGCCGCCATCAGGCTGTCGTACTCGGACTGCGCCCAGCTCGCCTCGGCGTCGTCGCCCAGCCGCTCCGCGAGGTAGCGGTAGGTCGACAGGCCGTAGAGCGCCGACCAGTTGTCGACCGTCCAGTGCCCGTCGGAGTCGATGGCGTTGGTGATCTTGATGATCCCGGTGCCGTCGTCCTCACGGTCGCTGGCGATCGTGTGGGTGTTCTCCCGGATCGTGGCGAAGTGGTCGCGGACGAAGGTGTCGTCCCCGGTCCGCTCGAGGTACATCGCGTACGGCGCGCTGTACTTCCACTTGGCGTCCTGGTACTGCAGCTCGGCGGGCAGCGTCGCGAGGTAGTCCTTCGCGTACGCGAAGTCACCCATGTTGAGCAGGTTCGAGACGATGCCGATCGTGTCGTGGTCGAACATCTCGTCGTACCCGTTCTCGCCCACGTGCAGCTGCTTCTGCCCGTCGACGTCGTCCCGGATGATCAGCGTGTAGATGTAGCCGGCCTTGTAGGCGTCGATGAGGCTCCGGTCCGGCAGCGCCGTGATGTCGGCGACGGTGGCGAGCCGGTCGTTCCAGTAGGTCCGCATGTGGGCGTAGTGGTCGTCGTAGCTGCCGAGCCCGGCGATCTGCTCGTCGGAGGGCCAGGCGTACGTGCCGCCGAACCGGTCTGCTCCGACGGCGTAGTCGCGGACGACGGTGGCGCCCGGGTCGACGGTCGTGGCACGGCTGGTGCCGTCGAGCGGCACCAGCGCGGACGAGACCCGGGGCAGCGTGGCGGCGGTGTCCGTCGTGTTCGTCACGGTCATCCGCGAGTACGCGACCTCGTACCGGTTGCCGCCCACGGTGACCTCGTCCGCGAAGCTCTGCACCGAGATGTCGAGCCCGGCCTTGGCGTAGCGGCTGACGAATGCCGGCAGGTAGCCCTCCGCGTTCTCCCAGCTGATCTTGCCCGGGATGTCCGGCACGCCGAAGGTGATCATCGTGTCGCCGTGGTCACGGAGGCGGTAGCTGCCGTCGATGAACGCGATCGGGGCGTCCACGTCCCCCTCCCACCCGAACGAGCTCGTGAGCCCGGGGTGGCTCTGCCAGGTGTACCGGGCACCACTCGCACTCGCGGTGACGGCGGCCAACGCCGCTCGGAGCAGGTGCGTCGCACTCTGGACGTCGGCGTCGCTCGAGCCGGCGTCGTCGAGCAGCGCCGAGGCCGTCGCGGTCTCCGCCTCGAGCTGCGCGACGCTCGGCTCGTCGGCGGTGGCCAGGTCGACCGCGCGCGCCTGCTGCACCAGTCCGGTCAGTTCCGCCCGGTGGTCCTGCGGCGCGAGGGCGACCCCGGCCAGGGTGACGTTCCCGTTCCCGCCGGACTCCGTCGTCGCGGTGAGCTGCGCGCTGACGCGTGCCGCGGCCCCCGCCGGGATCGTCAGCGTGTACAGGTGGCTCACCGCGGAGCCGCCCGCCGTCAGTCCGGTGTCGGTGAGGACGGGCTCGGCCGTGTCGTCGAGGGTGACGCTCAGCCTGGCGCTGGCCTGCCAGACTCCGGCGACGAACTGCAGGGTCCGCGGTGCCCGGTCAGCCCGCACCGTGAGGTCCCAGCCGGACGGCTTCGTGGCGTCGTCGCCCGGAGCGAGGAAGACGCCACCGGTCCGGGTACCGTCCTGCGTCGCCGTCGGGACGCCGTTCGTCCAGCTGTACGTCGTCGGGTTGTCGCCCTGCTGCTTGATCGTGCCCGCCGGGTCACGGTCCACCACGCCCAGGGAGCCGTCGCCGTCCCGAGACCGGTCCACGGTGGCTCCGTCGAGGTGCAGCCAGTCGCTGGTGCCGGCAGCCGTGAGGTCGAGCCGTTGCGGTGTCGGTCCGGCGGTCAGCTGCGGCCCGTCGTCCAGTGAACGCAGGGCCGCGCCCATGAACGAGACGTTGCCGTCCCGCCCGGCGATCGCCCGCAGGGTCGCGGTGACGACCGCGCCCTCCCCCGGCCGCATGGTCACGGTGGTGCGCTGGACCGCGGCGGACCCGCCGGCCGACAGCCGGCTGGTCTGGACGGTGGCGCCGTCGGTGGTCGCGACGGTCAGGTCGGCGCTGGCCTGCCAGATCCCGCCGACCAGGGTCAGCTGGCGGGTACCCTGCCCGCTCGGCACGGTGAGGCGGAAGCCCGCGTCGTGCTCCGTGGCGTCGCCGACGGTGGTCAGGTCGTAGCGGTACACGGCTCCGGTGGTCACCCCCGTCGCGGTCTCCTGCCGCGCTCCGTCGGACCACGCGAAGGCGACCGGGCTGTCGGAGAGCGCGACGGTCGGTGTCTCTGGGCGGAGGCTCGTCAGCGTCATCGCGTCGGTGCGGTCCCGCTTCGTCTCGGTCGCACCCCCGTCGGCGTGCACCCAGTCGAGCCCACCCTGCGCGGTCAGGTCCGTCGTGCCGGCGGCTCCGGCTCCGGCGGGAAGTCGTTCCGCACCGACGACGAGGGGCTGTGGCGGCTGCGCCGCCGCCGTCGCGGTGAGGGCGGGCGACGCGATCGCCGCCACCACCGCTGCCGCCGTCGTGATGGCCGCGAACGCGCGTCCACGTCTGGTCGTTCTCATCGTCATCTGCTCCAACACCGTCGTCGGGGACTGGCGAGGCGGACGTCGTCGTCCGCCCTCCCGGCCCCTCGACGGAGGCCGGCACCGTCACGCTAAGCGGGTCGGAGGCCGGAAGGCAAGCGATTTGTGTATCGATACGAAACGCGCGACCTCTCGGCCGTGGTCACCGCCCCGTCGTCGCCGACCCCTGCTCCGTGAGGTGCGTCCGGAGGACGTCACGCACGCTCGTCCACTCGTGCGTGCCGTACCGCCCGTTGTCGACGTGCCGCAGCTGCGCCTGACCGCTGAACATGCTCACGAAGTACTGCATCCCCTGCCACGCCGGGAACGTCTCGTCGGGGTCCTTCGCGAGTCGCTTCCCGACCGCGCTCATGGCGGACAGCGTGCCGGTCGTCCCCGCCCACTGCAGTCGGAAGCGGGCGCCGGTCAGCTCGCTCACCGTCCGTGCGACGTCACGGGCCGTCAGCTGGTCGCCCGCCATCTCGATCACCCGGGGAGCGTCGTCGTCCAGGGCGGCGAGGGCGGTGACCCGGGCGACGTCGTCCTTCGTGGTGAAGTCCAGGACCTGGTCGGCGGATGACCAGAACAGGACCAGGCGGCGACCGAACAGGATCATCGGCGCCTCTCCGGTGAGCAGGTCGGTGAACATCCCGGTGAGGATCGACGTCGCCTGCACCGGTGCGACGTCGACGTCCGCGGCGAACTCGCGACGGAGTTCGAAGTTCCGGTTCGTCCCCGGCGCGATCCGTCGGTAGTCCGCCGAGTAGTCGGACGGGATGAACCGTGGCACCCCGGCGGCGACGGTCGCCGCGAGGAGTGCGCGCTGCGCGTCGACGATGACCGGCCGGGTGCCGCTGACGGTCGACACCACGACGTCGGAACCGTCCACCGCGTGGGTCAGGGCGTCGTGGTCGTCGTAGCCGGCGACGACGACGTCGACCTGCGGGTGGTCGCCGAAGCGGGCGGCGGCGGACGCGCTGCCGGGACGGGTCAGGACGCGGACCCGGACGTCGTGGCCGAGGAGGTCGCGGACGACGCGGTGGCCGAGGTCACCGGTTGCGCCGGCGACGAGGACGGTGCTGGTCATGGGAGGGGCCTCACTGTGGGGTGGTCGACGGGATCGACGACGGGGGGTTCCGGCGCGAGCGCTCCGGGGCGGCCAGCGGGTGCTGGAACGCGGGGTCGGCTCCGGGCGCGGTCGCGCCCGCAGCGAGTGCGACACGGGCGAGCAGGTGCCGGACGGACGTCTGCTCGTCCTCGCTCAGGTGGCCCATCAGGACACCCTCGGCGTCACGGAGGGACAGGCGGGCCCGGGCGAGCAGTTCCCGGCCCGCAGCGGTCGGGAGCACCTGACGGACTCGCCGGTCGGTCGGCGCGGGGCGACGCTCGACGTACCCACCGGCCTCGAGCGCGTCGACGACGTAGGTCATCTGGGTCTTGTCGACCCCGAGTCGCCGGGCGAGGGCGAGTTGCGAGGACGTCTCCTCGGTCGTGATCGCGACGAGCACCTGGTACCCACGCGGTCCGCCGGGGACGTCGGCGACGGCGTCGGTCCCCAGGCGGGTGAACTCCTGCAGCACCAGCGGCAGGGCCCATCCGAGTTCGGTCTCGATGCCGCCGGCCGCCCAGTCCATCTCCGGGAGGCCCGTCGTCGGTTCGGCACGTCCGGAACGGTTCATGTCCACGACGATACACGGACAAGATCGTCTTGTGACAAGATCATCTTGCACACGGACCGGCTCCGTGCCCGACACGAAGGAGTCCCCTTGGACGACACCACGACCGTCACACCGTTCACCCTCGACGTCCCGCAGGCAGACCTCGACGACCTCCGGCGACGGCTCCTCGCCACTCGTTGGCCGGAGCGCGAGACCGTCGAGGACACGTCGCAGGGGCCGCGCCTCGAGAAGGTCCAGGCGCTCGTCGACCACTGGGCGACCGCCTACGACTGGCGCCGGACAGAGGGACTGCTCAACAGCTGGGGACAGCACACGACGACCATCGACGGGCTGGAGGTCCACTTCCTGCACGTCCGGTCGGCCGTCCCCGGAGCACGCCCGCTGCTCCTCACCCACGGTTGGCCCGGCTCCGTCCTGGAGTTCCGCCATGCCATCGGACCGCTGACCGACCCGGTCGCGCACGGAGGCACACCCGAGGACGCCTTCCACCTGGTCATCCCGAGTCTCCCCGGGTTCGGGTTCTCCGGGAAGCCCACCACCACCGGGTGGGACCTCGCACGCACCGCGCGGGCCTGGGCAGCGCTCATGGTGCGGCTCGGGTACGAGGACTGGTTCGCGCAGGGCGGTGACCTGGGTGCCACCGTCACCGCCGAACTCGCCGCACTGCAGGCCTCGGAGGACATCGGACTCGCGGGCATCCACCTCAACATGGCGCTCTTCCAGCCGACGGACGACGAAGCACGGAATGCCACGTCGGAGGAGCAGAGCATGCTCCGGGAGGGCGGGTACTACTGGCAGGTGCTGTCCGCGTACTCGCAGCAGATGTCGACCCGGCCCCAGACCATCGGCTACGCGCTCACCGACTCTCCCGTCGGTCTCGCCGCGTGGATCTACGCCATGTTCCAGGACGTCGGCGGCTCGCACGACGAACACGGCGACGTCGAGGCACTGTTCACACTCGACGAGGTCATCGACGACGTCATGCTGTACTGGCTCCCCAACTCGGCGGCCTCCGCTGCCCGGATGTACTGGGAGTCGGCCAGGACCGGGTGGGTCAGCCCCGGCACCATCGAGGAACCACTGACCGTGCCCGTGGGCCTGAGCATCATGCCCGGCGAGTACGTCCGACGCTCCCGACGATGGGCCGAACGCCGGTACGCCGACCTCGTGCACTTCAACGAGGTCGCTCGCGGCGGGCACTTCGCGCTGCTCGAACAGCCGGAGCTGCTCGTCGCCGACATCCGCGCGACGTTCCGACGCCTCCGCTGACGCGCGTGTCCCCCGGTCGGTGAGCGCTCCACCGGACATCCGGCGGGCATGACGACGGGCCGTTCCGGATGGAATCGGAACGGCCCGTGGTCCGGAGCACCAGATCCGGGTTCGCGAGCATCAACTCGCCGGTGCGCCCCTCCCGGTCGTGGACCGGGAAGAGCGGGCGACGTCAGATCAGTTCGAGCGCCCGTTGCCGTCGCGACGGTCGTCGTCGTCCTCGGGCTTGCGCACGCCGGCCTTGGCGATGCCGCGGCTGAGGATGTAGGCCATCGTCACGAGCGCGACGTAGAACCAGGCCTGGTCGGCACCGAAACCGGTGTGGCCCTCGTCGGCGTTGTCGACGACCGCCGACGCGATGAGGATGGCGAGCGACACCACGATCCACGCGTAGAACTCCGTGGTCTTCAGTGCGGACTTCGTCTCGTTCCAAGTGCGACGGACGACGTTGTCGTGCCGTGCGGGGTTTCCTGCCGTGTTCGACATGGGTGTCTCCTTCACATTCTGTGCCACCGGACCCCGGCGGCATCGTTGCGGTCGACACTTGTCTCGCGTCGCTGATTACTTACCCAGTTTCACTTCCCAGGGACCGGTGGGAGCATCGACGGAACGACGAGGGCGGTGTGCCGATGGGTACCGACGACAGGACCAGCAGTTCGCAGCACCTCTACGCCGCGCAGCCACGGACCGCTGCCGGTGCGGCAGCGCTCGCGAGTCTGCAGTCGCTGAGCGACAGCATCCACGACGCCGACGAAGGCGCACTCCGGGCACTGCAGATGCGTCCGATCGACGCGTTGGCACTGATGCACCTCGTGGACGCCGGCCGGGTCGAACGGTTCCTCAGCCCGACGGACCTCGCGCTCAGACTCCGCCTGTCCACGGCCGGGGTCACGAAGCTCGTGGACCGCCTTTTCCGGGACGGCCGCGTCGAGCGCCGTCCCCATGTCCATGACCGCCGGCGCGTGGTGCTCGTCCCGACCGTGGCGGCGAGCGAAGACCTCGCGAGGGCCTACGGGCACATCCACACGCCCGTCACGGCCGTGATCGACGAACTCAGCGACGACGAAGCCGCCGTCGTCGGGCGCTTCGCCGCACGTCTCGCCGATGCACTCCGTCGGGAGAACACGCCTGCCACAGCGACGCTCCCGCCCGTCTGAGCCCGAGCAGGTGCTCAGTCCAGCCCGCCGGTCGTCTCGAACCCGATCCCCAGGACCTCGGCCAGTCGTCGGCCCGACTCCTCGGCTTCCGCACGGGTGTCGACCCGGAGCAACGGCGTCGTCCCGACCGACAGCAACCACTGGGTCCCGGTCGATCGCGCGCTGATCGAGTTCCGCCCCATGGCTACGCCACCTCTCGGAGCGCCGACGGGTGGTACCCGCCCACTCCGCGGAAGCAGGACTCGCCCAGGTCCTGTGCCAACGGCGAGGAGCGGAGGCGCCGGACGTTGAGGCCCGCGGACCACTCCGGGAGACCGAGCGAGCGGTCGGAGACGGGAGCAGGGGCGAGATGGGAACTGTCGACTTGGAACACGGGTGCCTTCCTGAGGCTGTGTCGTGCGCATCGAACAGGAGTCAACGGTGCTCGATGTGGCTGACGGGGGCTGGGCCAGCTGTTCCAGGGTACGGATCCACACACCCCCGACCAGGGGGTGGACGGATCCGCGATCATGTGTTTTCAACCACGCCTCGGCCAGCCTCGTGCTCGGCCATCGAGGGTCGAACCTGTGGATCACCCCGGTTTGGATGCACCGAGTGCATCGTTGCACCTAGTGTCTTCTCGTGACCCTCTCACCCGATCGCCGTGCTGCCCTCAAGGCGCGACACCGGGAAGCGATCCTGCAGGCCGCGCGCGATCTCATCGAGGAGCGCGGGGAGTTCAGCGTCGACGAGCTCGCGGCCCGCGCCGACGTCGCCCGCCGCACGGTCTTCAACCACTTCGCCTCGCTCGACGAGATCCGCCTGTCCGTGTGCGAGGAAGCCCTGTCGGTGATCATCGACCGGTTCCTCGCCGAGATCGCGAACACCCCGATGGGCGACGGCTCACGCGCAGCGATGTTCGACGAACTCGAGTCCGCCGCCCGCGGCACGGACCTGGCCGGCGCCATCGTCCGGCTGCACCGGATCCTCGGCGAGCCGGAGGAGGACGACCCGAAGGCGGCCGCCCTCACACAGACCGCGTTCGCCCGGGTCACCGGGCGCCTCCGGAGCGAGGTGGCGCGACGTCATCCCGCAGCTGATGCCCTGGACACCGCACTCCTGGTGGACTCGTTGATGAGCGGCATCGTCGTCATCGCCGAGCACTGGTTGGTGACCACCGGCCCCCGCCTGGACGAACAGGCCCGGGACGACTGGGACGCCCTGCTCGGACGGCTCGTGCACAGCGTCCGCAGCGGGTATCTGCCCGACCACTGACCACACCGACGTCCTCCCAGGGGTCCACCGGCGCACCCCGTTCGACAGCACACCCACGACGAAAGGAACGGGGCCCAGCATGGCCGGTCTCCTCTACCGCCTCGGTCGCTTCGCGGCCCGCCGACACTGGACGGTGATCATCGCCTGGATCGTCCTCATGGCGATCGCCGGTGTCACCTTCAGCCTGTTCTCGGGCACCATCTCGTCCTCGATCACGATCCCCGGCACGAAGACCAGCCAGGTACAGGACGAGCTGGCCGACAAGTTCCCGAGCGCGAACGGCGGCAACGGCACGCTGGTCTTCCAGACGACCGACGGCAAGGCCTTCACCGACAGCCAGCAGGACGAGGTCAAGTCGTTCCTCACCGACCTCGAGGACCTGCCCGGCGTCAAGGGCACCACCGACGGGTTCGCCACCCAGCAGCGGCTCGACGACCAGCGGCAGAAGATCGTCGACGGGCGCAAGGAGATCGCGGACGGCCGTCAGCAGTTGGAGGACGGGCAGAAGGAGCTCGACGCCCAGAAGGCCCAGCTCGAGTCCGGCCAGCAGCAGATCGCGGACGCCCAGGCCCAGTTGGACGCGCAGAAGGCGCAGGCACAGGCCCAGGCACAGGCCGCCGGAGCCGCCGCGGCCGCCAGCGCCGCAGCACAGGCACAGGCGCAGGCCGGTCAGCAGCAGCTCACGCAGGCGCAGGCGCAGATCGACGCCCAGAAGCAGCAGCTGACCGCGGGTGAGCAGCAGATCACCGACGCGCAGAAGACCATCGACCAGAACACGCAGAAGCTCGAGGACAACGAACGCGACCTCGAACAGGGCTCCGACCTGCTCGACCTGTCGAAGGACATCCGGTTCGTCTCGTCGAACGACTCCGCCGCCATCGGCACGGTGCAGTTCACGAAGTCGACCTACGAGGTGCCACAGACCACCAAGCAGGAGATCTCGGACCGTGCCGATGCCGCGAAGATCAGCGGCGTCGACGTCTTCGTGTCGAACGACATCGCGCAGGGCGTGCCCTCGATCCTCGGACCGGGCGAGATCATCGGCGTCATCATCGCCGCCCTCGTGCTGTTCCTCATGCTCCGCACGGTCATCGGTGCCGCGATCCCGCTGCTCAGCGCCGTGCTCGGTGTCGGCGTCGCGACCCTCGCCTCACTGTCCTTCTCCGACCTGGTCGAGTTCATCTCGGTCACGCCGGTGCTCGGGGTGATGCTCGGCCTGGCGGTCGGCATCGACTACTCGCTGTTCATCCTCAACCGCCACCGGACCCAGCTGAAGCAGGGCATGGGCGTGCACGAGTCGATCGGGCTCGCGAACGGCACCTCCGGCAACGCGGTGGTCTTCGCGGGCACGACGGTCATCGTCGCGCTGCTCGCGCTGAACATCACCGGCATCCCGTTCCTCGGCCTGATGGGCACGGTCGGTGCGGTCGCGGTCCTGTTCGCGATCCTCATCGCGACCTCGTTCACGCCGGCGCTGCTGTCGCTGCTCGGCTTCCGGATCCTCCGGAAGAAGGAGCGTCAGCAGATCGGCCACACCGGCTCGGTCCAGGTGCCGAACAAGCCGATGTCGACCTGGCGTGCCGTGATCACCCTGGTCGCGGGCGTCGCCGTCCTCGGCACGATCGCACTGCCCGCGACGCAGATGCGCCTCGGCCTGCCCTCGGGTTCGTCCGAGGCCGTCGAGTCCAGCCAGTACAAGGCGTACAAGACACTCGAGAAGGAGTTCGGCGCCGGCCAGAACGGACCGCTGCTCGTCGTCGCCACCCTGCCGAAGGCGATCAGCGAGGACGACGTCACCGGCACCGAGGTCACCATCGGCGAGGCGCTCGCGAAGAACGGCGACGTCGACGCGGTCCTGCCGATCGGCGCGTCGAAGGACCGTACGATCATCGCCTTCCAGGTGAAGCCGGACGGCGGTCCGGACAGCGTCTCCACCGAGGAGCTCGTCAAGGACCTCCGCACCCAGAGCGTCTCGACCGACGACGGGAAGGTGGAGCTCGGCGTCGCCGGCAACGCGAGCGCCAACATCGACGTGTCCGAGAAGCTCGCGAACGTGCTGCCGCTCTACCTGGCGGTCGTGGTCGGACTGTCGCTGATCATCCTGATCATCGTGTTCCGGTCCTTCCTGGTCCCGATCACGGCGACCGCGGGCTTCATCCTGTCGGTGCTCGCCTCGTTCGGTGGTCTGACCGCCATCTACCAGTTCGGCTGGCTCGGCAGCGTGTTCGGTGTGCACGACCCGGCACCGATCCTGAGCTTCCTGCCCATCATCGAGATCGGCATCCTGTTCGGTCTCGCGATGGACTACCAGCTGTTCCTGGTCTCCGGCATGCGTGAGGCGTACGCGCACGGCGCCAGCGCGAAGGTCGCGGTCCAGCGCGGTCTGCACGCCGGCCGCGCGGTGGTCACGGCGGCCGCGATCATCATGATCTCGGTCTTCGCCGGGTTCATCTTCTCGGAGTCGTCGACCATCAAGCCGATCGGCTTCGGCCTGGCGTTCGGTGTCCTGCTCGACGCGTTCGTGGTCCGCATGCTGCTCATCCCGGCCGTGATGCACCTGCTCGGCAAGAGCGCCTGGTGGATCCCGAAGTGGCTCGACCGGATCCTGCCGGACGTCGACGTCGAGGGCGCCAAGCTCGAGCGCATGCAGCCGGCGACGCAGCACGGGCCGTCTGCCCCGACGGACGACGGCGGCGCCCACCACGGGTCGCACGCCGCCCCGGCGGAGCCGGACGCGCCGACCCACGACTCGGGTCACTCGCCGTCGCACCGCGCGTAGGCACCAGCGTCACCGGCGGGAGGCCCGGTGCCGGTCCACGAGACCGGCACCGGGCCTCCCGTCCGTCGTCCACCCCGGCACGACACCGGTGTCCGTCGGGCACATCGCGCAGATACGCGGCGCAACAGACGAACACCGGTGTTCCGCAGCCCGGATCGCGACCAGTTCGTGCACGAAGGGTACGGTGGGGCAATGCTCGCGACCGACCCGCTCTCCCTCGACCGGCAGCTCTGCTTCGCCCTCGCCGCCACGAGTCGCAGCGTGGTCGGGCTCTACCGGGAGTTCCTCGAACCGTTGGGTCTGACGCACCCGCAGTACCTCGTGATGCTCGCCCTCTGGGAGCGCGACCCGCGCTCGGTCCGCGAGATCGCCGGCGAACTCCGGCTCGAGTCGGCGACGCTCAGCCCGCTGCTCAAGCGCCTGGAGGCCTCCGGGTACGTCCGCCGCAGCCGGAGCACCGAGGACGAGCGACAGCTCGCGGTGTCCCTGACGACCGCCGGACGGTCGCTGCGGGACCGTGCCGAGACGGTCCCGGTCGCGGTGGCCGCACGACTCGGGTGGCCGGCGGCGCGACTCGAGGCCCTGAAGGACGAATTGACGGCACTGCTCGAGGTCGTCGACCACGCCTGATCGCGGACGCGAGTACACTAACGATCAGGGCACGAACGGAAGGGTCGCCATGGGACGTTTCGCAGACTGGTACGGGCGCTGGAACACGACACTCATCGACAAGATGGGTCCGTCGCAGATCGGTGCGGGCCACCCCGAGGGCCTCGACGACCGCACGATCGACCGCGGCTGCCCGATCTGCCACCAGCCGCTGTCCCTGCACACCGTGATCCGCCCCGAGGGTCAGGTCCGCTCCTCCACGCTGGTGTGCCCGCGCCCCTGACCGTCCTTCCGCCGAAGTCGGAATGTGCAACACGCGCTCGACGTTCCCGCTCGTCGTGAAGCTCTTCGAACCCACCGCGCTCGGCGCCCTCCGACTCAGCAACCGCATCGTCATGGCCCCGCTCACCCGCACCCGCGCCGGTGAGCACGGGGTCCCGAACGCCCTGCTCGTCGAGCACTACGCGCAGCGTGCGACGCTCGGCATGATCATCACCGAGGGCACCTGGCCCGTGCAGGAGGGCCGCTCCTACCCCGGACAGCCCGGCATCGAGACCGACGAGCAGATCGCCGGCTGGCGCCGCGTCGCCGACGCCGTCCACGAGCGCGGCGGCACGATCGTCATGCAGCTCATGCACGGTGGTCGTGTCTCGCACCCCTCGATCTCCCAGACCCCGCGGATCGTCGGCCCGAGCGCCGTCGCCGCCCCCGGTCAGACGCACCTGGCCGACGGCTCGAAGGCCGACATGCCGGTCCCCCACGAGCTGACCACCGACGAGGTCGCCGAGGCAGTCCAGGGCTTCGTCCAGGCGGCCCGCAACGCGATCGCCGCGGGCATCGACGGCGTCGAGGTGCACGGCGCGAACGGCTACCTGGTGCACGAGTTCATGTCGCGCCACTCGAACACCCGCACGGACCAGTACGGCGGCTCGCCGGAGAACCGCGCTCGCTTCGCAGTCGAGGTCGTCACCGCCGTCGCCGCGGCCGTCGGCGCGGACCGCACCGGCATCCGACTGTCGCCCGAGCACGGCATCCAGGGCGTCATCGAGGACGACGCCGCCGACGTGCGCGCCGTCTACACGGCGGTCGCCGAGGGCCTGGCGCCGCTCGGCCTGGCCTTCATCGACGTCCTGCACGCCGAGCCGGCCGGTGACCTCGTGCAGGACATCCGCCGCACCGCGGGAGCGCCGTTCGTCGTCAACTCGGGCTTCAGCGTGATGACCGACCGCGACGAGGCCGTCGCCGTCGTCGAGGGCGACGTCGCCGACGCGATCGCCGTCGGCCGCCCCGCGATCGCCAACCCGGACCTCGCGGAGCGCTGGGAGCAGGACGCCGAGCTCAACCAGCCGCGGCCCGAGTTCTTCTACGGCCAGACCGGCGAGGGCTACACCGACTACCCGACCCTCGCCGAGGCGCGCGCGACGGTCGCGTAGTCCACACCGGACGGTAGGCCCGTGGCGAGTCCGCCACGGGCCTACCGTCATGTCCGGGTCAGGTGACGCCCACCCCCGGGCGGTCCTGGTCGGCACCGTCCCAGAGGTCGCTGCACTCCACCGGCTGCGTGCCGGCCGACCGGAGCCAGTGCCCGGCTCCTCGGTCCTCCCCGGCTGCGGCGCCGAGGGACTCCCCGAGCGCGTCCCAGTGGTCGCGCCCGATGAGCACCGGGTGCCCGGGCCGGCCGCCGTGCACCGCCCGTCGGAGTGACGCGCGGTCCGCAGCCGCGCGACCGTGGTCGTCGAGCACCCGACGCACCGCCCCCGCCGGCAGCCCCGGCAGGTCCACGAGCGTGACGAGCACGGCGGTGACGTCCGGGTCCTCCGCCGCGGCCGTCAGACCGGTCAGCAGCGAGGCGGACGGCCCGCGTTCCCAGTCGGTGGCGACCACGGTGCGGACCGCCGACCGCTCGGGGACCAGGGCACGGGCCTCCCCGCTGGCGGCACCGACGACGACGACGACCGCATCGCAGCCGCCGTCGAGCAGGGCCGCGACCGCCAGGTCGACCCACGGTCGGCCGTCCGATCGACGCACCAGTGCCTTCGGACGGCCCATCCGGGTGCCGGCGCCGGCCGCGAGGACGACGCCCACCACCCGACCCGGTCGAGTGTCGGCCGTCTTCATGTCCGACCCTCAGACGAAGCCGGGTACCGCGAGCCAGGCTGCGGGAGCCCCCTCGACGCCGTCCCGGACGACCGTGCCCGAGATGAGGCCGTAGGGACGGTCCGCGGCGAAGAACACCTCGCCCGGGTTGTCGAGGCCGAACGGTGCCAGGTCGACCAGGAAGTGGTGCTTGTTCGGCATCGAGAAGCGCACCTCGGCGATCTCCGGGAACGCCTCGATCGCGGTGCGCCCCATCGCGAACAGGGTCTGCTGCAGCGCGAGCGAGTGCAGGTCGGCGAAGGTCTCGAGCATCCGGGCGAGGACCCCCGCGTGCACGGCGTCGTAGTCGATGCCGGTGGCGACCGCGTCCGGCAGGTACCGCCAGCGGGCCGTCACGGAGGTCGCGAGGATCCGGTCGTCGGTCTCGGCGAGGGTCGTGTACCCGTCGCGGGGGAAGCCGTGGAACTCGCTGCCGGTCGACTTCAGCACGGTCAGGTCGGTGATGCCCGCGATCACGTGGACGTCCTCGCCGTCGACCTGCACGACGGCCGTGCGCGTGCCGGCGCCGGCCCGGACGAAGGCGTGGTCGTGCTCGCGGCCGGCGACCGTGATGCGTTCCCAGGTGTGCTGCTCGGCGGACAGCGTCGCGCCGTCGTACCAGTCGAACGCGGTCGTGAAGTGCCGGCCGAGGCGGAGCAGGAACTCCTCCGGGCTGTGCACGCCGTGCTCGCGGGCGAAGGCGTAGACGGTGTTCTTCTGGCTGTCGGTGGCCAGGACCTTCGCGTTGTCGCCGTCCGTGTACGAGTCGACGAGCGCCGTGCCGCGCAGCTGGGTCGTGACGGTGAGGTCCTCGATCTCGTGGCGGTCCGTGTCGCGGGTGATGCGGACCAGGCGGACCTCGGCCTTGCCGTACTGGTTGGCGCCGAGGTGGACAGTGGTGGGCACGGCGGTGCTGGTGTCGGGTGCGGTGCTGGTGTCGGTCATGGTGGGTCAGCTCCCTCGGTAGGTGGAGTAGGCGAACGGACTGAGCAGGAGGGGGACGTGCAGGTGCGGGGCGGGATCGTCCGGTGTCAGCCCGTCCGGCTGCTCGGGCACGGTGATGGTCACGGTGACGCGGGGGTGGAACGTCCCGGTGTCGAGCGCCGCCCAGTACGCGCCGGTGGCGAAGGACAGCGTCCACTCCCCCGGCGGGAGCAGGTCCGGCCCGAGGCTGCTGATCCGACCGTCGCCGTCGGTGCGCCCGGAGGCGACGAGCGCCCCGTCGGCGTCGGTCAACGAGACGGAGATCCCGGTAGCCGGCCAGCCGTTCGTGGTGTCCAGCACGTGGGTGCTGAGGTGGCTCATCGGACGCTCCTGTCGAGTCGGAGGAGGGCGATCTCCCGCAGTTGGTCGGCGACCTCGGCACGCTCGGTGGTGTCGTCGGCATCCAGGCGGCGGTGCAGTTCGGCGAGCACCTCGTCGGCACTCCTGCCGGCGGCCCGGATGAGGAACACCCGGTCGAAGCGCGCCTCGTAGGCGGCGTTGCCCGCCCGGAGCGCGGCCGCGGTGTCCGCGTCCGGGTCCGCCGAGGCGGCCTGCTCCAGCCGGGAGGCTGCTGCCGCGACCCCGTCGCCCACCGGCCGGTCCCCGATCCGCGGGTGTCCGGCGAGGGCGGCCTCCACCTCGTCGTCGGTCCAGGTCCGCGCGAGCCGGGCGGCCGCGGTGGAGAGGGCGTCCGCCGACCCGTACGGACGGCCGGCGAGGACGGCGTCGACCCACCGGGGCACGGCGGCCCACGACGTGACGAGTGCCCGGGCAGCGTCGTCGTCGAGCCGGTCGAACGCGAGGCCGCTGCCGGGGTCGCCGGCGGGTCCGGGCGACGCGACGCGGGTGTCGGGCGGGGGAACGGTCATGTCCCGGAGGATGGCACCCGCGTGTTTCGGGGAGAGGTCGAGCAGGTCACGGGTCCGGTGCACCACCCGACACCGGCTGTTGCTTCCCCGTAACGACGCTGAAACACCGGTTCCCTAGCGTGGCGACATGGCATGGAACCGGGGCATGATCGCGCACGGCCGACGAGTCGGTGCGCTCGTCGTCCCCTGCCGCCCTGCCCCGATCGGACCCGTCCATGGACCTCGTCTCCGTCCGCACCGTGCGGACACCGTCGCACCGCGACGACCTCGCCTTCGCTCCCGGTGACCGCCCGCTCGGCGGCGGCACCTGGCTCTTCTCCGAGGAACAGCCCGGCCTGACCGGGCTCGTCGACCTGACGACCCTCGGCTGGCCCGACGTCGAACGGACGCCCGGCACGCTGACGATCGCGGCGACGTGCACGATCGCCGCGCTGCTCCGCGTGCAGCCGGACCCCGCCTGGACCGCCTGGCCGCTGGTGGACCGGTGCGCCAACGCACTGCTCGCCTCGTTCAAGGTGTGGAACGCGGCGACCGTGGGCGGGAACGTGGCGGTCGGACTGCCGGCGGGCGCGATGACGGCGCTGCTCGTGACACTCGACGCGACCGCGGTGGTGTGGACGCCCGACGGCGGGGAGCGCCGGATCCCCGTCGCGCGGCTCGTGCTCGGGGTGCGGACGCTCGACCTCCGGCACGGCGAGGTGATCCGGGCGTTCGACCTGCCCGAGCGGGCACTCCGGGCGACGACCGGGTTCCGCCGGGTGTCGCTCAGTCCGCACGGTCGATCGGGCTCGCTCGTCACCGCTCGGTGGTCGGCCGCGGGCTTCGTGCTCGTCGTCACGGCGGCGACCCGGCGCCCGGTGGTGTTCCGCTGGCCCGTGGTCCCGACGGCCGACCAGGTGGACGCGGCGCTCGAGCGTGTGCTGGGGTCCGACGCGGACTGGTACGACGACCCGCACGGATCGCCCCGGTGGCGACGGGCCGTGAGCAGCGTCTTCGCCCACGAGCTCCGGGCCGAAGCGGCCGAGGCAGCGGGCGCGGCGACGGCGGGCACCCGATGAGGCTCGAGGTGGACGGCGTCCCGCTGCACGTCACTCCGCAGCCCGGCCAGGTCCTCCGCACCCTCCTCCGCGAGCACGGCGTGACCTCGGTGAAGAAGGGCTGCGACGCCGGCGACTGCGGTGCCTGCACGGTCCTCGTCGACCAGGTGCCGGTGCACTCCTGCATCACGCCCGCGCACCGGCTCGAGGGCAGCACGGTCACCACGGCCGCCGGTCTCGGCACCCCGGAGCACCCGCACCCCGTCCAGCGGGCGTTCGCCGAGGCACCCGGGTTCCAGTGCGGCTTCTGCACGGCGGGCTTCGTCGTCACCGCCTCGACGCTGACCGAGGACGACCTGGCCGACCGGCACCGGAAGCTGAAGGGCAACCTCTGCCGCTGCACCGGGTACCGGGCGATCGAGGACGCGCTCGACGGCGTCGTGAACACCACCTGCGCAGCACCGGGGGCGGCGATCGGCACCTCGGTCGCGGCACCGGCAGCCCGGCGCATCGTCTCCGGCAGCGAGGAGTACACGCTCGACCTGCCCGACGGCCCGCTCTCCGGCTCGGGCGACGGGCTCCGGCGGACCCAGGCGCTGCTGCACCTCGCCGTCCTCGGCAGCGCGCACCCGCACGCCCGCATCAGGTCGATCGACACCGTCGCGGCCGAGGCCCTCCCCGGCGTCCACGCCGTGTTGACGTACCGGGACGACCCCGGCGTGCTGTTCTCCACCGGCCGTCACGAGTCCCGGCTCGACGACCCGGACGACACCCGCGTGCTCGACCGGGTCCTGCGGTTCCGCGGCCAGCGCGTCGCCGCCGTCGTGGCCGACAGCGTGCGGATCGCCGAGCAGGCGTGCGCCCTGGTCCACGTCGACTACGAGGTCCTCGACAGCGTGCACGACCCGGACGCCGCACGCCGACCGGGCGCCCCGCTCCTGCACGGCGACAAGACGACGGCCGAGCACCGGATCGGCGAGCCCGCACGGAACGTCGTGGCGAGCCTCCACGGCGGCACCGGCGACGTCGAGGCCGCGCTGTCCGCGTCGGCCGCGACCGTCGACGGTGTCTGGACCACCGGCCGTGTCTCGCACGCGGCCCTCGAGACGCACGCCACCCGCGGGTGGATGGACCCGGACGGGAGGCTCGTGCTCCGGACCGCCACACAGGTCCCGTTCCTCGTGCGGGACGAGATCGCCCGCGTCTTCTCGCTGGACCCGGCCCGGGTGCGCGTCGTCGCCAAGCGGGTGGGCGGTGGGTTCGGCGGCAAGCAGGAGCTGCTCACCGAGGACCTCGTCACCCTCGCGGTACTGCGGACCGGCCGCACCGTGCAGTTCGAGTTCAGCCGACGTGACGAGTTCACGGTCGCCCCCACGCGGCACCCGATGCGCGTCCGGGTCCGGCTCGGCGCCGACCCGGACGGCACGCTCACGGCGCTGCACGTCGACCAGACGATGGACACCGGGGCGTACGGCAACCACGGCATCGGCGTCATGTTCCACTCCGTCAGTGAGTCCGTCGCCGTGTACCGGTGCCCGGTGAAGCGCGTCGACGCGGAGTCGGTGTACACGAACAACCTGCCCTCGGGGGCGTTCCGCGGGTACGGGCTCGGACAGGTGGTGTTCGCGATCGAGTCGGCCATGGACGACCTCGCCCGTGAACTCGGCATCGACCCGGTCGAACTGCGACGGCGGAACGTCGTGGTGCCCGGCGACCCGCTCGTCGTCACCGACCCGCACGAACAGAGCGACCTGCGGTGGGAGGGCAGCTACGGGCTCGACCAGTGCCTCGACCTCGTCGAGGACGCCCTGGCCGGACCGCTGCCCGAGGTCCCCCGGATGGACGGCCCGGAACTGAGCGGCCCCGGGCTGAACCGCTCCGCGGACTGGGCGTTCGGGACCGGGATGGCCCTCGCGGCGATCGCGACCATGCCGCCCCGGGGCCACCACGCACACACGTCCGTCGAACTCCTGCCCGGCGGGCGGTACCGGATCGGCGTCGGCACGGCGGAGTTCGGCAACGGCACCACCACCGTGCACACGCAGCTCGTCGCCACCGCGCTCGGCACCACGCCCGACCGGGTCGACGTGCACCAGTCCGACACCGACGCCGCCCGGCACGACACCGGGGCGTTCGGGTCCGCCGGGGTCGTCGTCGCCGGTCGCGCGCTGTACGCCGCCGCACAGGCACTCCGGGACGACCTGACCGCCCGCGCGCTCGCGCTCGTCGCGGCCCGGACGCCGAGGACCGCGTCGGGCGTGCTCGGACCCGCCATCGCCGTCGAGCCCGAGGGGGTCCGCGTCGGGGACGAACTCGTCGGACACGCGGAACTCCTCGCCGAGGGTCCGCTGATCGCCCACGCCAGCCACGACGGCACCCCACGGTCGCTCGCCTTCACGGTGCACGGCGCTCGGGTCGCGGTGCACCGTCCGACCGGCGAGGTCCGCGTCCTGCAGAGCGTCCAGGCCGTCGACGCCGGCACGGTCCTCAACCCCGAGCAGCTGCGCGGCCAGGTCGAGGGCGGCGCGGCGCAGGCGATCGGGTCGACGCTGTACGAGGAGGTCGTGCTCGACGACACCGGCCGGGTCACCACCGACGCCTTCCGCTCCTACCGGGTGCCGAAGATCTCGGACGTCCCGCGGACGCAGGTGCTGTTCGCCGACACCCACGACCCGCTCGGACCTCTGGGAGCGAAGTCGATGAGCGAGGCCCCGTACAACCCGGTCGCCCCGGCGGTCGCCAACGCCGTGCGGGACGCGATCGGCATCCGGCCGTACCGGCTGCCGATGACCCGCGACCGGGTGTGGGCGCTGCTGGCGGACGCGACCGACGCCGGAGGTGCCTGATGTTCGAACTGGCACCGCGCCTCCTGGCCGTGCTCGAGGCCGGTGACCCCGTCGTCGTCGCGACCGCCGTCGACGTCCAGGGCAGTGCACCGAGCGGGACCGGCACCTCGATGGCGGTGCTGCCCGGCGGCGAGGTCGTCGGGACGATCTCCGGTGGATGCGTCGAGGGGTCGCTGTACGGCACCGCCGAGGAGGTCCTGGCGACCGGCGTCCCCGTCCTGGAACGCTTCGGGTTCGAGGACCCGTCCGACCCCCTGGCCGACTGGGCGCCGGGTCCGCGGTGCGGGGGCCGGGTCGAGGTGCTCGTGCACCGCGTCCTGCCGACCGACGCCGTCGTGGTCGACGCGCTCCGTGCCGCCGCTGCCGGAGCGCCGACCTCGCTCGGCCTGTCCCTGGACGGTGCCTCGCTCGGCACCGTGGTGACGGCGTCGGACGGCTGCCGCACCCGCGTCTTCACCGAGTACGCCGGCGGCCGGGCGCGGTGCATCGTCGTCGGCGCGGTCGAGTTCACCGTCGCCGTGACCAACACGGCGGCGATGCTCGGCTACGCGGTGACCGTCGTCGACCCGAGGCCGGTGTTCCTCACCGACCAGCGGTTCCCGGCGGCGCAGGAACGTGTCGTCGGGTGGCCGCCGCGGGTCCTCGCCGACACCGCGATCGGACCGGACACCGTCGTCATCGTGCTCACGCATGACGACCGGTTCGACGCCGAGGTGCTCGACCTCGCGCTCCGTCGGGGCGCCGGGTACGTCGGAGCGATGGGGTCCCGGTCGACGCACGAGCGGCGGATGGCAGTACTGCGCGCGCTCGGGACGCCGGACACCGAGCGGCTGCGGTCCCCGATCGGTCTGGACATCGGGGCGGAGACCCCTGCCGAGATGGCGCTGTCGATCATGGCCGAGGTGGTGGCGGTCCGCCGGGGTGCTCCGGGCGGCGCGCTCGTCGACGGGAACGGGCCGGTGCACCGGCGGGAGGTGCCGGTCCTCTGAGGGTCAGGTCTCGTCGTCGTCCCGGAGGAACCCGGTGGTCGGGTCGATCTCCGCCAGGAAGGCGCGGATGTTCCGGCGCATGTGCTCGTCGTCGCCCACGGTGGCAGCGACGACAGCCTCGATCGACTCGGCACTCATCCCGCGGCTGCCGCCGAGCGTCCCGCCGTAACCGTATCCGGCGTTCGGGCCGCTGAGCCACGTGACCTGGTGGCTGGTGCCCTGCACGGACACGAGGAAGACTTCACCGTCGACCACGAGTTCCCGTTCCGCGGGTACGGGCAGGGGGCCGTCCGGACCGACCGACCGCCCTCCGTCGTGCCAGCCGAACGGGCCTGCGAGGGCGTGGAGCCGGGCGTGCTCGACCTGGTCGGAGAGCCGCCACCCGTAGTTCTCAGCGATGACGTGACTCGCGCCGTCGATCGTCGTCCTGGCACGTGTTGCACCGAGACCGTCGGTGTCCACCTCTTCGTCGGTCCAGGTGAGGAACTGACCCGCCCAGTCCCCGGCGTCCTCAGGAGGGGCGTGCAACCACCACTGCGGTGCCCCGGTCGAGGGCAACCGGACCCGCAGATGCGCCTTCTGCCCACCGGCCTGCTCGATCACCATGCTCGCGACACCGTCGACCGCCTCCACCTCGGTGATCGTGTAGTCGCGAGGGTGGGCCGCTCGGAGCGCGGCGACGATGGCGGCATCGGTGAGCACGACGCGATCCTCTCACCACGACCGGCGGTCCGTCGGTGTCAGCCGAGGACGCCGGTGTGCTCCAGCACGATCTGCACGCCGATGAGGATGAGCACCACACCACCCGCGATCTCGGCCGGCTTGCCGAAGCGGGCACCGACGCGGCGTCCGACGGCCACCCCGACGAAGCTCAACACCGCCGTCGTGATGCCGATGAGCAGGACCGCCCACCCGATCGACACCGGCAGGAACGCCAGCGTGATGCCGACCGCCAGCGCGTCGATGCTCGTCGCGATCGCCAGCACCAGCAGTTCGCGGATGCGCAGACGATCGGTGTCCTCGTCGGTGTCCTCGTGCCCGCTGAAGGCCTCCCACAGCATCTTGCCGCCGACGAGCGTGAGCAGCCCGAACGCCACCCAGTGGTCGTAGTCCGCGATCGCTCCCGCGAAGGTCGTGCCGAGGAGCCAGCCGAGCAGTGGCATCACCGCCTGGAACAGGCCGAACACGACGGCGATGACGACGGCCTGGCGAACAGCGAACCGCCGCATGTGCAGGCCCTTGCCGAGTGCGACGGCGAACGCGTCGGCGGAGACACCGAGCGCGATGAGGAAGAGGGCCCAGAACGACATGGGATGGAGCCTTTCGGGATGACAGCGGAGACACCGTCGTCTCGGAACTCGACGATCCTGCCACCTCGATGGTGCCCTCTGCGACGGAAAAGACCTGATCAGAGGGATTCGGGACGACGAATTCGCGTGTTCGACGGCCCGCCGCGAGAACCCGGTGTGTCACAGAACGGTAACGAGGACAAACCGACCCAATCCGGTTCCCGGGTGGCCCCGAACCACTGTCACAAGCCGGGAAACACCCGCAGCGCTCACCAGCAGCTCACCGCTGGTTCTCCACCCCTTCGCGGGGTGTGTTCGGCGCGCTGTCACCCA
>NZ_QKSL01000026.1:0-29747 GCF_003234615.1 Curtobacterium sp. MCPF17_001
TCAAGCCGCTGCAGCTCGAGGGGGACAACGCGATCCTGACCGGCACCACCGTGCACGTCTCCGCCGACGCCGCGAAGCTGCTCAACGACACCTTCAAGACCGACGCCGTCACGGGCGGCCTGCTCGTCGGCACCGCCACCATCACCGCCCAGATCAAGTAACAACTGATCTGACACACCACGAGAACGCCGCCCCGCACCCGCGAGGCGGCGTTCTCGCGTGCCCGGACCCGGCGCGACGGCCGGGAGGCCCGGATCACCTCACCCGCGTCGGCGCCACCACCGGGACGGCCGGGTCTCAACCGCGTGCGCGGCCGCAGCCGACGCGGCGGCCGCGGCACGGACCTCCCGTCGGTCCCGCCACCGCGCGACCTCGGCGTCGACGTCGCGCATCGGTGTGACCACCGGCGGCCCGCCGAGGAGTTGCCGACGCGCCTCCTTCACCCGCGCGTTGAAGTCCACGAGGACGTCCCGGACGTCCGACTCCACTGAGAGTGCGTCCAGGTGGTCGTCGAGCTCAGCGTCCTCGGTCCGCAGGGCGAGGGCCGGCGGCGCGATCCCGCGGATGTCCTCACGCTCGATCTTCGACTTGATCCACCAGTCCGGGTCGTGCTGGCCGTCGAGGCCCGGCAGCGGCTTGCCGTGGTACGGGTTGCCCTCGAACACCCCGCGGCGCTCGGCCTCGGCGATCCGGGCACGGGCATGCGCGGCGACGTCGGCGGCCTTCAGCAGCTGTCGCTCCTCGCGCTCGGCACGGACCTCGTCCGGGTCGAGGGAACCCCGCTCGACCTCGCTGTCCACGAGCTGCTGGTAGCGGTACCGCGCGGCCTTCCGCAGGCGGTCCATCCGGGCGTCGACGTCGTTCATCGTCGGGCCATGATGCCCTGGACCCCCGACGAAGCCGTCCAGCCGGCGCGGACCGGAGGACGACCCAGCCGTGAGGGTGCATCGTCACCCTCGTGGAATCCCTGCCCCTCTGGTTGCTCGTCGTCGTCTTCGTCGCCGGCGCCGCCGTGATCTGGATCGCCGGCATCCAGCTGTCCAAGACGACCGACGTGCTCGACTCCCGTCTGCACCTCGGCAGCGCGCTCGGCGGGCTCATCGTGCTCGCGGTCGCGACGAACCTGCCCGAGATCGCCATCACCGTCAGCGCCGGGCTGTCCGGGTCGATCGAGGTCGCGGCCGGCAACATCCTCGGCGGCATCGCCCTGCAGACCGTCGTCATCGCCGTCCTCGACGCGTTCGGCAAGCGCGGGAAGGGCGTGAAGCCGATCACCTACCGCGCGGCCTCGCTGACCCTGGTGCTCGAGGCGGTCGTCGTCGTCGCCGTCCTCGCCGTCGTCATCGCGGGCAGCCAACTCCCGCCGGACCTGGTCGTCGCCCGCCTGACCCCCGACGTCGTGCTCATCGCCGTGATCTGGGTGATCGGGCTCTTCCTCGTGCAGCGCGCGAGCAAGGGGCTGCCGTGGCACGAGAGCGGCCATGCCCCGGACGCCAGCCCGCACGCCGCCGGGCACCGCACCCGGAAGCAGGACACGAAGCCGATGAGCACCCGGAAGGCGGTGATCGTCTTCGCGGTGTCCGCCCTCGCGACCCTCGTCGCCGGTGTCGTGCTCGAACGCGCCGGAGACGCGGCATCGAATCAGATCGGACTGTCCGGTGTGCTGTTCGGGGCGACCGTCCTGGCCCTCGCGACGAGCCTGCCGGAGATCTCCACGGGCCTCCAGGCCGTCAAGCAGGGCGACGACAACCTGGCGGTGTCCGACATCTTCGGCGGCAACGCCTTCCTGCCGGTGCTGTTCCTCGTGGCCACCGTTCTGTCCGGCAAGGCGGTGCTGCCGCAGGCGAACGCGAGCGACGTGTACCTGACGGCGCTCGCGGCGCTGCTGACCCTGGTCTACGCGGTGGGGCTCGTGTTCCGGCCGCAGCGGCGGATCGTCGGGATGGGGGTCGACTCGTTCGTCGTCGTGGTGCTGTACCTGATCGGGGTCGCCGGCCTCGTCGCGATCAGCCTGGGGTGACGGTCAGTCCTCCGCGGGGGCCTCGTCCGAGGTGACCTCCTCGATCGTCAGCGCCGCCTGGATGAGCGCCAGGTGCGACAGCCCCTGCGGGATGTTCCCCATGAAGTCGCCGTCCTCGCTGATCATCTCGCTGAACAACCCGACCTCGTTCGCCTGGTCGACCATTTCATCCATCAGGTGCCGTGCGTCGTCGTGGCGGCCGACGCAGGCCATCGCGGCCGCGAGCCAGAACGAGCATGCGACGAACGGCGACTCCTCGTCCTCGATGCCGGAGTACCGGTAGACGAGTGGGCCGCGCTGCAGCTGCTCCTCGATCGCCCGGACCGTCGACTCCATCCGGGGCCCACGGTCGAACGTCGACATCGCGTGCAGCAGGATCGAGGTGTCCAGGGCGTCCGAGCCCGGGTACATCACGTAGTGGCCGAGCTCCTCGTCCCATCCGTGCTCGCCGACCCACTGCTCGATGAGCTCGCGGTTCTCGACCCACTTGTCCCGCGGGCCGTCGATCATGCCGGCGTCGTGCAGCTCGACCGCGGCGTCGAGCGCCTGCCAGCAGCCGATCTTGCTCGTGACGTAGTGCTGCGCGTCCTGCAGCTCCCACATGCCCGAGTCCCGTTCCACCCAGCGGTGGCAGGCGTCGTCGGCCAGGTCCTGCAGCACCGACGCGGTCTTCCGGTCGAGCACGTTGCCGGCGTTGACGTACTGGCGCATGATCGCGAAGACGTCGCCCCAGACGCCGAGCTGCAGCTGGTCACCGGCGCGGTTGCCGATGGTCACGGGTCCGATGCCGGTCCACCCCGGGACGTCACGCTCCTCGACCGCGTCGCTCTTCGAACCGTCCAGGCCGTAGAAGATCGGCATCGTCTCGTCGTGTTCGGCGATGGTCCGCATCACCCACGAGACGGCCGCGTGCGTCTCCTCGCGCAGGCCGAAGCGCGTGAGCGCGTTGACCGTGTAAGCGAGGTCCCGGACCCAGGCGAACCGGTAGTCCCAGTTCTTCCCGCCGTCGCGGTTCTCCGGGAGGCTCGTGGTCGGCGCCGCCGCGATCGCTCCGGTCGGCGAGGAGATGAGCAGCTTCAAGGCGAGGGCGCTCCGCTGCACGGCCTCGGACCACGGCCCGTCGTAGGAGAACTCCGTCGACCAAGTCGACCAGTTCTCGATCGTGCGGTCGATGCCCTCCATCGAGCGCTGCGGGTCGGGCATGAAGATCGGTTCGTCATGCGTGCCCACGATCGTCAGGATGTGCTTCGACCCCTCGGCCGTGTGGAAGCGTCCCGAAAACCGCGGCCCGTCGTCGTGCACCGGTTCGAAGCCCTGCTCGACGACCGCGATGGTGATGCCGTCGATCCCGATGACGGTGCCGTTCACGGTGTCGAGACGTTCCGGCTCGGCGGTGTTCAGCAGCGTGCCCGGGACGACAGCCCACTCCATCTCGACGGACCCCTCGACGCCCTGCACGCAGCGGCCGATCTCGGCCCACGGCAGGCGGCCGGCGACCCCCGTCACCATCGCGTCCGTCACGGTGGCCTGTCCTGAGGACGTCGTCCAGGTGGAGAGCAGGACGTTCGTCCCCGGTATGTACTTCCGGGAGACCGAGGCGTCGTCGTCGACCGGTCGGAGGGCGACGTGCCCACCGTGCTCGGCGTCGAGGATGCTCGCGAACACCGGTGGCGAGTCCATCGCGGGGATCGGCAGCCAGTCGATCCGGCCGTCCCGGGCGATCAGTGCCACGGTCCGGCCGTCACCGATCGCGCCGTAGGAGCGGAGCGGGACGTACCCGTCGGTGCGCTCCTCGTTGTCGGTGGCGTCGGGGGTGTCCCGTGTCCGTTCGGTCATGCCTCCATCGTGCCCGGAACGGCTCGACGTGCCGCGGACGCCACGTACCCCGGCTGTGCGGCCGGACAGGGACCGCTCGACCGGGCAAGCTCGTGGGGTGACCGACGCAGCCCAGGACGCAGCCCGAGAGACCGGACGACAGGCGCGCCGTGTCGCCGACAGCCGCTGGTTCGAGACCACCGCCCGCGCGGGCTTCGTCGGGACGGGGGTCGTGCACCTGCTCATCGGGTACCTGGCCGTCCTGCTGGGCATCGGCAACGCCTCGGCCGGCACCGGTGCCCAGGGGGCGCAGTCCGGCGACACGGACCAGTCCGGTGCCCTCGCGCAGATCGCCTCCGTGCCGGGCGGGGTCCTCCTGCTCTGGATCGTCGCGATCGGCACCGCTGCACTGACGGTCCGGCTGGTCGTCGAGGCCGTCGTCGGCGGACGGACCGACGACGCCCGCGCCTGGCTCGCCCGGGCGAAGAACGCCGGCAAGGCCGTCGTCTACGGGGCGATCGCGTACTCGTCCGCCAGCTACGCCCTCGGCGCCGGCAAGAGCTCGACCGGCTCGAGCCGCAGCGCCGCCGCGACCGCCCTGGCCACGCCCGGCGGTGTCGTCCTCCTGCTGCTGGTCGCCGCCGTCGCGATCGCCATCGGCGTCGGACTCGTCGTGATCGGCGTCCGCGGCTCGTGGAAGAAGAACCTGCGCCCGCAGCCGGAGTCCGTCCGCCGGACCGTCGCCGTGCTCGCGACGCTCGGGTACATCGCGAAGGGCATCGCGGTCGTCATCGTCGGCGTGCTCATCGCCGTCGCCGGGTTCCGCAGCGACCCGGACCAAGCGAGCGGTCTCGACGGGGCCTTCGACGCCCTCCGGTCGATGCCGGGCGGGTCCGTGGTGCTCGTCGTGGTCGGACTCGGGTTCGCCGCGTTCGGGCTCTACAGCTTCGTGCGTGCCCGGTACGCGCGGATCTGATCGCGACGCGCGGAATTGCTCGCGACGCGCGGATCTGATCGCGCACACGGGATGGTGGCGGCCCACGGGGTCCCGGCGGTGCGAAGATGCATCGTCGCGTCGGCGACACGCCCGATGAGTCGTCACGCCACGCGAGACGCCCCCACCGAAGACGAGGACGCATGGCCCCGACGGACGAAGCCCAGGAGCGCCCCGGTCTCCTGGCTGGCCGCTACCGGCTCGAGAAGATCATCGGCCAGGGCGGCATGTCCGTCGTGCACCATGCCTGGGACGAGTCCCTGGACCGGCCGGTCGCCGTGAAGCTCTTCCACCCGGGCATCGTCGACATCGCCCGCCAGGAGGCCGAGCAGGGCGTCCTGGCGACCCTCGACCACCACAACCTCGTCAGCCTGCTCGACGCCGGGGTCGTCGAGGACCGGCACGGGGCACTGCAGCGGTTCATCGTGATGGCGCTCGTGCACGGTCAGGACCTCGAGGAGCGTCTGGCCCTCGGCCCCCTCGCCTCGCGGCACATCGCCGAGATCGGCTACGACATGGCCGAGGCGCTCGACTACATCCACGCGCAGGGCGTCGTGCACCGCGACATCAAGCCCTCGAACATCCTGCTCGTCGACTACGGCAACGGGTCCGACCGGGCGCGCGCGCGGCTCACCGACTTCGGCATCGCCCTGGCCGCCGGCGTCGAACGACTCACGGCGGACGGGGTCACGACCGGCACGGCCGCCTACCTCAGCCCCGAACAAGCCCGGGGCGCGGACGTCGGCCCGGCCAGCGACGTCTACTCGCTCGGCCTGGTGCTGCTGCAGTGCTTCACCCGGCGGCGGGAGTTCCCCGGCTCGCTCGTCGAGTCCGCGCTCGCCCGCCTGTCCCGCGACCCCGTGGTGCCGGAGCCGCTGCCCGACCACTGGAAGAACGCCCTCGCCGCGATGACCGCGCAGGACCCCCGCGACCGACCGGTGGGTGCCGAGCTCGTCGCGCTCCTCCGGGACGTCGTCATCACGGACACCGCGGGGGAGGCCCCTCCCGCGGACCCGACGTCGGCCGACGTCGGGCACGCCGACGGACCAGCCGTCTCGTCGGCCGTGAGTGGTCCGGCCACCGGTGGCGGAGCCTCGCGTCCGGTGCCGCAAGCGTCGGGAACCGCCGCGTCAGGACCCGCCACCCTCGACGTCCTGCCGGAGGAAGCGCTGCAGCGGACCACGAAGATGGCCGCGCGACTGTTCGACGCCCCGATCGCCCTCATCGAGGTGCTCGACGAGGACCGCGAGTGGTCGCAGTCGTACGTCGCCGACGGCGTCGACAAGTCCGCCCGGAGCATCACCTTCCGGAACGGCTTCGCACCCGTCCCGGTGCCGGTCGTGATCCCGGACGGGTCCACGCACCCCGAGATGCGGAACAGCCCGCTCGTCACGGGACCGCTCGGCATCCGCTTCTACGTCAGCGTCCCCCTGGTCCGGCACGACGGGGTCACCGTGGGCACGCTCGCCGTGCTGGACTCCCGACCCCGAACAGCGGACGAGGCCGACATGGCGAACCTGCGCGACCTCGCCGCACTCGCCGTGACCCAGCTCGAGCTCCGGCAGGAGTCGCTCCGGACCACCAGCGACTCGGTCCCGATCGTGCGCACCGGGCAGGGCGCGCACGCGGCACCGGTGACCGCCGACGCGGACGCTGATCCGGGCACGTCCCGGCCCGAACACGCCGTCTGAGCCCGCACCCGGCACCGTCCCCGGGCGCGCGTGACTAGCGTGTGGGGCGTGGACATGGACGACGAGGCAACCCGCACCGACGAGCGGATCGCGGACGAGCAGCTGACCGGTGGACGACTGCCCGTCGGCGGGGTCCCGGAGCAGGACAGCGGCGACCTGAGCGGCGCCGAGACCGACGACGACGAGGCGGCTCCGGTCGCCCCGGAGATCACCTACGACGAACAGCTCTACCCGGCACGACCGCGTCGACTGCGCCCCCGGGTCAACCTGCGCGGCGGCAGCCTGCAGCGTCGGTTCTCGGACCCACGTGCCGCGAACGGTGAGAACCCGGCGTACATCGAGTGGCTCGTCCGGCAGTCGATGCTCAAGGACGCGGACGTCCTCAGCCGCACGCTCTCGGGCACGCCGGCCATGTGGCGGAACCCCTACGCCCGACCCGACGCCCGCCGTGCGGTGTCGACCTCGGACGTGTGGTTCACCGCGTACCCGATCTCGCTCATCACCCGCGAGGGCGAGTCCTTCCTCACCGCGCTCGCCGACCCGCAGCTCTGGACGGCGTTCGAGCGCATCGGCATCAACGGCGTGCACACCGGCCCGGTGAAGCGTGCCGGCGGCATCCGCGGCTGGCAGGAGACCCCGAGCGTCGACGGTCACTTCGACCGGATCGGCACCCAGATCGACCCGACCTTCGGTGACGAGGAGACCTTCCAGAGGATGACCGACGTCGCCGAGGAGCACGGCGGCAGCATCATCGACGACATCGTGCCCGGCCACACCGGCAAGGGCGCCGACTTCCGTCTGGCCGAGATGGCCTTCAAGGACTACCCCGGGATCTACCACATGGTCGAGATCCCGCCGGAGGAGTGGCACCTCCTCCCGACCGTGCCCGAGCACCGCGACTCGGTGAACCTGGACCCCGCCACCGAGTCGGCACTCGCCGAACGGGGCTACATCATCGGCGAGCTGCAGCGCGTGATCTTCCACCAGCCCGGCGTGAAGGAGACGAACTGGAGCGTCACGGCCCCGGTCGTCGGCGTCGACGGGACCACCCGGCGCTGGGTCTACCTGCACTACTTCAAGGAGGGGCAGCCCTCGGTCAACTGGCTCGACCCGACCTTCGCCGGCATGCGCCTGGTGATCGGTGACGCCCTGCACTCCCTCGGCGACCTCGGCACGAGTGCACTGCGCCTCGATGCGAACGGGTTCCTCGGCGTCGAGAAGAGCGCGGAGGGCGCCCCGGGTTGGTCCGAGGGCCACCCGCTCTCGCACGCGGCGAACCACGTCATCGCGGGCATGGTCCGGAAGGTCGGGGGCTTCACGTTCCAGGAGCTCAACCTGACGATCGAGGACATCCGCGACACCGGGGCCGTCGGCGCCGACCTGTCGTACGACTTCATCAACCGGCCCGCGTACCACCACGCCCTGGCCACCGGCGACACCGAGTTCCTCCGCCTGACGCTGCGCACCTCACTCGAGCTCGGCGTCGAGCCGGTCAGCCTGGTGCACGGCATGCAGAACCACGACGAGCTGACGTACGAGTTGGTGCACTGGGCGACGCTGCACCAGGACGACGTCTACACGTTCCACGGCGAGGACACCACGGGTGGTGCGCTCGCCGAGCGGATCCGCGCCGACCTCACCGAGGCGCTGACCGGGGAGGCCGCGGACTACAACCTGGTCTTCACGACGAACGGCATCGCCTGCACGACGGCGTCGCTCATCGCCGCGACCCAGGGGCACACCACGCTCGACGACATCGCCGAGGAGCACGTGCCGCAGATCCGTGACGCCCATCTGCTCCTCGCCGCGTTCAACGCCTGGCAGCCCGGCGTGTTCGCGATGTCCGGCTGGGACCTGCTCGGGTCGCTCACGGTGCCGAAGGAGCTCGTCACGGACCTCATCGCCGAGGGCGACACCCGGTGGATCGAGCGCGGTGCGCACGACCTGCTCGGCGTCGCCCCGGACACCGAGCGCTCGGCCTCCGGCATGCCCCGGGCGCGTTCGCTCTACGGCCCGCTGCCGGAACAGCTCGACCGGCCGGACTCGTTCGCGTCCCGCCTGAGCGAGCTCCTGCGCGTGCGGACCGAGTACGGCATCGCCTCGGCCCGCCAGGTCGACGTGCCCGAGGTCGCCCACCGGGGGATGCTCGTCATGGTGCACGAACTCGAGACCACCGACGAGACGGGCGAGCCGGTGGTGCAGATCACCGTGCTCAACATGACCGACACCCCGCTCGACGGCACGATCCGGTCCGAGTCGTTGCCGCACGGTGCGACGGTCGTCGACGCCACCGACCACAGCGAGCTCGGCACCGTCGACGACCTGTGCAGCTTCCCGTTGCGCATCGGCGCCTACGGGTCGCGTTTCCTGGTGCTCCGGCGGAACACCGAGCAGGGGGCGTGACACGGTGACGGAGCGCGCCACCTCCGGTCCGGCCCGGGTGTTCAGCGACGTCCGGGCGACCCTGGCCGAGAGCATCGTGTGGGACCCCGCGCAGGGGGTCGGCCGGTGGGTCGACATCCCGAACGGCACCCTGTTCACCGCGGACGCCGACGGACGGGTGCTGGACACCACGCAGCTCGACCCACCGTTGCCGTCCTTCCAGCCGCGTGCCGGCGGTGGCTTCATCGCCGCGCAGGACGCCACCGTGGTGCTGACCGACGCCCAGGGTCGCGTCGAACGCGAGCTGGCGAGCGTCGTGCACGCCAACGACGAGATGCGCTTCAACGAGGGCAAGTGCGACCCGTTCGGTCGCTTCCTGGTGGGGAGCATGGACCCGACCGACGGCCCACCGGCCGGGGTGCTCTACGCGTTCTCGGCGGACGGCTCGGTGTCGGTCCTGCGGAGCGGGTTCGGCACCACCAACGGCATGGAGTGGAACGACGACGGGTCCGAGATGTACGTGACGGACACCGACACGAACACGGTCTACCGAGCTGCTTACGGGGCGGACGGCGTGCTCGGCGACCTCGAGCCGTTCATCGACGGTGCCGCCCACGACGGCCTCGTCCGTGACGACGAGGGCTGCTTCTGGGGCGCGATCTACGGTGCGAGCAAGGTCGAGCGGTACGGCCCGGACGGCCGGCACCTGGAGACGGTGGACATCCCGGCACCCAACGTGACCTCCGTGGCCTTCGGCGGCTCGGACATGTCGCTGCTGCTCGTCGGGACCGCTCGGGAGAACCTGACGGAGGACCAGCTCGAACGGTCTCCCCACTCCGGTTCCGTGTTCGCGGTGCCGACCCGCGTGCACGGTCGTCCGGCGTTCCCCTTCGCCGGCTGAGGACCCGGCCGGCTCCGGTCGCGCCGACCCCGTGCGGTCGGGCGCCCGCGGTAGCCTGGGCGACCGCCAGCCACCGCGAGGAGCGCCCATGAACGACGAGCACCACCAGGGTCACCCCGTCCCGCCCGGCGCGCCCGACCCGGCCGGGGAACTCGCCCGTGCCGAGGACGCCGACGTCGAGGTCCGCGTCGACCGCATCGCCGTCGACCACACCCACGTCCGCGTCAGTTCGATCGGCGAGCCCGGCGAGCGCGCGTTCGTCCTGGTCGCCGGGCTCGGCATCGCCTCCACCTACTACGAGCGCCTGGCTCCGCACCTCAACGAGAACGGCCCGGTGCACGCACTCGACCTCCCCGGCTTCGCGGGGGTCCCGCGCTTCCGTGGCGGTGTGTCGATCGAGCGGTACGCCGACGCCGTCGAGAAGGTCATCGACGACCTGCGGTTGCACGACCCGGTGCTCATCGGGCACTCGATGGGGACGCAGGTCGTCGTCGAGGTCGCGGCCCGCCGACCCGACATCTCCGACCTGGTGCTCATCAGCCCGGTCCTCGACCCGGCGTCGCGGTCGGTCCCGAAGGCAGCGCTCCGCTTCCTCCGCTCCGCCGTGCACGAACCGCCAGCGGTCCGTTGGCACGCGATCACCGCGTACGCGCTCTGCGGGTGGCACTGGTTCGCCCAGGTCCTGCCGAAGACGATCGCGTACCCGATCGAGGACCGCGTCGCCGACGTGCAGGCGCACACGCTGGTCGTCCGCGGGGAACACGACGCGCTCGTGCCGCGATCCTGGGTGCGGCGACTCGCCCGCGCGCTGCCCTACGGCGTCCTCCGCGAGGTCGTGGGCGGCGCGCACTCGGTCATGCACGCCCAGGCGGACGCCGTGGCGCAGCTCGCCGTCGCACACGTCGACGGCCGTCTGCCCGACCGCGGCGTCTCGTCGTTGCAACGCGTCCGCGACCACTCCACCGCGACGGACCTCGACCGTCTCGGTCCGACGGACCGCTGGCTGGTCGTGAAGTCCCGGTTCATGGAGCTGTTCGGCATGGCGAAGGGGGACGACGAGCAGCTCGAGGCCGCGAAGTCCGCCCACGCCGTCGCGATGGCGGACCACGACGGCATCCCGGTCGACCCTCGCGAGCGCGACGAGGTCGTCGGGGCCGTCGCGCCGGAGCGTGGCGGTGACCGACGCCCCTTCTGACCACGCCCCGCGGACAGGTGGACGGACGGGAGGCCCGTGACCGGTCCCGCCAGACCGGTCACGGGCCTCCAGTCGGTCACGACCGACGGATCGGGCGGCCGACGTCGATCAGTCCGCGGTGATGGTCCCGGGCAGCATGTCCGGCGTCAGCGCGTGCGCCTCGGCCAGGACCTTGCGGGCCTCGTCGGTCTTGCCGGGGACGTTCCAGAGCAGGACGCCGGCGACCAGGTCGTCGTCGTCCAGGTGGTAGACGACACCCGTGACGTCCGGTTCTGCCCAGTCCTCGACGGAGCGGAGCGACGAGGACACCACGCCGACGGCCTCGTACCCGAGGTCGAAGACGTTCGAGTAGAACATCGGCGTGTGGTCGTACGTCTCGCCGGCGCCGGCCAGGTTGCGGCCCGCCTGCCGACCCTGCTGCTGGGCGTTGTCGACGTGCTCGACACGGCGGGTGCCGAGCAGTCGGTCCGGGTAGGACGCGACGTCACCCGCGGCGAACACCGCGGGATCGTCGGTGACGAGCGTCGACGACACCGTGATGCCGTCGTCGACAGCGAGGCCAGCGTCCTCGGCGAGCTGGGTCAGGGGTTCGATGCCGAGCCCGGCCACGGCAGCGTCCGCCGTGATGGTCGTGCCGTCGTCGAGGGTGAGCGTCACGCCGTCGGTGGTCTCCTGGCCGGACTCCACCCGGAGGCCCGTCCGGACCTCGACGCCGGCGTCGGTGAAGCGCTGCTGGAACGCCGCGGCCAGGCCAGCCGGGAACATGTGCCCACCGAGGACGTCGTCGGGGGTGACGAGCGTCACGCGCGCACCGTTCTGGACGAGCCCGGCGGCGATCTCGGTGCCGATGTAGCTGCCGCCGACGACGACCACGTGCGCGTTCGCGTCGGCGTGCCGTCGGAGCGTGCGGTAGTCGGCGGCGCTCCGGTAGCTGAGCACCCGGTCGGACGGCACGAGACCCGGCAGGTCCCGCGGGCGGCCGCCGGTGGCCAGGAGGAGTCGCTCGTAGCCGACCGTCGAGCCGTCGTCGGTCGTCACGGTCTTCGCGCCGCGGTCGATCGACGTCACGCGGGTACCGAGCACGAACGTGGCGCCGGTGTCCTCGGTGTGCAGGTCGACCTTCTCGTCCCAGCTGAAGTCCGGGTCCGTCCAGAGCTTCTTGGAGAGCGCGGGGCGGGCGTAGGGGCGATCAACGTCTGCGCTGATGACCCCGATCGAACCGTCGGGGTCGAGCTCGCGGATGCCGCGGGCAGCGGAGTCGGCGACCATCCCGCCGCCGACGACGAGGTAGCGGTGGTCGGTCATGGTTCCTCCGTCAGATGGTGGCGACCGAGCCGGAGTCGACCCGGTAGTTCGACCCGTTCACGAAGCTGGCGAGTTCGGAGCAGAGGAACGCCACGACGTTCGCGACCTCTTCCGGTTCACCGCGCCGCTCGAGCTCCATGTACGGACGCTGCTCGTCCAGGAAGCTCGAGATGGCCTGGTCGAACGAGGTGCCGAGCTGCTTCGACCGCTTGTCCATCATCGCGTCGGTCATCGGGGTGTGGATGAAGGCGGGGGAGACCGTGTTCACGAGCAGCCCCTCCTTCGCGTAGGACCGCGACAGGCCCTTGGCGAACGAGAGCACCCCGGCCTTCGCTGCGCAGTACGGCAGCTCGTCGTCGTACGGTTGCGTGGCGTCTTCGGACACCAGGTACACGATCCGCCCCCAACCACCGCTCCGCAGGTCCGCGATGAACTCGCGGGTGATGCGGACCGGGCCCATCAGGTCGACGTCGAGCGTCTCCTGCCAGCCGGCCTCGTCGATCTCGTGGAACATCCCCTGGGCGCCGGTGACGCCAGACGACTGCACCAGGATGTCGATCTCGCCGACGGCGTCCCGCACCTTGTCGTGCAGGGCGGCGAGGCTCTCGGCGCTGCGGACGTCCGCCGCGAACGCGTGCAACCTGCCGACAGGTGCTTCGAGCTGGTCGGCGCTGGTGTCGAGCCGGCTCTGCTCGATGTCGGTGACGACCACGGTGGCACCCTCCGCCAGGAGGATGCGCGCCGTGTTCCAGCCGATGCCGGAGTCACCACCGAAGACGAGTGCGGTCTTGCCCTGGATCCCGAGGTCCACGTGCGACCCGGACTTACTCGTGCTCGGATGCTTCGGCCACCGCGGCGGTCGTCGCGCTCGCCAGCGGCGTCCGGGGGGCGCGGTTCTCCGCACTGACCATCCAGGCGAGCTGCTCGAGGCGCTCGATGAAGCCGTGCAGCAGGTCGGCGGTCGTGGGGTCTTCCTCGTCGACCTCGTCGTGCACGTCGCGCATGGTCGCGGTGGCCTGGTAGAGGCGCAGCGTGACCAGGTCGATGGCATCGTGCGTGAGCACCTCGCCGTCGGGGAACGAGTCGAGGTGGGTGCCGGCAGCGACGGTCGCGGCGCGGCCGTCCGGGACGGCGTAGAGCGCACGCATGCGCTCCGCCATGTCGTCGGCGAACTCACGGGCGGCGTCGACGATCTCGTCGAGCTGCAGGTGGAGGTCACGGAAGTTGGTGCCGAGGATGTTCCAGTGGGCCTGCTTGCCCTGCAGGTGCAGGTCGATCAGGTCGACGAGGACCTTCTGCATGTTGGCGGCGAGCTTGTCCGATGCGTGCATGTGACGACTCCTTCTTCGCGGGACTGACCCTTCTGGTCTACGCGGTCCGCGACGAGGAGTTCCCAGTGGGTGTCGAGGAACCGGTCCCCCGGCATCCCGGCTGGCCGTCAGTGCGCGACGACGGCTGGATCGACCTGGTCGACGGCGATGCGCATCTCCTCGAGGAACATCGCGACGACGCGGGCGTCGGTCGCGGACAGGCTCTCGGCGATCTGCATCATGCGGCGGTGCATGATGCCGAGCGTGGCCCGGACCTCGGCGTCGGTCTCGGTGGTCGGCACGATGATGAGCCCGCGGCGGTCGGTGGGGTGCGGCTCACGGCGCACGTGTCCGCTCTTGACCAGACGGTCGACCAGGATCGTCGTCGAGGCGGACGAGATCTTGAGGTAGGCGGACAGGTCCTTCGGGCTGACCGAGCGGCCGGCGCGTTGGGCCTGCAGCAGGTGGCGGACCGCCAGCAGGTCCGTCTCGCCCATGCCCATCGAGTCACGTGTGCGGCGGCGCATGGCCGTCTCGGACGCCCGGTAGCGACGCAGTGCGTTCAACACGGCGACACCGCGCTGGGTGGCGTCGTCGTCCGGGAACCAGTAGCCGGACGGCTCCTCGATCTCCTGCGTCGTCATCCGATGATGCTAATCCGTCTGGTGACGAGGCTGCGGACGATCTCCTGGACATGACGGACGGGAGGCTGCCCACCCGCTGGTGGGGAGCCTCCCGTCCGTCATCGGTCGTGTCGGTTCGGGTCCGTCGCGACGTCGGGTGGGCTACGCGGCGACGGGCGCGCCGGCGGCGTCGGCGAGCGCGGTCAAGGCGCCGCGGACGAGACCGACGACCTCTTCGTCCTCACGCGGGTGCGTCTCGGCGAAGCGGACGACGGACTGCGGGATCGCGACCTTGACGTCCTCCAGGACCTTCGCGCCGGCGATGCCGGCGGCCTTGCGGGCGTCGTCGTGCGCCCAGACGCCGCCGTACTGGCCGAACGCCGACCCGATGACCGCGAGCGGCTTGCCGGAGATCGGCGACGAGCCGAACGGACGCGAGGCCCAGTCGAGTGCGTTCTTCAGCACGGCCGGCATCGTGCCGTTGTACTCGGGGGTGACGAGCAGGAGGCCGTCGGCGTCGGCGACGGCCTGACGGAACGCGACCGCAGCGGCCGGCGGGGTGTCGCCGTCGATGTCCTCGTTGTAGAACGGCAGGTCCACGATGCCGTCGAAGACCGAGAGCTCGATGCCCTCCGGAGCGTGCTGGACCGCGGCCTCGGTGAGCTTGCGGTTGATGGATCCGGCGCGGAGGCTGCCCACGAGGGCGACGATCTGGGTCATGACGTTCCTTCTGGTCGTGATGGTTCGACCGACAACCAATCCATCCCGCGCGGGATTCCCGCGCTGACGAGGCGGGCGTGTCCCGGGCCTCCCGACACGCGGAGCAGCCGTCGGTAGTGTCGGCCAGGTGACCCCGAGACGCACGCCGAGCGACACGCCCCGCACCACCGACCCGAACTGGTGGCGGCAGGCCGTCGTCTACCAGGTGTACCCGCGCAGCTTCGCCGACTCCGACGCGGACGGCATCGGGGACATCGCCGGCGTCACCAGCCGGGTGCCCTACCTGGCTGGACTCGGTGTGGACGCGCTGTGGCTCTCGCCGTTCTACCCGTCGCCCCTCGCCGACGGCGGGTACGACGTCGCCGACTACCGCGACGTCGACCCGAAGCTCGGTTCGCTCGACCAGATCGACGAGCTCATCCACGCCGCGCACGAGCACGACCTGCGCGTGATCGTCGACCTCGTGCCGAACCACACCTCGGACCAGCACGAGTGGTTCCGCGCCGCGCTCGCCGCGGCACCGGGCTCCCCGGAACGGGCCCGCTACGTCTTCCGCGAGGGTGCCGGGCCGGACGGTGAGCAGCCGCCGAGCGACTGGGTGTCCAACTTCGGCGGCAGTGCCTGGACCCGGGTGCCCGACGGCCAGTGGTACCTGCACCTGTTCGCGCCGGAACAGCCCGACCTGGACTGGACCAACCCCGAGGTCCACCAGGACTTCGAGCACACCCTGCGTTTCTGGTCCGACCGCGGGGTCGACGGATTCCGCGTGGACGTCGCGCATGGGCTCGCGAAGGACCTGTCGGAGCCGTACCGCCCGTCGAACGAACAGCAGCTGCCGCTCGACGGCTCCGATCCGCTGTACGACCGCGACGAGGTGCACGAGATCTTCGCCGCCTGGCGGAAGGTGCTCGACAGCTACTCACCGCCCCGTGCCGCGATCGCCGAGGCGTGGGCACCAGCGCCCCGCCGCGTCCTGTACGCCCGGCCGACCGAGCTCGGCCAGGCGTTCAACTTCGACCTCCTCGAGGCGCCGTTCGACGCGACCGAGTTCCGCACGCTCATCGCGCAGAACCTGGACGGAGCGCAGACCTCCGGCGGCTCGAGCACGTGGGTGCTCTCGAACCACGACGTCGTCCGGCACCCCACCCGGTACGGGCTGCCCGACGGCACGGACACCGACGAGTGGCTGATGACGGACGGGCAGACGCCGCCACTCGATCGGGACGGTGGACTCCGACGCGCGCGGGCTGCGACTCTCCTCGTCCTCGCGCTGCCGGGGTCGTCCTACGTGTACCAGGGCGAGGAACTCGGTCTGCACGAGGCGCCCGCGATCCCGCACGACCAGCTGCAGGACCCGAAGTGGCTCCGGACGGGGCACACCGTCAAGGGCCGGGACGGCTGCCGGGTGCCGATCCCCTGGACCGAGACCGGACCCTCGTTCGGCTTCGGCGACACCGCACCGCACCTGCCGCAGCCGTCGGACTTCGGCGCCTCGAGCGTCGAGGCAGAGGACCGGGTGCCCGGTTCCACGCTGTCCTTCTACCGGGAGGCGCTGTCTGCCCGTCGGCGCCTGCAGCAGGGCGAGGAGCTCGAGTGGATCGAGACGTCGTCGCCCGAGGTCGTCGCGTTCGCGCGGCACGACGGGTGGCGGTCGTACACGAACTTCGGCGCCGAGCCGGTGCCGATGCCCGAGGGCGCCGTCGTGGTGACGTCCGCGCCGCTCACCGACGGCGAGCTCCCCGGGCACACCACCGTCTGGCTGGCGTAGTCGCGGGAGGGCCGCCCGCCCCCTGACCGGCTCCTCCTGCACAGCAGCCAGGCCCACGGCATCGCTCCACAGGTCGTCGACCAGGCCGCTGGGGGTGCTCTCCGCGGCGCCACGATCGTGGTATGACACATGACACGAAGCGCACCGGTCCACCTCCGTTCCCCGCACCTCCGGACGTCCGGCCAGGGCTCCGTCGCCGGGCTCCTCGACAGGGGCTGCGGCGCTGGGCAGCCGGGGCGGCGGTCGCCGTCGCCCTGGGCGCGGCGACTCCGCTCGGCCTCAGCGGGACCGCCGCGGCGAACGACCTCACCTTCCCGTTCTCGACCGGGTTCGCCACCGCGGACGGCGGCACGCTGAGCGGTGACGCCCACATCGTCGACGGTCGACTCCGCCTGACGGACGCCGTCTTCAACGCTGCGGGTGCCTGGGCGATGGACGACTCGTTCCCGTCCGACCGTGGGCTCGACATCGAGTTCGACTACGCGATGTACACCGAGGACGCGCAGGGGGCGGACGGCCTGCTCCTGTCCCTGGCCGACGGCTCCGTGCCACCGGGTGTCGGCGCCTACGGTGCCGCCCTCGGGTACTCCTGCCGGGCCGCGGACACGCAGGGACAGTCGACCTGCACGCTGCCCGGTCTGCCGGGCGCGTTCGCGGCCGTGGCCCTCGACCAGTACGGCAACTTCTCGCTGCCGTTCAACGACAGCGGCCCTGGTCGCACCCCCGACACCGTGACGATCCGGGGTTCCGGTGACGGCACGACCGGGTACCGCTTCGTCCAGCACGCCGTGATCAACGGCGGGGTGGCGACCGGTTCCCGCGTCCCGCGGAAGGTGCGTGTCGTCCTGCAGCCCGAGGACGACGGCCTGACCCTCACCGTCCGGCTGTCCTTCCCCGGCGGTGCCGACCGCACCGTACTCGACCACGTGCAGTTGCAGGGCACGGGCCAGTCGCCGCTCCCGGAGACCCTCCGGCTGGGCTTCACCGCGGCCACCGGGTCGTTCCGGAGCGTGCACGAGATCGACGCGCTCCGTGTGGCCCAGCCCGCCGACCTCCGTGTCGAGCACGACATGCCGCCGGTCGTCGCCGGGGACCGTGTCCGGTACACCGTCACGGCGTCGAACGTCGGGGTGAACCCATCCGCCCCGAGCCCGGTGACGGTGGACGTCCCCGACCAGCTCCGTGACGTCACGTGGGCGTGCAGCGTGCCCGGCCCCTCGGCCTGCCGTGACGCGTCGGGAAGCGGAGACGTCTCGACCGCGGTCGGACTCACCCGCGGTGCCGCGGCGACGTTCACGATCGAGGGGCGACTCGACCCCGGGGCCTCCGGTCAGATCGCGAGCACGGCGACGATCGACACCGCTCCCGGGCTGTCCGACACGAACCCGTCGGACAACAGCTCGCGGGCTGCGGCGCCCGTCGCCACGATCGCCCAGGTGTCGACCGACAAGAGCGTGACCCCGGGACAGGTCGAGCCGGGTGACGAGCTCGAGTACACCGTGACCGCACGCAACGACGGTCCGTCGACCGCGCGCGACGTGGGGGCCGTCGACGACTTGCCGGCGCAGCTGGCGTTCGTCGGTCCGGGTGGTCCAGGTGGCTCGGGTGGTGCGTGCACCGCTGCGGGGCAGCGGGTGACGTGCACCGGTGACGGGGACCTGGCGCCGGGACAGGAGCACGCCTTCCAGTTCCGGGCGCGGCTCGACCCGCAGTACTCCGGAGACGGTTCCGACGTGGTGAACGTGGCCACCGGGACTTCCCCGACCGACCCGGACGGTGGCGAGGAGTCGCCCGAGGTGCCGATCCAGGTCGTCGACCCGGACGAGCCGGGTGACCCGGACGGGCCCGGAGAGCCTGACGGGCCCGGTGACCCGGACGGGCCCGGCGACCCGGACGGGCCCGGTGAGCCGGACGGGCCCGGCGACCCGGACGGGCCGGGCGACCCGGACGGCCCCGGCGGGACCGGAGGGCCGGACGTGACAGCGACGCCGGGCACCGGCGGGCTACCGGGCGCGGTCCCCGGACCGGGCGGGCCGAGCGCCTCGACCCCGGCGGGCACTGAACCGGGGGACGCGGCACCGCCACGGGCGGGCGCGCTGGCCTACACGGGAGTGCAGGGACTGGCGCTCGTGGGGCTGACCGGGCTCCTGCTCACGACCGCCGGGGTCATCGTGTGGGTGCTCCGCCGCCGCCGGACCCATGTCGGAGCGGAGTCCACCGAGTCGTGGCAGGTCACCGAGCAGAGCGCCGAGACCGGCCGGTGCGCGCAGACGGACCAGTGCACGCAGACGGACCAGTGCACGCAGGCGGGACAGTGCGCGGGCCGGTGCTCGGGATCGGGCCTGTTCTCCGAGTTGGCCCAGCAGGCCGGACGGGGGTAGGGCACCGGCGGGGTGGGCGCACCGCCCACCCCGCCGCGGTCCCGCCGGACAGGTCCCCACATCGACGGCGGTAGGATCGAGCGTACGAACCGACAGCCCGAGAGAGGTCCCGTGTCCCACTCCGTGGACGACGCCGCGCAGCGAGCACGGTACTGGCCGGTCCCGGTCCTCCGGGCCGTCCCGGCAGCCGTGATCGCGATGGTGATCACGTTCTCCCCGAACCACTCGGCCGGCTTCGGCCTGGTGCTGTTCGGTGTCTTCGCCCTCGTGGACGGCGCGGTGCTCGCCTGGGGCAGCGCGTCCCGGCTCCCCGGGGACGATCGCTCACGACGGTCGGGTCTCGCGCAGGCCGCGCTCTCGGTCGTGGCCGGTGTCGCGGCGCTCGCATGCAACGGACTCGGACTGCCGGCGTTCATCACCCTGGTCGTGGCGTTCGCCGTCCTGACCGGCGCACTCGAACTGTCACAGGGTCTGCGGGCCCGTCGGCGCTCGCCGTTCGCCCGCGACTGGATGACGGTCGGCGGCCTCACGCTGTTGCTCGCGATCGCGTTCCTGCTGACGCCGCCGGACTACTCGCAGCAGCTCGGCGGGGTGGAGCGGGTGACCGGCACCCTCGACGCGTCGATCGTCCTGGTCGGTCTCCTCGGCGCCTACCTCGCCATCGCGGCGGTCTTCCACCTGATCGCCGGCCTCTCGCACAAGTGGGGAACGGCTGCCCCGGCGGTCGCCCCGGACGGAGCACCACACGTATGAGCACCCCCACCCGCCGCGACCGTCTGCGTCCCGCCGAGCTCCTCGGGATGTCCGCCGTGATCGCGGTCGTCGTCGGGCTCGTCGTGCTGATGTCGACGCGTGAACCCACGCTGTCGTTGATCTTCTTCGGTGTGAGCTTCGTCGTCGTGGTCGTCGTGATGGCCATGCTCCAGCTGACCTCGACGACCGACCAGGACGACAACGACATGCTCGGCGGCCACAACACCCCCGGACGAGGAGACGACGACGGCTTCCACTGAGTCCGAGACCCGACGAACCACGTCGGGATCGCACCGACCCGAGCAGGGTGACCCGGGCCTCCCGGCCCGCTACCGCCACCGGTACCTGATCCTCGCGGTCTGCTGCATGAGCCTGTTCATCGTGTCGATGGACGCCACCGTGGTGAACGTCGCACTGCCGTCCATCGGCCGCGAACTCCACAGCACGATCTCCGGCCTGCAGTGGACCATCGACGCCTACACGCTCGTCCTCGCCAGCCTGCTGCTGCTCTCCGGTTCGACGGCGGACCGCATCGGCCGGCGCACGACGTTCCAGGTCGGGCTCGCGCTCTTCACGGCCGGGTCGCTGCTGTGCTCGCTCGCGCCGAGCGTCGGCTGGCTCGTCGTCTTCCGCATGGTCCAGGCGGTCGGCGGGTCGATGATGAACCCGGTCGCGATGAGCATCATCACGGCGACCTTCGACGACGCGAAGGAGCGAGCGCGCGCCGTCGGTGTCTGGGGCGCGGTCGTCGGTGTCTCGATGGGTGTCGGACCGCTGGTCGGTGGCGCGCTGACGGACACCGTGGGATGGCGGGCGATCTTCCTCATCAACGTCCCGATCGGGATCGCCGCGGTCGTGCTGACGTTCCTCTTCGTCCCGGAGTCGCGTTCGCCGAAGCCGCGGAAGCTCGACCCGCTCGGGCAGGGCATCGTCATCGTGCTGCTCGCGAGCCTGGTCGGCGGTCTCATCGAGGGTCCGCGCCTGGGCTGGGCGTCGCCCGGCGCGCTCGGGCTCTTCGTCCTCGCGGCCGCGGCGCTGGTCGCCCTCGTGGTCGTCGAGGGGCGCACCGCCGAGCCGCTGATCGACCTCCGGTTCTTCCGGAGCATCCCGTTCTCCTCCGCCGTCGGCACCGCACTCGTGGCGTTCGGTGCCAACGGGGCGTTCCTGTTCCTCAGCGCGCTCTACCTGCAGGAGGTCCGGGGGATGACCCCGTTCGAGGCGGGCCTCTGGACGCTGCCCTCCGCCCTGATGACGATGCTCGTGTCGCCGATCTCCGGCCGGCTCATCGGCACCGTCGGTACGAGGGTGCCGCTCGTCCTCGCCGGCATCGGGATCGCCGGTGCCGGTGCGGTCCTGACGACCGTGCAGGCGTCGACGCCGATGTGGGTCCTGGTGGCGGCGTTCGTGCTGTTCGGCTTCGGGTTCGGCATGGTGAACGCACCCATCACGAACACCGCGGTGTCGGGGATGCCCCGTGCCCAGTCCGGCTCCGCTGCCGCCGTCGCCTCGACCAGCCGGCAGACCGGGGTGTCGCTCGGAGTCGCCCTCGCCGGGACCGTCACCGGGGCCAGCGCGGTCGCGACGGTCGGGTCCGGGTTCGCGGTGGCCACGCACCCGATGTGGTGGATCGTCGTCGGGATCGGTACGGCGATCGTCCTCGTGGGCTTCCTGTCGACCACGACGGCCGCGCGACGGTCCGTCGAGAGCATCGCGCCGCTGCTCCGCGGCTGACGCACGGGCGGCGGTACCGCTCGGTGCGGCCACCCGGTGCCGGAAACCCGTCGCCCGGGACGCCATCGCTCGGGACCCCACCGCCCGTGACGCCCGTGCCCGTGACGCCCGTGCCCGCGACGCCCACGCCCACGCCCGCGACGTCAGCGCCGCGACGTCAGCGCCCGCGACGTCAACGCCGCGCTGCGACGATCGCCCGGGCCAGCGCCTGCGTCGCCCGGTTGGGTTCCGGGTCGCTGCGCATCGCGAGACCGATCCGGAGCGGCTCGACCTCGTCCTCGAGCTCCAGCACGGCACCGTCGTGGCGGACGCCCGAGTCCGGGACGACGCCCACGCCGATGCCCGCCGACGCGAAGCGCACCACGGCCGGCATGTCGTTCATCTCGGCGACCACCCGGCGCCGGATGCCGAGTCGGTCGAGTACGCCGTCCAGGATCATCCGGTTGCCGAACCCGTGCGCGGTGTCCACGAAGGACTCGTCGGCCAGCTCCGCCAGCGACACCGAGGAGCGACCGGCGAGCGGGTGGTCGGCGGCGACGAACACCCGGAACGGCATCTCGCGCAGGGGTTCGACGACGACACCGGACGGGGTCGTCGGCAGGCCGGTGTACGCGAGGTCCAGCCGTCCCGCGACCAGGTCCTGCACGAGCCCCGTGGTCCCGCTCGGTGAGGTCATGAGCTCGACGGCGACCAGCGGATGGCGCTGCCGGAAGCCGCGCAGGACCCCGGTCAGGTCGACGATGTCCATGCTCGTGAAGATCCCCAACCGGACCCGGCCGCGGAGTTCGGCGTCGGACACCGCGGCGACGTCGCGCATCCGGTCGAGCGACTCGAGGACGGCGCGGGCATGGGGCAGCAGGTCCTCGCCGGTGGCGGTCAGGACGAGGCGTCGGCCGCCGCGCTCGAAGAGCCGCACTCCGAGCGTCCGTTCCAGGCTCGCGATGCCGGCCGAAACGGTCGACTGTGCCGCCCAGAGCCGTTCGGCCGCACGGGTGACGCTGCCCTCGGCCGCGACGGTGACGAACTGTTCGAGCAGACGCGTCTCCATGCCGCCATCATCGACGACATCGATGGCGCACATCAAGATGATCCGTTTGACCCGATGGGCGGGCCGCGCGAGCATCGGAGCATGTCAACCGTCATCGAATCCCCGGCGACCGGCTCACCGGCCACAGCTCCGGCCCCTCGTGGCCGTCGTGCGCACACCCGCCGGCGCCACGGCTACGGCTTCTGGGCCGTCGCCTTCGCGTTCACCTCGGTGATGGCCTTCGCGACCGTCCCCGCGCCGCTCTACGTCATCTACCAGGCCCGAGACGGCTTCCCGACCTTCACCACGACCGTCGTCTTCGCCGCCTACGGGCTCGGCGTGGTCGGGTCGCTGTGGCTCGCCGGACACCTCAGCGACGTGCACGGTCGTCGCCCGCTCATCCTGGTCTCGATCGCGCTGGAACTCGTCGCCGCGGTCCTGTTCCTGGTCTGGAACGACGTGACGGGTCTGATCGTCGCGCGACTGGTCACCGGTCTCGGCGTCGGCACCCTGACCGCCACGGCGACCGCGCACCTCGGCGAACTCAAGGTCCGGGCGACCGGCGACGAGTCCTCCGCGAAGGGCGCGAGCGTCGCAGCCGGCGTGGTGAACCTCGGCGGCCTCTCCCTCGGCGCACTCATCGGCGGCGCACTGGCCGAGTTCGTCGGGCAGCCGCTGATGGTCCCGTACGTGGTGTTCGTCGTCGCCCTCGTGATCGCGTTCGTGGTCGTCCTCGCCGTCCCGGAGACCGTCGACCGTCCGACCGAGCCCGTGCCGTACCACCCGCAGCCACTGCGGGCACCCGAGGGCCAGGGCGCCGCGTTCTGGGCTGCCGGCACCGGTGCCTTCGCCGCGCTCGCCGTGCAGGGGCTCTTCACGTCGGTCGCGCCGACGTTCCTCGGAACCACCTTCCACGTGACCGACCGGCTGGCCGCTGGCGCGACGACCTTCGGCGTCTTCGCCGCGAGTGCCCTGTCCCAGGTCGTGTTCGCGAAGCTCCCGCAGCGCACCCAGATCCGTCTCGGCGTCGTCCTGCTGGTCGGCGGGCTCGCCGTCCTCGCGGTGTCCGCGGTGGTCCTCCAGGTCGCTGGCTTCATCGGCGGCGGCGTCGTCGCCGGTGCCGGTGTCGGGCTGCTCTTCCGCGCCTCCATCGGGAGCGCCGGTGCGCTCGTCGGCCCGGAGGAGCGTGGCGGGGTCCTCGCCGCCACCTTCCTCATCGCCTACGCCGGGCTCACCGTGCCGGTCGTCGCGGTCGGTGCCGCGCTGCTCGTCCTGCCCACCCTGCCGGTGCTCATCGGGTACGTGGTGCTCGTCGCGGCGCTCGCGGTCTTCGCCGGAGCCCGACTGGCCGCACGCGCCTGACCGGCACGCGCCTCCCGGCCGAAACGGTCCGTCTGCGCGAGACGCCGCGGACTCGGCGAGACACCGCCCGATCCAGCGGCGTCTCGCCCGCCCGGCGGCGTCTCGGGCACACGGCCCCCGGCCGGGAGGCCCGCACCCCCTCCGGCATACTGGCCGCATGCCCGCGAAGCGCTCCCGTTCCACCCTGACCGGCATCGCCGCCGCGGTCGCCGCCGTCGTCGTGATCGGCGGCTTCGCGCTGACGAACGCCCGGGAGGGTGACGACGCCGTCCTCTCCGCGGCTCCCTCGGCGACCGCGACCGCTCCGGCCGGCCAGGGCAGCGCCGGGGGCAGCACCGACAGCGGCGGCGCCGACACCGGCAGTACCGAGACCAGCAGCGACAGCAGCGTCGCGGTCATCACCCGCAACGGCCCGGACCTTCCCGGCACCGCGGTCCTCGACCGGTGCGCATCGGACGGTCGAGCCGCGGTCACGCAGTACGCCACCGCCGCACTCGGCGAGGTCGTGCTGCAGTGCGGCACCTCGGCGCAGGGCTACGAGCACATCCGCGTCCGGCACACCCGCGACTGGCAGGACGTCCTGGCGGGGCACACCACGCAGCGGGACTGGGACGACGCCATGCTCACGGCGGTGCGGACGGCGCTGACGAACCCGCAGAAGGGGCTGCCGGTCGACGCCGGGGACGGCAAGGTCTGTTACGCAGCCCCCGTCCGCTTCGACGACGGCAGCACGCCCAGCCCGGACGGGTTCGTGAAGGTCATCGTCTCGGCGACGACCGACCGGGTGATCACCGCCTACCCGACGCGCGACTCCGACTGCTGACCGGCTGGCGCCGCACCGCCGCCAGGGTCGGAGCCGACACCGGGGTCGGGTGTCACCATGCGGCAGCCGTCAGGCGTGCACCTCGTGCTCGTGCCGCTGGTGCGAGGCGGGCTCGAGCTGGAACGTGGAGTGCTCGACCGGCACGTCGAAGTGCTCGGCGACGCACTGCTGCAGTTCGTCGAGGATCGCCGGCGCGTGCGCGGTCGTGAAGCAGTGGTCGTCCACCACGACGTGCGCGGTGAGGTTCGGGACGCCGGTCGACACCAGCGTGGCGTGCAGGTCGTGCACCGCGATGACGTGGTCGAGCTCCAGGATGTGTCCGCGGACGGCGTCCAGGTCCAGGCCGCGCGGGGTCGCCTCGAGCAGCACGTCGGCGGTCTCGCGCAGGAGCTTCACGGCCCGGGGCAGGATGAGCACGCCGATGAGCAGCGCGGCGACGGAGTCCGCTCGTTGCCACCCGGTCAGGAACAGCACGACGGCCGCGGCGATGACGGCGACGGACCCGAGGGTGTCGTTGAGGACCTCGAGCCGAGCGGCCCGCGAGGTGAAGCCCTCACCGGATGCCCGGACCAGCACCGCGAACGCGACGAGGTTGCCGACGAGGCCCACGAAGCCGAAGACCAGCAGCGGTCCGGCGTCGATCTCCTCCGGGACGAACAACCGTCGCACCGCCGAGATCACGACGTAGATGCCGACGGCGAGCAGGATCGCCGCCTGGGCTGTCGCGCCGAGGACCTCGGCCCGCTGGTACCCCCAGGTGCGCCGTGCGGTCGGGATGCGCCGGGCGAGCCGGGTGGCGACGAGGCCGATCCCGAGCCCGCCGGTGTCGACGACCATGTGCCCGGCGTCGACGAGCAGTGCGAGCGACCCGGTGACGACGGCGCCGACGACCTCGGCCAGCAGGATGCCCGCCGAGATGCAGAACGCGATCAGCAGCGCACGCTCGGACGCGTGTCCGTGCGTGTGGCCGTGGTCGTGTCCCATGTCGCCCATCGTAGGAGCCGCCTCCGACGACGTGCCAGGATCGGGAGCGTGACCAGGTCGCCGTACCGACTGAGCGTGCCCGACGACGTCCTCGCGGCCCTCCACCCGCGGCTCCGCACCTACTTCGGGGCGGTTCCGCCCGGACACGTCGGCCGCGGCACCGGCGTCTTCTCCGTCGTCGGCACCCCGAGGCGCTGGCTCTGGCCGCTCCTGGCCGTCTTCGCGCGGGAGGCGGTGATGTTCCCGGTCTGGGAGCACGACGTCCCGTTCACGGTCGAGAACCGCCCGGTCCGGGTGCGTCGCGGACGGCCCGGAACGGACCCCGGCCGGGAGGCGCGCCCAGCGGTCCGCGCGCACCGCACCTTCCACTTCGCGAACGGTGACCGCACCATGGTCGACGCGATCACGGCGGAGCCGGAGGGACTCGTCGACCACCTCGGCCACCGCGGCCGGGTGAGCGCGCTGCTGGCGGTCAAGGTCCCCGTGACCGGACCCGATGCCGGGGCGCTCCGCCTGGTCTCCACCCGTGTGAGCGTGCATGCGCTGGGTCGGGAGTGGAGCCTCCCGGTCGTCATCGCGCCGCGGGTGGAGCTGACGGAACGATTCGATGACGATGCGGACGAGCAGCGCGTGTCCCTGGCGCTCTCCGCGCCGGTGATCGGCACGCTGTACCGGTACGAGGGGGCGTTCCGGTACGCCGTCGTGCCCGACGACGTGTGACCGGAGCCGGGAGGACAGCATGGACGAGCAGCAGCAGCAGCAGCAACAGCAACAGCGGCGTGTGGTGGTGGCGGGGGCGAGCGGTTTCGTCGGCCGCCACCTGCAGGACGCTTTCCGCGCCGAGGGGTACCAGGTCGTCACCGTCGGCCGGACCGGTGATGCGGTGTGGGGCAACACCCTGCGGATCCGCGAACTCGTGGACGGTGCCGACCTCGTCGTGAACATGGCGGGCAAGAGCGTCAACTGCCGGTACGGGCGCCGGAACCGAGCGGAGATCGTGCGCTCCCGCGTCGACACCACGCTCGAACTCGCCGAGGCGATCCGGTCGGCCGAGCACCCGCCGCCGCTGTGGCTGAACGCCTCGACCGCGACGATCTACCGGCACGCCGACGACCGGGCGCAGGACGAGGCGACCGGTGAACTCGGCGAGGGCTTCTCGGTCTCCGTCGCCCGCGCGTGGGAGGACGCGCTCTTCGCAACGGACCTGCCCGGCACCCGGCGTGTGGCGCTCCGGATGGCGATCGTGTTCGGTGACGGCAGTGCGTTGCTGCCGCTCCTGCGGTTGGCGCAGGTCGGACTCGGCGGTCCCCAGTACGACGGGCCGTGGTTCCCGACCCGAGCACGCCTGGCGGCCGGGACCTACCACCACGACCGGCACACCCACGGGCGGCAGCGCTTCAGCTGGGTGCACATCGACGACGTCCTCGGTGCGATCCGGTTCATCCGGGACCACGAGGACATCGACGGACCGGTGAACGTCACCAGCCCGGAGCCGTCCGACAACCGCACCGTGATGGCGACCCTGCGCGACGCCGTCGGGCGCCGCTTCGGCCTGCCGACCTGGCGGTGGATGCTCGAGCTCGGGTCGTTCGCCATCCGCACCGAGACCGAGCTCGTGCTGAAGAGCCGGTGGGTGGTGCCGACGCGGCTGACCGAGGCCGGCTACGTGTTCCGCTACCCGCACCTGCACGGGGCGCTCGCCGGGATCATCACGGAACGGCGTCAGCACCGGCGCTGAGCTCGGCTGCCGGAGGCTGCTGCCCCGGTCGAGACGCCGCCGTCTGCGGTCGAGACGCCGGCGTCTGCGGTCGAGACGCCGGCGTCTGTGCAGGACGCCCCGGTGTGCTCGAGACGCCGCCGGGTCCCGCGGCGTCTCGGTCACGCGGCGGCGTCTCGGGAGTGGCACCGCCGGCCCGCGGCGGCCGCGACGACCACAGCACCGCGCCCACGACCACCGCGCCCGCGAGCACCTCGACCAGATCCGGGACCTCGCCGAACGCCGCCCACGAGGCCAGCACCCCGACGACCGGCACCAGCATCGAGAACGGCGCGACCGTGCTCGACGGGTACCTGCCCATCAGACGCGACCAGATGCCGTAGCCGACGACGCTCGCCGCCAGCACGATGTAGAGCACCGCGAGGTCCGCGGGTACGGCGGCGGCGGTGAACGCGGTGCCGAGCGCCTGCCCGATCCGGTCCGGCCCCTCGACCAGGACGGACAGGACCGCCATCGGGATCGGCGGCACCACGGCCCACCAGAGGGTGAGGTGCAGCGGGTTCACCGGGCCGGCTTTCCGGGTCGCGACGTTGCCGATCGCCCAGCCGAGGGCGCCGCAGAGCACGAGCACGACGGGCAGCAGTGCCGCGGTCTGGGCGCGGTGCAGGGCGATCACGGCGAGGGCGGCCACGGCGACGCTGACCCCGACCACCTGCCGAGCACTGAGGCGTTCGCGGAGCAGCACCCCGGCGAGCAGCACGGTGAACGGCGCCGAGGCCTGCACGACGAGCGACGCCAACCCCGAGGGCATGCCGGCCGCCATGCCGAGGTAGAGGAACGCGAACTGCAGCACGCCGAGTGTCGAGCCGACCAGGACGATCCACCGGAACGGGATCGGCGGCCGCGGCACGAACAGCAGCGTCGGGACGGCGAGCAGTGTGAACCGGAGGGCGGCGAGCAGGAACGATGGGTAGTGCTCGAGGGCGATCGCCGTGGCGGGGAAGTTCAGTCCCCACGCGACGGCGACGACGAGGGCCAGGATGCGGTCGCGGAGCAGCACCGGACGATCGTCCCGCACCGGACGCGGTAGCACCAGCGAACGTTCCGACACTGTCGTTGTAGGGTCCCTTCATGGTCGGCTTCGACATCGCCCTGCTGCCCGTCCTCCGCGAACTGGCCGAGCGGGGCAGCGTCACCGCGGTCGCGACGGCGACCCACCGGACGCCCAGCGCGGTGTCCCAGCAGCTCCGGACCCTCCAGCGGCAGGCCGGTGTCCCGCTCGTCGAGCGCATCGGCCGTGGTGTCCGGCTCACCGAGCACGGGCGGGTCCTGGCGGGCCTCGCCACCGGCGTCGCCACGGCACTGGCGACCGTCGAGTCAGCGTGGGCCGAGCACCTGGCGGGGGCCACCGGCACGGTCGACCTGGCGGTGTTCCCCTCGGCCGCCGAGCTGCTGCTGCCCGGCCTGCTCACCCGGATGCGTGCGCACTCCGGGATCGCGCTGCAGCTCTCGGACGTCGACGTCAGCGAGGGGGAGTTCGCGCCGCTCACCGCCGACCACGACATCGTCATCGGCCACCGCCCGGACGGCGCGCGGGGCGCGGACCGCCGGAGCGTCGAGACCGTCCCGCTGCTCCGGGAACCGCTCGACGTCGCCCTGCCGCTCGACCACCCGCTGGCGGACCGGCACCGCGTCGGCATCGAGGACGTCGTCGGCGCGACCTGGATCGGCGTCCCGGAGGACTACCCCATCGACCGGGTGCTCACCGCGATGGCCGCCGCGACCGACGCACCGCCCGAGGTCGCCTTCCGCACGATCCACCTGCCCGTCATCGAGAACCTGGTGGCGGCCGGACACGGCATCGCGCTCGTCCCGCGGTACACCTCGCGGACTCGGGCACCGGGCCGGTTCCGGCTGGCGACCCTGGCGGACGTCCGAGCCGGACGACGGATCGAAGCCCTCGTCCGTCCCGACCGTGCGGTCCGACCCGCGGTCCGGATCGTCCTGGAGGCCCTGGTCGCCGAGGCCACGGCCGTCACCGCCTGAGACGGCCCGGACGGGCCACATCGCTCCGCTACGCACCGTGCGTATTGCCCGCCCTACCGGGAGCCGCTACGCTGCAGGCGTAGCACGGGGGGGTGTTACGGGGCGGCCGGTCGTCCGGGAGGAGATCGACGCCGGACCGCTGCTGGTCTTCGGCTTCGTGGGCCTCGTCGGCAACCTCGTCGCGTTCGCGGTGCTGGTC
>NZ_QKSL01000027.1:0-24015 GCF_003234615.1 Curtobacterium sp. MCPF17_001
AATTGCTTCATGACCCGACCAGCCGAAACCGATCGAGCACGAGGTCAATAAAATTGGCATTGACAATGTGCACGCTGTTGAGTTCTCAAGGACCAGACGCACTCCCCACACAACACCAACACGATGTCACGCCAGAGAGGCTGTCGTTCTCGAACCCACCGGATGACCGACACGAAGTCGACACCTGATCGATGGGGGTGGTTGCTGGAGGCGGACCCCGTCCGGACTGCATCTCCCAGGTTCGCACCCGGTGACCGTCTCGGCCGTTCCGTTCCGCCTCAGCGGCAACGAGTGATTACTCTACACACGGTCCGAGGGCCTGCCAACCAGGTCCGATCCCGGGCGTGTCGTGCCGTCGGACGATGCCGCGTACCGACGTCACCAGGCCTGCCCCGAGACGGACGGAAGCCCGACACCATGACGGTGTCGGGCCTCCAGATCGGTGCGGGGCACTCAGTGCCGGGCGATGACCGGGTTGCGGAGCGAACCGATGCCGGAGATCGTGACCTCCACCACCTCGCCGTCCCGGATCTGCCCGACGCCGGCGGGGGTCCCGGTGAGGATGACGTCGCCGGGCAGCAACGTCCAGATCGACGAGATGAACTCGATGAGCGTCGGGATGTCGTGGATCATCTCGTTCGTCGAGGCTGCCTGGCGGAGGTCGCCGTCGACGCGCGTCTCGAGCCGGATGTCGGACGGGTCGATCTCCGTTTCGATGACCGGGCCGAGCGGGCAGAACGTGTCGAACCCCTTCGCTCGCGCCCACTGACCGTCGCGGGCCTGCAGGTCGCGCGCGGTCACGTCGTTCGCGATCGTGTACCCGAGGATCACGCTCGCGAAGTCCTCCTTCGCCACGTTCTTGGCGAGGGAGCCGATCACGATGGCCAGTTCGCCCTCGTGGTCGACGCGGCCGATGTCGGCGGGCAGACGGATCGGGTCCTCGGGGCCGATCACCGAGGTGTTCGGCTTGAGGAACACGACCGGGTCGTCCGCGGTGTGCTCCTCCATCTCCGAGACGTGCTCGGCGTAGTTGAGGCCGACCCCGATCACCTTCGACCGCGGGATGACGGGGGCGAGCAGCTTCGCGTCCTTCAGGGACACCCGCTCCCCCGTCGTCTCGAAGCCCTGGTACATCGGGTCGCCGGCGAGCACCACCAGTGCGCGCTCGTCGAGGATGCCGTAGCGGGGGTCCTCCCCCTCGGTGCTGAACCGTGCGATCTTCACGGGTCGACCCTACTCAGCGCTCGGCGTCGGGTCCGTGAGCCGGACCATCCAGCCGTGCGGGTCGGGGCGGCGGCCGTACTGGATGTCGGTGAGTTCCTCACGCAGGGACATCGTCAGTTCGCCGGCGCCCGACGTCGGCGAACCGATCGTGAACCCCTCGCCTCGCAGCTCCGCGATCGGTGTGACGACGGCCGCGGTCCCACAGGCGAAGGCCTCGGTGATGGTGCCGTCGGCGACACCGTCCCGCCACTCCGCGAGGGACACCGCACGACGTTCCACGCTGAGGCCGCGGTCGAGTGCGAGCTGCAGGATCGAGTCCCGGGTGATGCCCTCGAGGATCGAGTCCGAGTCCGGCGTGACGAGCGTGCCGTCGGAGCGCACCAGGACGACGTTCATGCCGCCGAGCTCCTCCAGGTACTCGCCCTTCTCGGAGTCCAGGAACATCACCTGCTGGCAACCGTGCTCGTACGCCTCCTGCTGCGGCAGCAACGACGCCGCGTAGTTGCCACCGGTCTTCGCGGCTCCGGTGCCGCCCCGGGCGGCGCGGGCGTACTGCGTCGAGAGCCAGATGGACACCGGCTTCGGGCCGGACGTGAAGTACGGGCCCGCCGGGCTGGCGATGCAGTGGTACTGCACCTCGTTCGCAGCACGGACACCGAGGAACGACTCGGTCGCGATCATGAAGGGGCGGAGGTACAGGCTCGTCTCCGGAGCGGACGGCACCCAGTCCTGGTCCGTCGCGACGAGCCGGCGGATGGACTCCACGAACACCGATTCGGGCAGCTCCGGCAGCGCGAGCCGACGGGCGGAGCGGGCGAACCGACGGGCGTTGGCGTCGGGACGGAACGCCCAGATGGAGCCGTCGGCGTGCCGGTAGGCCTTCATGCCCTCGAAGATCTCCTGCGCGTAGTGCAGGACACTCGCACTCGGATCGAGGGAGAGCGGACCGTACGCGTGGACCGAGGCGTCGTGCCAGCCGTCGTCGATCGTCCACTCCACCGAGGCCATGTGGTCCGTGAAGTGCTTGCCGAACCCGGGGTCGGCGAGGATCTCCTCGCGCTCGGCGGCGGCACGGCGCTCCGGGGACGGGGTCGTCGAGAAGTCGAGGGCGAAGTCGGTGTCGGTGGTCTCGGTGGTGCTGTCGCTCATGCGGGTGGCTCCTGTCAGGCCGTGGTGGTGCGTGCGGCTGCCGCGGCTCCGGCGATGGCGTCGCCGATCTGGGCCGTGGACCGTCGGGTGGTGCCCCGGCTGGCGAGGTCGGCCTCCACCGCGCGGGTCACCGCGGCCGCCAGGTCCGTCCGGCCGACGTGGTCGAGCAGCAGGGCGACCGAGAGGACCGCGGCGGTGGGGTCGGCCACCTGCTGGCCCGCGATGTCCGGCGCGGACCCGTGGACCGGCTCGAACATGCTGGGGAAGGTGCCGTCGGGGTTGAGGTTGCCGGACGCCGCGAGGCCGATGCCACCGCTGATGGCGCCGGCGAGGTCGGTGATGATGTCGCCGAAGAGGTTGTCGGTGACGATGACGTCGAACCGGGAGGGCTCGCGCACCATGTGGATGGTGACCGCGTCCACGTGCTGGTAGTCGACCGTCACCTCCGGGTACTCGACACCGACCGCGGCGACGGTCCGCTGCCAGAGCGAGCCGGCGTGCACCAGGACGTTGCTCTTGTGCACCAACGTCAGGTGCTTCCGCGGGCGCCGCATCGCGAGGTCGAAGGCGTACCGCACGACCCGTTCGACACCGTGCGCGGTGTTGAGCGAGACCTCGGTGGCGATCTCGTGCGGGGTGTCGACCCGGATGGCGCCGCCGTTGCCGACGTAGGGGCCTTCGGTGCCTTCACGGACGACGACGAAGTCCACCTCGCCCGGGTCGGCGAGCGGCGAACCGACCGCCGCGTGCACCTTGGTCGGACGCAGGTTGACGTAGTGGTCGAACGCGAACCGCAGCTTCAGCAGCAGGCCGCGCTCGATGATGCCCCCGGCCAGACGCGGGTCACGAGGGTCGCCGCCGACGGCGCCGAGCAGGATCGCGTCGTGTCCCGCCAGAGCCGTCAGGTCGTCGTCGGTGAGGATGTCCCCGGTCGCCAGGAAGCGCTCGGCTCCCAGCGAGAACGGGGTCTCCTGCACGTTGAGGTCACCGTCGGTCACGGCGTGCAGGACCTTCAGTGCTTCGTCCACGACCTCCGGGCCGATGCCGTCGCCACGGATGACGGCCAGCCTGAGCGTCTGCGACATGTGGGTCTCCTAGAGCGTGATGTCGATCTCACGCAGCGAGGCCGCGTCGATCGTGGAACGGACGTGCTCGAGGACGTCGTCCGGCACCGGCGAGTCGACGGTCAGCACGCTGAGCGCCTCACCGCCGGCGGACTGACGGGCGATCTGCATCGCGGCGATGTTGATCCCCGCCTCGCCGAACTCCTTGCCGTAGACCGCGACGATGCCCGGACGGTCCGTGTAGGCCATCACGACGTGGTGCTTGTCGAGGGCGACCTCGACGTCGTACCCGTTGATCTCGACGAGCTTCTCGACCTGCTTCGGGCCGGTGAGGGTGCCCGAGACGCTGATCGCCGGGCCGTCCGACTGCGCACCGCGGATCGTGAGGAGGTTGCGGTACTCGGGGCTGTCCGCGTCGGTGATGAGCCGGACGGTGACACCGCGCTGCTCGGCGATGAGCGGCGCGTTGACGTAGGACACCTGGTCGCTGACGACGTCGGTGAACACGCCCTTCAGCGCCGCGAGCTTCAGCACGCTGACGTCGTACGCGGCGAGCTCGCCGTGCACCTCGACGTCGATGCTCGTCACGGGCGAGGTCGCCATCGCCGTGAAGACCTGGCCGAGCTTCTCGACCAGCGGGATGCCCGGGCGGACGTACGGGTCGATGACACCACCGGCGACGTTGACCGCGTCCGGGACGAGCTCGCCACCGAGAGCGAGGCGGACCGACTTGGCGACGGCGACACCCGCCTTCTCCTGCGCTTCGTCGGTGGAGGCACCGAGGTGCGGGGTCACGACGACGTTCGGCAGGGACACGAGCGGCGAGTCCTTCGGCGGCTCGGACACGAACACGTCGAGACCGGCGCCGGCGATGGTGTTCGACGTCAGCGCCCGGTGCAGCGCGTCCTCGTCGATGAGCCCGCCGCGGGCGACGTTCACGACGAAGGCGGTCGGCTTCATCAGCGCGAACTGCTCGTCGGAGATCATGCCCACCGTCTCGGGCGTCTTCGGCATGTGGATCGTGGTGAAGTCCGCGCGCCGGAGCAGGTCCTCGAGCGAGACGAGTTCGACGCCGAGCTGCTGGGCGCGGGCCGAGGTCACGTAGGGGTCGTACGCGATGACCGAGACGCCGAACGCCTGCAGGCGCTGGGTGATCAGGGCACCGATGCGGCCGAGGCCGATGATGCCGACCGTCTTCTCGTAGAGCTCGACACCGGTGTACGACGACCGCTTCCAGGCACCGGCAGCCAGCGACGCGTGCGCTGCCGGGATGTGGCGGGCGAGCGACAGGATGTGCCCGACCGTCAACTCGGCCGCGGAGATGATGTTGGACGTCGGCGCGTTGACGACCATCACGCCGGCGGTCGTCGCCGCTTTGATGTCGACGTTGTCGAGGCCGACGCCGGCACGGGCGACGACCTTGAGCTCCGGGGCCGCGGCGATCGCCTCGGCGTCGACCTTGGTCGCGGAGCGCACCAGGATCGCGTGCGCGTCGGACAGCGCCGCGAGCAGCGCCGGACGGTCGGTGCCGTCCACGTTCCTGATCTCGAAGTCGGGCCCGAGGGCGTCGACGGTGGCGGGCGAGAGTTCTTCGGCGATCAGTACGACCGGCTTCGACACGACTGCGGTTCCTCACACGAGACGGGTGGTGTACCACCACCCTACCGACGGCCGGACCCGGTTACGACGCCGGGAGCGGGTCAGAGCTCGACGAGGCTCGGCACGTAGAGCTGCAGCGTGAGCCACAGCGCGCCCGCGGCGGCGAAGGCGACGACGAGCACCGCGACGGTCACGACCGCCGTCGACCGTCGGGTGACCCACACGCCGACCGCGTACGCGAGCGGCGGGATGAGGACGTCGAGGACCAGCCACACCCACGGCACGGATCGCTGCAGGGACGCTCCACCGGCGGACCCGACGAACTCGTTGAACTTCTGCAGCTTGTCGGTGATCACCACGAAGTTGCCGACGCTCTGCGCGGTCATGTAGGCGAACAGCGCCGCGAAGCACACCCAGACGACGATCCGTCCGACCAGTTCCCCTGCGGTGCGGGACCCGCCAGCGGGGCGCTCGACGGCGCTCACCCGAAGCTCCGCGTCATCAGGAACGGCCACGGGAACAGCACGACGGCGCCGAGCAGCATCCAGAGCAACCGCGTGCGCGTGCTGCGGGTGCGGGCGACCCAGATCACCACGGCGAACCAGAGCGCCGGCGCGACGATCGCCAGGAAACGGAGCAGGGTGACGAAGCCGGACAGCACCGCGTCGGTCGTCGACAGGTAACTGGTCGAGGCCGTGAGCAGCCAGGCGACGGTGTAGAGCAGGTACAGCCCGCCGAAGACACCGAACCCGATGAGCGCCCCGGACGTCTCGGGCGCGTCGGGATCACGGGAGTCCCGTTCCTTGACGGCGATCGGGTTGCGCGCGGCGTCGACGTGTGTCGCGTCCTCGGCGTCGCCCCACGACAGGGCGGCGTCGTCGTCGGGTTCGCGCGCCTCGGTCATGCCGTCGATCCTACGAGGGTCGCCGCTCATGCCTGCGCGGGCTGGGTCTCGAGGACACCGGCGACCACGTCGCGGACCGCCGGGAACAGCGGATGGCCCTCCATGAGTCCGGTCAGGATCTCGGTCAGGGCGTGCGCGGTGGCACCGGAGCGGAGCAGGGCGTGCAGCTCGATCGACTCGGGGTCGTCCTGGTCGTCGAACTCCAGCGCGACGCGGACCGCACCGATGAGGTGGTCGACGGGCAGGCCGCGCTCGGCGAGCTGCGCGGCCGGGCCGATGAAGCGTTCACGACGACCGAGCTTGCGGAGCGGGTTGCGACCGACGCGACGGGTGGTGTCGGGCAGGAGCGGGTTCGCGATGCGGGTCAGGTTCGCCGCGACGTAGCGGGCGTGGTCCGCCGGGTCGAAGCCGTGCTTCGCGACGAGCAGCGCCGTCGTCTCCGCGAGCACCCCGTCGACCTCAGCCCGCACGTCGGGGTCCTGGAGAGCCTCCCGGATGAGCCCGATGCCGCGGACCCAGCCGTGGTAGGCGGCGGCGCCGTGCGCCGTGTTGACGGTGTAGAGCTTCCGCTCGACGAACGGCTGCAGGTCGTCGACCCAGGTCACACCGTCGATGACGGGAGGCTCGGAGCCGGTCCCGGCGAACGGCGTGCGTTCGATGACCCACTCGTAGAACGGTTCGAGGACGACGTCGAGGCCGCCGGACTGTCCGAGCACCCCGGACTGGTCGGGGACGATGCGGTCGATCGCGCAGTTGGCGAAGACGGCGGCGACGTCGCGGTCCTCGAGGATCGGCGCGCGTCGGATGCTGGCGTGCAGCGAGTCGGTGGCGTTGAAGGCGTTCTCGCAGGCCACGATCGTGACGTCGCCGCGGTCGATCGGGCGTGCGGCCAGCCCCTCGGCGATGAGCGGCGCCACGAGGGGCAGGGTGCGCGCTCCGACGGCCGTCGTGACGACGTCGGCGTCGGCGATCGCCTGCACGACGCGGTCACGGTCGGTCTTGCTGTTCAGCGCCCGGAACCCGTGGACCAGGTGCTCGACGGGCATCTCGCCGACCTCGTGCACCACGAACCGGCCGGCTTCGTTGAGGGCGGAGACCACGCGTTGGTCGACGTCGACGAAGGTGAGGTCGTAGCCGCTCGCCACGAGGAACTGGCCCACGAACCCGCGCCCGATCTTGCCGGCGCCGATGTGGACCGCTCGTCTCGTCACCGCCATCGAACGATCATCCCATGCTCGACGGACCGTGCCTGCCACGGTGTGGAGGGGACGGCGACGGCGCGCGTCACGGCGCTGCGCTGACGTCCTCGGGAGACGTCGGGGTACTGGAGGAGCTGCTGCATGGTGTCCGGGTCACATCGAGAGGCGGCGGTGCAGTGCACCGCCGCCTCGCGGGTCGAGCTTGTCTCAGGCAGACTACCGCGCGGCCGAACCGTCGACGTAGTCCGAGTCGGCCTGCTTCCACGCGAAGAGCTTGCGGAGCTCGCGGCCGGTCGCCTCGACCGGGTGGCCCTCGCCCTTCTCGCGGAGGGCCGTGAACTCCGGCGCACCGGCGTCCTGGTCCTCGATGAAGCGCTTCGCGAAGGTGCCGTCCTGGATGTCGGCGAGCACCGCCTTCATGTTCTCCTTGACCTCGGGCGAGATCACGCGCGGGCCGGAGACGTAGTCACCGAACTCGGCGGTGTCGGAGATTGACCAGCGCTGCTTGGTGAGGCCGCCCTCCCAGATCAGGTCGACGATCAGCTTGAGCTCGTGCAGGACCTCGAAGTAGGCGATCTGCGGCTGGTACCCGGCCTCGACCAGGGTCTCGAAGCCGTACTGGATCAGCTGCGAGGTGCCACCGCAGAGGACGGCCTGCTCGCCGAACAGGTCGGTCTCGGTCTCCTCGGTGAAGGTCGTCTTGATGCCGCCGGAGCGCAGGCCGCCGATGGCCTTCGAGTAGGACCAGGCGAGGTCCCAGGCACTGCCCGAGGCGTCGACCTCGACCGCGACGATCACGGGGACGCCGCGGCCGGCCTCGTACTCACGACGGACCGTGTGGCCCGGGCCCTTCGGTGCGACGAGCGAGACGTCGACGCCCTCGGGGGCCTCGATGTAGCCGTAGCGGATGTTGAAGCCGTGGCCGAAGACGAGGGTCGCGCCCTGCTTGAGGTTCGGGGCGATGTCGTCCTTGTAGACGATGCGCTGGACCTGGTCCGGCGCGAGGATGACGACGACGTCGGCCCAGGCGGTGGCGTCGGCGGGCGTGTGGACCTCGAAGCCGGCCTCTTCGGCCTTCTGGAGGCTCTTCGAGCCCTCCTTGAGGCCGATCTTGACCTCGACGCCGGAGTCGCGGAGGTTGAGGGCGTGGGCGTGGCCCTGCGAGCCGTAGCCGATGACGGCGACCTTCTTGCCCTGGATGAGGCTCAGGTCGGCGTCGGCGTCGTACACGATGTCAGTCACGGTGCGTGGTCTCCTTGGTTGGGGTGTCTGGGGCGACCGGTGCTCAGCGCACCCGGTCGGTGATGCTCTTCGGTCCGCGGCCCATGCCGAGGAGTCCGGCGCGGGCCAGCTCCTTGATGCCGTAGGGCTCGAGGACGCGCAGGATCGCCTGGATCTTGCCGGGGTCACCGGTCACCTCGACGACGAGCGAATCGGTGGCGACGTCGACGACCTGCGCCCGGAAGAGCGTCACGGCGTCGAGCACCGCGGACCGGGTCTGGTTGTCGACCCGCACCTTGACGAGCATGTGTTCGCGCTGCACCGACTGGGGGAAGTCGAGCTCCACGATCTTGATGACGTTCACGAGCTTGTTGAGCTGCTTCGTCACCTGCTCGAGCGGGAGGTCCTCGACGTCCACCACGACGGTGATGCGGCTGAGGCCGTCCACCTCGGTGTTGCCGACGGCGAGGGACTCGATGTTGAAACCGCGCCGGGCGAACAGGCCGGCGACGCGGGTCAGCAGACCCGGCTTGTCCTCCACGAGGAGGGACAGGACGTGGCTCATGCGGGCTCCCCCGTCATGTCGGCGTCCTCGTCGTCCCACGTCGGGGCGAGGTCGCGGGCGTACTGGATGGACGAGTTGCCGATCCCCTGCGGGACCATCGGCCAGACCATCGAGTCGCGGCTGACCACGAAGTCGATGACCACCGGGCGGTCGTTGGTGTCGAGCGCGAGCTGGATGGCCGCGTCGACGTCCTCGGCCTTCTCGACCCGGATGCCGAGCGCCCCGTACGCGTCCGCGAGCTTCACGAAGTCCGGGACCCGACGGGTGCCGTGGCCGGTCTGCAGGTCGGTGAACGAGTGGCGCCCGTCGTAGAACAGGGTCTGCCACTGCCGCACCATGCCGAGCGAGGAGTTGTTGATGATCGCGACCTTGATCGGGATGTCGTTGATGACGCAGGTCGCGAGTTCCTGGTTCGTCATCTGGAAGCAGCCGTCGCCGTCGATCGCCCACACCACCCGGTCGGGCTGGGCGACCTTGGCACCCATCGCCGCCGGGACCGAGTAGCCCATCGTGCCCGCGCCGCCGGAGTTCAGCCACGCGTTCGGGCGCTCGTACTGGATGAACTGCGCGGACCACATCTGGTGCTGACCGACACCGGAGGCGAAGACGCCCTCGGGCCCGGTCATCTCACCGATGCGCTTGATGATCGCCTGCGGGGCGAGCAGTCCGTCGGTCGGTTCGGTGTAGCCGAGCGGGAAGTCCTCGAGCAGCTGGTTGAGGTGTGCCCACCAGTCCGCGGTGGAGGCCCGCTGGTCGACCGGCACGTCGGCCCACGCCGCCACGAGGTCGACGAGGACCTCTTTCGCGTCACCGACGATCGGGACGTCGGCGTACCGGATCTTCGAGATCTCGGCCGGGTCGATGTCGACGTGCACGACCTTGGCGTGCGGGGCGAAGTCGTCGACCTTGCCCGTGACACGGTCGTCGAAGCGGGCGCCGAGCGCGATGATCAGGTCGCTCTCCTGCAGCCCGAGCACCGCCGGCACCGTGCCGTGCATGCCCGGCATGCCGAGGTGCTGCGCGTGCGAGTCGGGGAAGGCACCACGGGCCATCAGCGTCGTCACGACCGGTGCGCCCGTCGCCTCGGCGAACGCCAGGAGCTCCGCGGACGCGCCGGACCGGATCACCCCACCGCCGACGTAGAGCACGGGGCGGTTCGACTCGGCGAGCAGCTGGGCCGCCGCGGTGATCTGCTTGCCGTGCGCCTTCGTCACCGGGCGGTACCCGGGCAGGTCGAGCTTCGGCGGCCAGATGTACGGCGCCGACTTCTGCTGGGCGTCCTTGGTGATGTCGACGAGCACCGGGCCGGGTCGGCCCGTCGTCGCGATCAAGTGCGCCGCCGCGAGCGTCGCGGGGACGTCCTCGGGCTTGGTGACCAGGAACGAGTGCTTCGTGATCGGCATCGTGATGCCGACGATGTCGGCCTCCTGGAAGGCGTCGGTGCCCATCAGCGTCGAGAACACCTGGCCGGTGATGGCGATGAACGGCACCGAGTCCATGTAGGCGTCGGCGATCGCGGTGACGAGGTTCGTCGCGCCGGGGCCGGAGGTGGCGATGGCGACGCCGACCTTGCCGGACGAGGACGCGTAGCCCTCGGCGGCGTGACCGGCGCCCTGCTCGTGCCGGACCAGGATGTGACGGATGGTCGTCGACGCCATGAGCTCGTCGTAGAACGGGATGATCGCGCCGCCGGGGAGGCCGAAGACGTCGGTGATCCCGAGGTGCTCGAGCGTCCGCAGGACGGCTCCCGAGCCGGTCAGGACCTCCGGCGAACGACGTGCTCCGGCAGCGGACAGCGGTGTGGCTTCCGTGGGCATGAACGGTTCCTTGCCTGGAGGGATGGCGATCAGCGGGGTGTCGACGTCAGCCCGTGACCGCGCCGGTGGCAGCGGACTGGACGAGCTTGGCGTACTTCGCGAGGACTCCGCGGGTGTAGCGCGGGGGCAACGGAGCCCAGCCGTCACGGCGGGCTTCCAACTCGTCCGGGTCGACCAGTAGGTCGAGCGAGCGAGCGGGGATGTCGACACGGATGCGGTCGCCATCGCGCACGAACGCCACTGGACCTGCGTCCACGGCTTCCGGTGCGATGTGGCCGATGCAGAGGCCGGTTGTGCCGCCTGAGAATCGACCGTCCGTCAAGAGTAGTACATCCTTGCCGAGCCCCGCGCCCTTGATGGCCGCGGTGATCGCGAGCATCTCGCGCATGCCCGGTCCGCCCTTCGGGCCCTCGTAGCGGATGACCACCACGTCGCCCTTCTGGATCGTCCCCTCGGTGAGGGCGTCCATGGCGGCGCGCTCGCGGTCGAACACCCGCGCCGGTCCCTCGAACACGTCGGCGTCGAACCCGGCGGTCTTCACGACGGCGCCCTCCGGCGCGAACGAGCCCTGCAGGATCGTCAGGCCGCCGGTGGCGTGGATGGGGTTGTCGATCTTCCGGAAGACCTCACCGTCGAGCTCCGGCGGGTCGATCTCGGCGAGGTTCTCGGCGACGGTCTTGCCGGTCACCGTCATGCAGTCACCGTGCAGCAGGCCCGCGTCGAGCAGCGCCTTCATGATCACGGGGATGCCGCCGTTCCGGTCGACGTCCACCATGACGTACTTGCCGAACGGCTTCATGTCGGCCAGGTGCGGCACCGCGGCACCGATCCGGTTGAAGTCGTCGAGGGTCAGCTCGACCTCGGCCTCGTGCGCGATCGCGAGCAGGTGCAGCACCGCGTTCGTCGACCCGCCGAGGGCCATGAGCACGGTGATGGCGTTCTCGAAGGCCTCGCGCGTCAGGATGTCGCGGGCGGTGATGCCCTTGCGGAGCAGGTTGACGACGGCCTCACCAGAGCGGTGCGCGTAGTAGTCGCGGCGGCGGTCGGCGCTCGGCGGCGCAGCGGAGCCCGGCAGCGACATGCCGAGCGCCTCGGCCAGGCTCGCCATCGTGTTCGCGGTGTACATGCCGCCGCAGGCGCCCTCGCCCGGGACGATCGCACACTCGATCTTCTTGAGCTCTTCCTCGCTCATGGTGCCGGCCTTGCACGCGCCGACGCCTTCGAAGGAGTCGATGATCGTGACTTCCTTCATCGTGCCGTCGGCCTGCTTGACGTAGCCCGGCATGACCGAGCCCGCGTAGAGGAACACGCTCGACAGGTCCAGGCGCGCGGCGGCCATCAGCATGCCGGGTAGCGACTTGTCGCAGCCGGCGAGCAGCACGGTGCCGTCGAGGCGCTCGGCGCTCACGACGGTCTCGACGCTGTCCGCGATGACCTCACGCGAGACCAGCGAGAAGTGCATGCCCTCGTGGCCCATCGAGATGCCGTCGGACACCGAGATGGTGCCGAACTGCAGCGGGTACCCGCCGCCGCCGTGGACGCCTTCCTTGGCGCCCTGTGCGAGCCGGTCGAGGGACAGGTTGCAGGGGGTGATCTCGTTCCACGACGAGGCGATGCCGATCTGCGGCTTCTCCCAGTCCTCGTCGCCCATCCCGACGGCCCGCAGCATGCCACGCGAAGTGGTTGCTTCGATCCCGTCGGTGACGACCCGGCTGCGCGGCTTCACGTCGATGTCAGGCATGTCCAGAGTCTAGGACCGTTTGGGATACCAATGGCGCAACACCATGCGTGCGCATGGTGTTGCGCCTGGCCGGGAGGCTCGTGGTGCGTGCGCTCCCGGCCCCGGTTCAGCGCGTGGCCCGGACGCGGGCCAGCTGCTTGAGGACGTCGGTCAGCGCAGCAGGGTCGGCGACGCGGTGTCCGGCGAGCGTGTCGCCCTCCCCCACCTTCACGCCGACGTCCCCGTCGTGGAGCGCGCGGAAGCCGTCCTCGTCGGTCACGTCGTCGCCGGCGAAGAAGACCGCGTCCGCGCCACGGAGTCGGCGCAGGCGCTCGATCGCGTCGCCCTTCGTGACGCGCCGGACCGCGAACTCGACGATGTCCTTGCCACCCCGCTCGAGGACGTCGGGGTCCGCGTCGTGGGCCGCGCGGCTGGCGTCCGCGTTCGCCGCAGCGGCCTCGTCCGTGCTCACCCGTCGGGTGTGCACGCCGTGACCGGCCGGCTTGTGCTCGATGACGACGCCCGGGTGCCGTGCACCGACCTCGTCGAGCGCCGCACCGATGCGGGCCACCCGGGCGGACTCGTCCGCGGTGAGGGCGTCCTCGTCGTGGCCGTCGACCCGCCACTCCACGCCGTGCGAGCCGACGAGCGCCATGCCGCCCGGGGCGTGCGTCACCGCCGCGAGACTGCCGAGCGGCCGTCCGGAGACGAGCACGACCTCGGTGTCCCGTGCCCGCTGCAGGGTGAGCACGGCGGCCCAGCTGCCGGGCAGGGCACCGACGTCGGCCGGGTCGTCGGCGAACGGTGCGAGCGTGCCGTCGAAGTCGAGTGCCACGAGCAGTCGCGGCGCAGCCGCGAGCGTCTCGAGGGCCTGCTCGAGACCGCCGGCCGTGGTCTGGTCAGTGCTCGAGGGCTGTTCAGGCATCACGGTCCTCCCGGGTGTCCTCGGCGGCGCGGGCCTTCTGCGCGTCCTGGTCGAAGATCGACGTCCCGTCGGTCTGGGCCTCGCGGTGCGGCTCGCCCTGCTCGATCGACTCCGGGTCGATCTGAGCGCCCTTCGGAGCGTGTCGGTCGAGCGCCTCCAGGAACGAGCGCGACCACCGGGCCACGTCGTTGTCCTTCACGCGCTTGCGGAGGGCACGCATCCGGGTCGAGCGCTCACGGCGGGGCATCTCGATCGCTCGCTGGATCGAGTCCTTCAGCGCCCCGATGTCGTGCGGGTTGACGATCACGGCCTGCTTGAGCTCGTCGGCGGCACCGGCGAACTCGGACAGGATCAGGACGCCGTCGTTGTCGTGGCGGGACGCGACGTACTCCTTCGCGACCAGGTTCATGCCGTCGCGCAGGGCCGTCACGAGCATGATGTCGGCGGCCAGGTAGAGCGCCACCATCTCCTCGCGCGGGTAGCCGTGGTGCAGGTACGAGATCGGCTGGTGGCCGATGACGCCGAGGTCGCCGTTGATCCGACCGACGCTCAGCTCGATCTCGTCGCGGAGCATCCGGTAGGTGTCGACGCGCTCGCGGCTGGGGCTCGCGACCTGGATGAGCGCGGCGTCCTCGACGGCGAGGCGCCCGTCCTCGACCAGTTCGCCGAACGCCTTGATGCGGTGTCGGATGCCCTTGGTGTAGTCGAGTCTGTCCACGCCGAGCAGGACGGTCTTCGGGTTGCCGAGACCGTCGCGGATCTCCTCGGCGCGCTGCTGCACCTCCGGTCGCCGGGCGATCTCCTCGAAGCTCTCGGCGTCGATCGAGATCGGGAAGTGCCGGGCCTCGACGTGCCGGACGGTGATGCCCTTGCGGCTGCGTGGCGCCTTCGGGTCGTCGACGGGGACGTCCACCGTCGACCCCTTCGTCGTGTAGCCCTTGATGTGCCGGACCGCTCGGAGGAAATCGCTGGCGTCGTCCTGCCGCTGGAACCCGATCACGTCGGCGCCGAGCAGGCCGTCCAGGATCTGTGCTCGCCACGGCAGCTGCGCGTAGATGCCGACCGGCGGGAACGGGATGTGGTTGAAGAAGCCGATGGTCAGGTCCGGGCGGAGTGCACGGAGCAGCGCCGGCACGAGCTGCAGCTGGTAGTCCTGCACCCAGACGATGCCGTCCTGCTCGGTGATCTCGGCGATCTGCTCCGCGAAGCGCTGGTTCACGCGCTTGTACGCGTTCCACCAGTCGCGGTGGTAGCTCGGGTGCTCGATGACGTCGTGGTAGAGCGGCCAGAGCGTGTCGTTGCTGAAGCCCTCGTAGTACTCCTGCACGTCGTCGGCGCTGAGCGGCACCGGCACGATGTGGATGCCCTCGTTGTCGAACGGCTCGACCGTGACGTCCGGCTGCCCGACCCATCCGACCCAGGCACCGTCGTTGGCGCGCATCACCGGCTCGAGCGCGGTGACGAGGCCGCCCGGCGAGTGCCGCCACCCCTCGGTGCCGTCGTCCTCGACGACGCGGTCCACGGGGAGGCGGTTGGAGGCGACGACGAAGGCGTAGCGCGTGGTGTCGGTGCGGTCTGCGGGCATGGGTGGCGGGTGCTCCGTTCCTGCCCGGCGGCCTGCCGGGGCGTCGGCACCGAAACTACCAGCGCACGGGTGGCCCGGCTGAGGGGACGTTCACCCGCGCTCGGCCGGGAGGCCCGGTGGTGCGTCCGCCGCGCAGCGCGGCGACACTAGGCTCAGCGCCATGGTGAGCACGCGTTGCTGGCAGGACGGTTCGTCGGCGGAGCGGGACTTCCCGGTCGAGCAGGTCTCGGACCTCGTCGCGCGCGACGGCGCCTTCGTCTGGGTGGACTTCACGGACCCGCAGGCGTCGGACCTCGAACAGGTGCAGGAGGAACTCGGCATCCACGCCCTCGCGGTGGAGGACGCCGTGGAGAGCGGGCAGCGCCCGAAGCTCGACCGGTACCGGGACGGCCTGTTCCTGGTGGTCTACGACGCACATGCTCCGGGGAAGGACGGCGAGCTCGTCACCCACGAGGTGAAGGCGTTCGTCACGCACCACGCCCTCGTCACCATCCACGGCCCCGACTTCGACACCGCCGCGGTACAGCGCCGGTGGGACGCGAACAGCGACCTCGCCGACCACGGCGTCCCGTGGCTGCTCTGGGGTCTGCTCGACACCGTGGTCGACCACGCCACGAGCGTCCTCGAGACGATCGAGCGGGACATCGACGCGCTCGAGGACGACCTGTTCGAGAACGGCGACCCGCGCGAGCAGCAGATCCAGCGCCGGTCGTTCCGTCTGCGCAAGGCACTCGGGGTGCTCCGCCGGCTCGTCGTCCCGACACGGGACAGTGTCGGCTCGCTGCTGCACGGGGACGCCGAGACGATCATCGACGGCGTCCGCCCGTACTTCCGGGACGTCGAGGACCACCTGGTGTCGATCGCCGACTCCGTCGAACAGCAGCGGGACGCGGTCTCGAGCGTCCTCGACACGAACCTCAACCTGGCGTCCAACCGGCAGAACACGGTGATGAAGAAGGTGACGAGCTGGGCGGCGATCATCGCGATCCCGACCGGCATCACGAGCTTCTTCGGGCAGAACGTGCAGTTCCCCGGCGAGGGCCAGTGGAGCGGGCTGTGGGCCTCGATCGCGCTCACCGTCGCGTCGTCCCTGCTGCTCTACCGGTCGTTCAAGCACCGCGACTGGCTCTGACGCGCGGACACCGCACCCGCGTGCACGCGTGGGCGGGCCACCGCGCTCAGATCGCCAGCGCGAACACACCCGCCACGACCGTGAGCGGTGCCACCACGCACCCGAGCGCGATGTAGCGCCCCCACGACAGGTGGATCCCCTCGGCCGTGAGCCGCGCGTGCCACAGCAGCGTCGCGAGCGAGGCCCACGGTGTGATGAGGCAGCCCGCGTTGACGCCGACGAGCAGGGCCGCGTACCGCAGGGCCTCGTGCCCTGCCGCCGGCTCGAGCACGAGGTACGCGGGCAGGTTGTCGATCGCGTTCGCCGCGACCGCGCCCGCGCCGCCGAGGAGCAGCATGGAGCCGCTGTCCGTGCCACCGGCCAGCGCGTGCACGACGGGGTCGGTGACGCCGGTCGCGTGCAGGGTCTCGACGACGACGAAGAGCCCGGCGGCGAAGACGAGCGTCGACCACGGCACCCGGGAGGGCCGGAGTTCGGACGGTGCCCGGAAGGCCGCGACGACGACGAGCAGGACGGCGGCGACGACGGCGGCCACCCAGACCTCGACACCCGCGGTCAGGGCGACGACGAGGGCGACGAGCACGGCTGAGGCCGCCCAGAAGAACACCGGGTCGGCGGCCTTCCGCAGGCCGACCGACGTGTACCGGCCGGACAGCGAGCGGCGGAACACCACGAGCAGGACCGCGCAGGGCACCACGACCCCGGCGAGCGCCGCCCAGACCATCAGGCCGGCGAACGGCAGCGGACCGTCCAACCCGATCCGGTCGACGGCGAGCAGGTTGGTGAGGTTCGACACCGGCAGCAGCAGGGACGCGGTGTTCGCCAGCCAGACCGTGGTGAGGGCGAACGGCATCGGCGGCAGACCCACCCGGCGGGCGAGCGTGATGACGATCGGGGTGAGCAGCACCGCGGTGGTGTCGATCGACAGGAAGACGGTGCAGACCACGGCGAGCACGACGACGGCCCCCCACAGTCCGATGGTCCGGCCGCCACCGATCCGGGCGGCGACGTCGGCCAGGCGGTCGAACACCCCGGCGTCCGCGGCGAGTTCGGAGACGACGGTCAGGCCCAGGACGAACCCGAGGACGGGCAGGACGCGGGCGGCGAGGGCGCCGAGTTCCGGCACCGGGAGCAGGCCGAGGGCGACGCACACCGCGCCGACGGCGAGCAGGACGGCTCCGATGACTGCTTGGCGCACGATGTGACTCCTCAGTGGTGAGCCGGAGGTCCCTGTGCGCCCGGCGGCGCTCCAATGTAGCGCCCGGTAACGTGGCCAGGACGACGACAGGAGGAACCCGTGCGGAAGTTCATGTTCAGTGGTGCGGTGTGGGGCTCGCTCATCAGCGGCTACAGCGTGCTGCAGACGTCCAGGCGCGGTCCGCGCGACTGGCGGCTCGCCCTCACCTGGGTGGCCTGGCTCGCGACGACGATCGTGGCCGTGGGCACGGTCGTCGAGGACGACCGCGCGGTGAAGTCCAAGCAGCGCTAGTCGTGTCGGCGGTCGCGACGCGACCACGAGACGGACGGGAGGCCCGGTACCAGCTGGTACCGGGCCTCCCGTCCGTCGTGGTGGCGGCTCCACGGCCGCGGCGCCTACCGGTGCTGGTCCTCGTCGTGCGGCGGGATCTCGTCGGGACGGATCCCCGAGGTCCGGATCGGCCCGGTGAAGAGGGCGGAGCGCTCGTCGCCCTCGCCGAACAGCTGCGAGTCGTTCTCGCTCCGCGGCCCGCGCCGTGCCCGCGGTGTGGTGGTCGCCTCGGTGAGCTGCATGCGCTGCAGCGGGAGCGCCTCCGGGTGCTGGCGCTGCATCCACTCGACCATCTCCTCCCGGACGTAGCAGCGCAGGTCGAACAGCCCGCCCGCGTCCGGTGCCGTCACGAGGATCCGGACCCGGACGAAGCCGCCCACGGCGTCCGTGACCTGGAGGACCTTCGTGCGGCCGTCCCAGATCGTGCTGGTGGCGAGGATCCGGTCGAGCTCCAGGCGCATCTCGGAGGGGCTGACCCGCCAGTCCAGGTCGAACTCGACCGCGCCGAGCAGTTCGCTGCTCGTCCGGGTCCAGTTCTCGAACGGCGTGCTGGTGAAGTACGTCGACGGCAGGACGAACCGGCGGTCGTCCCACAGGTGCACCACGACGTAGGTGAGGGTGATCTCCTCGATCCGGCCCCACTGTCCCTCGACCACGACGACGTCGTCCACCCGGATCGACCCGGAGAACGCGAGCTGCATGCCCGCGAAGACGTTGCCGAGCATGGTCTGGGCGGCGAGACCGGCGATGACCGAGAGGAGGCCGGCGCTCGCCAGGACGCTGGCGCCCGCGGCCTCGACCCCCGGGAAGGTCAGCAGGATCGCGCCGACGGCGATGATGACGAGGACCGCGACGGTGAGCCGCCGGATGATGAGGACCTGCGTGCGGACCCGGCGAGCCACCCGGTTGTCCGGGACGTCCACGCGGTAGCGGTGCAGGCCGAGGCTCTCGAGGAAGATCGCGAGCTCGCAAGCGAGCCAGCAGCCGACGCCGATCATCGCGATGAGGAACACGTGCGAGACGTCGTCCCGCCACGGGAAGCGGCGGAGGTCGTCGGGCACGCTCGTGGTGAACGCCGTCCAGAGCAGGGCGACGAGCAGGGTGGCGCGGGTCGGGTGTTTCGTCCGTCGGGAGAGTGCGGCCGCCCAGCGTTCCCGCCGGGCCAGGGCGCGGAAGACCAGGTGCAGGACGAGTGCGGCTGCTGCCGTGACGAGCAGGGCGAACCCGATCGCGACGAGGAGTCGGAGGAGGATGTCCATCCCTCCATGGTGGCCCAGCAGACGTACAGCGGTAGCGTTCTCGCCATGACAGCGAAGAACGACACGGGCGTTGACCGCGCTCCCGCGAACGACTTCTCGCACGAGCAAGAGGGCTACCAGCACGGGTTGAAGCCCCGCCAGCTGCAGATGATCGCCATCGGCGGCGCCATCGGCACGGGGCTCTTCCTCGGCGCCGGAGGCCGACTGCACACCGCGGGCCCGGCACTGGCGATCACCTACCTGATCGCCGGCGTCTTCGCCTTCTTCATCCTGCGGGCGCTCGGTGAACTCGTGCTGCACCGGCCGTCCTCCGGCTCGTTCATCTCGTACGCGCGGGAGTTCTACGGCGAGAAGTTCGCGTACGCCGCCGGCTGGATGTACTTCCTCAACTGGGCGATGACCTCGATCGTGGACACCACCGCGGTCGCGGTCTACCTGAAGTACTGGTCGGCCTTCACGGCGGCACCGCAGTGGTTGCTCGCCCTCATCGCGCTGCTCGTCGTCCTCGCCGCCAACATGGTCGCGGTGAAGGTCTTCGGCGAGCTCGAGTTCTGGTTCGCGCTCATCAAGGTCGCCGCCCTCGTCGCGTTCCTGGTGGTCGCGATCATCTGGCTCGTCTTCGCGTTCCCCGTCGAGGCCGGCGGCGAAGCCGTCCGCACCGGCTTCTCCATCTGGGGCGACAACGGCGGGATCCTGCCGAACGGGGTCCTGCCCGCCGTCCTGGTGATCCAGGGCGTCGTGTTCGCCTACGCCGCCATCGAGCTCGTCGGCACCGCGTCGGGTGAGACCCAGGACACCGAGAAGGTCATCCCCCGCGCCATCAACTCCGTCGTCTTCCGCATCGCGGTGTTCTACGTCGGTTCGATCGTGCTGCTCTCCATCCTGCTGCCGTACACCGCGTACAAGGAGGGCGAGAGCCCGTTCGTGACGTTCTTCTCGTCGATCGGGAACCCGCAGGTCGGCGTCGTCGTCGGGTCGATCATGAACTTCGTCGTGCTCACCGCGGCGCTGTCCTCGCTGAACGCCGGGCTGTACTCGACCGGTCGCGCGCTGCACTCGATGGGCATGAACGGCTCGGCACCGAAGTGGACCACGAAGATGTCGAAGGGCGGGGTGCCCTACGCCGGCATCCTGCTGACCGCCGCCTTCACCGTCGCCGGAGTCGTGCTCAACTACTTCGTCCCCGGGCAGGCGTTCGAGATCGCCCTGAACATCGCGAGCCTCGGCATCATCACGGCGTGGGGCACGATCATCCTCTGCCAGATGAAGCTGCGGCAGTGGGCCAAGCAGGGGCTCGCGAAGGAACCGACGTTCCGACTCCCCGGCGCGCCCGTGACGAGCTGGCTGACCCTGGCGTTCCTCGCCTCGGTGGTCGTGCTCATGGCGATCGACTACCCGGTGGGGACCTACACGATCGCGTCCCTCGTGATCGTCATCCCGCTGCTCGTCGTCGGCTGGTTCCTGCAGCGTGACCGGATCCTCCGCATCGCCTCGCTGCGCCAGGGCGTCACCGGGCCGTACCCGGTGAACGGTCGCGACCCGGCCGCACAGGTCCGTCGTCGCGACGGCGGCGACGGCGCCGACAACGGCGCCTGACCGTCCGTCCCACACCAGGAAGCGCACGGCCCCGCGAGGGTCGACACGAGTCCGGCACCCGCAGGTACGATCAGCGGGTGCCGGACTCTCCTGTTCTCCCGACGCTCGACCTGCAGCACACCTGGCGTGGTGCGCTCTGCCGGGTCCGTGTGTTCCGCGACCGTGTGACGGCCGAGACCAGCTTCGAACAGGACACCCTGCTGCCCGTTCCGATGGATGCCGTCCTCGGTTGGCGCATCGAGGAGTGCGACTTCGACGCCGTGTGCGTGGAGTTCGTCACGTTGACGGACATCTGGCGGGTGCTGCTCTCCCCCGCGGACGAGACCCTCGCGGACATGGCGCTGCGCTCGGCGCTCGGCGCGCCGATGCCGTCAGCGTCGTAGCGCGGCAGCGTCGTCGTCGGGCGGCCGCGACCGGAGGCGCTGTGCGGACACTGACCGGAGGCGCGGGGCGGCACTGACCGGAGGCGCGGGGCGGCACTGACGGGAGGCGCGGGGCGAGCCCGTCACGAGCCTCCAGGCCGTCTCAGGGCAGCCAGGCCGTCACAGGGCAGCCAGGCGGTCACGGGCAGCGGGGCCGTCACCCGCATCGCAGTGTCGTCAGACGAGCAGGAGCACCGCGGCGACGACCGATGCGGCGGCGATGGCCAGCCCGATGGTCATCAGCACGAAGTGCACGCGCCAGAACGTGGTCGGATGCCCGGCGGTGTCACGGGCTCGGGTGTCCTTCGCGACCCGCTGGAAGAAGCGCGGCCAGGCGATCACGTTGAAGACGGCACCGACGAACAGGACCACTGCGGCGAAGACGAGCACCCGACGATCCTACGCCCGGGCCTCGGCCGCCCCCCACGACCGGCCGAGACCCGCGACACACGAGGTGTAGCACGTGCTACAGAGCGTACACGAGGGCTGGGCGGCCCCGACGGGGGTGTCGGCGCGTCCGCGTCAGGCGGTCGCGAGCACCGCTTCGGCTTCGGCCAGGGCCGCGCGGTCCGCGGCGTCCAGGGGCGTCCGGCTCCGACGGGCACCGTCGTTCACCTCGACGATCAGACGACTCAACCGGGTGGCCGGGTCGTCCGAGTCCGGGTACTCGTTGTCGGTCCCCACCCGAGCGTGGACCGGTGCGAGGCGACGGAGCGCCCGGACCAGCGCCGCACTGCGACGGCTCTGCCAGACGCGGTGCCCGACGACGAGCAGCAGCATGCCGGAGGCGACGAGCAGGACGGCGCCGGGCGTCAGGACGTCGTAGGGCAGGCTCAGGGCGGACGTGACGTCGAGACGCCCGGCGACGTGCGCCAGGTCCATCACGGCGACCACGACCATGCGGACGGCACCGAACACCCCGCCGGCGACGAGCACCCACAGCCCGACGCGGTCCAGGCCGGTCCGCGCCTCCAGGACGCGCAGGACGCAGATCAGGCCGGTCGCACCGAGCGCCAGACCCAGGTAGGTGGTCTGCGCGATCGAGTACACGGCAGCCGTCGGCTGAGCACCGACCGCGAGCATGAAGGTCGTCGTCGTCGGCACCGGGTCGAGCGTGCTGAAGGCCAGGACGATGAGGACGAGGACGAGCGAGCACGAGACGACGACGACGTTCCGCATCCAGGTCCGTGCCGCCCCGACGGCCTTCGCCACACCCCAGAGCAGGGTGCTCGTGCCCAGGACCATGAGGACGTCGCAGACGAGCGTCAGGACGTTCCTCCCGCCGAGCAACGGGTCCACCGCGCGGTACAGCGGTCCGACGCCCGCGACGATCGTCGCGGAGAACAGCAGGAACGTCATCGTCAGCGTGCGGTCCTGGCCACGCTGCAGGACGGCCAGCACGACCGAACCGACGACGAGCAGGACCGCCTGGACGACCGCGAGGATCACCCGAAGACCCCGCGGAACGCGCTGGGACGCTCGCGGTGGCCGCGGATGAGCTGCGCGAGGCGGTCCGCGAAGAGCTCCGCCTGGCGTTCGTACTCGTTCTCGAACAGGCCGCGGGCGAGTGCCCGTTCGACCTTGTACTGCGGCAGGTCCGGGATCAGTGCCCGGATCGCTGCGGCCTGCGGTGCGGACTCCTGGTGCCCGTGCAGGACGTGCCCGAGCTCGTGCCCGATCACGAACGCCCGGAAGGTCGGGGACGGCGTCGGCGAGATCATCACGAGGTGCTGGTGCTCGAGCGTCGCCACAAAACCGCAGACCGGTTCATCCGCCAGGAACGCCTCTTCGCGGACCCTGATCGGCTTGCCGACGATCTGCTCGGCGGCGGCGACGGCGTCCTCGATGCCGGTCCAGCCCGCCGCGGCACCCACCTGCCAGAAGCGCTCGAGGACGCCGGGGTCGCTCACGCCGCACCGCCCCGACTCGACTCCTGCTCGATGACCTCGGCGATCCTCCGGAGTGCCTCCGGGGAGAGCTCGCCCGGGAAGGTCCGCGCCGCGAAGCCGCTGACACGCGCCGACCGGATCGACCGGACGAGCGCGAGCTGGGCGCCGATGCGCTCCGGCAGGTCGCTGTCCTCGAGCAGGAAGGCGTCGTCCACCTCGAAGAAGCCCGCGAGGACGCGGAGCAGCTGGGTGTCGCTGTTGCGCCGGCCGTCGCCCGACACCATGTACGTCCACTTCGCCCGCGAGAGTGATCCGCCGTGCGCGTCGACGTACTGCTCGATCTCGGCGAAGGGGACGGGTGCACCGCGCTGCGACTCCTCGAAGTCGAGCAGCAGGTTGAGTCGACGTGCGAGTTCGCCCGCGTCGAGCACGCCGCCCTTCGGCACCGATCCCGTCATCGTCGTCCCCCTTCGCTCCCCGTGCTGCGCCACTCTACTGCTCGACTACCCTCGGAAGGGTGTCGCGCCGGTACCCCTCGAGCATCGCCGGCCCGGTCGAGCACGAGTTCGTCGTCTCCCGCTCCCGGTTCGTCACGACGGCACACCCGGCTCCGGACCCGGCAGCGGCCGAGGCCGTGATCGCCGAGGTCCGGCGACGGTCATGGGACGCGAGGCACCACTGCACCGCGATGGTCACGGGCGTCCTCGGCGACCAGGCACGCTCTTCCGACGACGGCGAACCGTCCGGCACGGCCGGGGTGCCGATGCTCGAGGTCCTCCGCCGCCGGGACCTGACGAACGTCGTCGTGGTCGTCAGCCGCTGGTTCGGCGGGGTGAAGCTCGGCGCCGGCGGACTCGTCCGCGCCTACTCGACCTCGGTGTCCGAGGCCCTCGACCGGGCGACGGTGGTCCGACGGGCGGCGCGGACCCGGGTGCACGTCGAGGTCCCGCACGCCGATGCCGGGCGCGTCGACAACGCGCTGCGAGCCTGGGTGCAGCACCACGACGCCACCTCGGGCGACACCGTGTACGGCGAGCGGGCGGTGTTCGAGGTGTGGGTACCCGCGGACGGGATCCCGGCGCTCGAGACCGAACTCGCGAGCGTGTCCGCCGGCGCGCTCCTGCCGGTCGTCGGCGAGGAACGGGTCGTCGACGTGCCGCCGCCCTGAGGTCACGCCACGGTCAGGCCGGGGTTGGGGTTGGGGCCGTGGTCGGGAT
>NZ_QKSL01000028.1:0-14019 GCF_003234615.1 Curtobacterium sp. MCPF17_001
CCATGAGCGCCGCCGCGACGCCCGCCGTCGTCGTCACACCCGAGTCGAAGGCGGCACGGGCCGATTCCAGGAGCGCCTGCCCTGCCGCCCCGCCCGAGGTGGACGCCACCACGGCCGACATCACCGCCGCGTACAAGGACGCCTTCCGCGGCCACCCGGCCGGAGTCGCCGTGATCACCGCCGAGGGCCCCGACGGACCGACCGGTCTCACCGCGTCGAGCGTCGCCTCGGTCGCGGTCGACCCGCCCGTCCTGGTGTTCTCGCTCTCGACCAACTCCGGGTCCGCCGGGGTCGTGCTCGGCGCGCCGCTGTTCGTCGTCCACCTGATGGACGCCCGCGGTGTCGCCCTCGCCAAGCGCTTCGCCTCCACCGGCAGCCCGGCAGCCGACGACCCCATCTGGGGCAGGCTCCCCTCGGGGGACCGCTACCTGCCCGACGCCGCCAGCGCACTGCGCTGCCGGCCGCTCTCGACCACGCCGATCGGCGGCTCGACCGTCGTCGTCGCCGAGGTGCTCGACATCGTCGTCGGGCTCGACCGCGGTGAGCCGCTGGTCTACCACAACCGGGAATTCCACTCCCTGACCGATCGTTCCCGGCTCTCGTGAGCCGCGGAGCCCCGCACCCCACACCACCGATCGAAAGGACCGCCCATGGCTGAGTACACCCTGCCCGAGCTCCCGTACGACTACGCCGCCCTCGAGCCGCACATCAGCGGCAAGATCATGCAGCTGCACCACGACAAGCACCACCAGGCCTACGTCACCGGTGCGAACACCGCCCTGCAGCAGCTCGGCGAAGCCCGCGAGTCCGGGAACTTCGGTGCGGTCAACAAGCTCGAGAAGGACCTGGCGTTCCACCTCGGTGGCCACGTCAACCACTCGATCTTCTGGACCAACCTCGGCCCGGACACCAAGGTCCCGGAGGGCGAGCTCGCCGCCGCCATCGACGAGTTCTTCGGCTCGTTCGAGAAGTTCCAGGCCCAGTTCGCCGCCGTCGCGAACGGCATCCAGGGCTCCGGCTGGTCCGTCCTCGCCTGGGACGTCGTGGGCCAGAAGCTCGCCACGTTCCAGCTGTTCGACCAGCAGGGCAACATCCCCTTCGGCCTCGTCCCGATCTTCATGCTCGACATGTGGGAGCACGCCTTCTACCTCGACTACCTCAACGTCAAGGCGGACTACGTCAAGGCCGTGTGGAACATCGTCGACTGGGAGAACGTCGCCGCGCGCTTCGAGAACGCCAAGTCGCAGAGCTTCGTCACGCTCTGAGCGTCCCCGACGCGGGTCGCTGAGGCGACCACCTGATGACGGGAGGCCCGGTACCAGCTGGTACCGGGCCTCCCGTCATGTGGTCGCCACCTGACGTCCTGACGGAGGGTCAGCGCACACCGACGCCGATCTCGGCCGCCAGCCGCCGAGCCACCCCACGGAGGGCGTCGTCCGTGTGATCGACGTCGCCGTCGAGGACCGCACCCCACTGCACGCCCCGGGCAGCGAGGACGGCACCGCGGGCCAGCCGGACCGCCTCGTCGTCGCATGCCCCGTGCTCCCGGCACCACGCGGTGAGCGTCTCGACGTGCGTCCGGTGCAGGCGCCGGTGCCGGTCATGACCCGACAGGTACTCGACCGCGCCGAGCTCGAAGGTCAGGCGTGCCGCCAGGAAGCGCTCCCTGACGTGCAGGGCGCCGAACACGTGGACGACGTACTCGGCCAGGGCGCGTTCGTCCGACGCGGGATCGAGGCAGACCGCGAGGACCGGGCCGCTCAGGTGCTCGACGACGGCGTCGATCAGGCCGTCTCGGGAGCCGAAGTGGTAGACGATCGGGTACGCGCTGGTCCCGAGGACCCGACCGAGGCTGCGGACGGAGACGTCCTCGATGCGGGTGCTTTGGAGGTGGTCCGTGACCTTGCAGACGATCGCGGGCTTGAGCGTCGGGTCCGGTTTGCGTGGCATGGTCTCTTCCGGGGCGGTGGACGGACGGCTGACCGCAACGGGAACCGCGCGGACATGTGTCATGTTACCGGACGGCACCGATCGCCGTGGTCCCGGTTCCGGGCCCGCCCCAGGACCCGAGGTCAGGCGGGCGTCGGCTCCGCCCGGACGGTCAGCGTCTGCACCAGTCCCGCGGCGAGCGGCGCGAGCCGGATCTCGACGCGCAGGCGACCACGCTCGCCGGGCAGCCACCACCGCAGGTGCGTCGGCGTGCTCGACTCCTCGGCGACGGGTGTCGCGCCGAGGTCGGCGCCGACCGCCTCGACCGCGGTGGCCAGCGCCGCACGTCGGCGGTCCCACGGCACGTCCATCGGGACGTTCGGCGTGCAGATCGACGCGGCCCGCTCGTCGTCCCAGTCGGCCAGGAGGCCCTGGACGGCTCCCTGCGCCGCTCGCGTCTCCGGGGACACCGTGGTCGTCGGCACCCGCGTCGCGGCCGCACCCTCGGCGGACCGGACGTCCGCGAGGACGAGGTCGTGCGCCTGGGTGGCCGCTGCCGACACCTTCGCCTGGGTGGCGTTCTCGAAGGCGACGACACCGATGCCGGTCGACACCGACCACCGCATGTGTGCCGAGAACCCCGGGTAGCCGCCGGAGTGCGACACGATCGACCCGACGACGGGGTCGTGCTCGACGAACAGGCCGGAGCCGTACCCGGTCGCCCGCGCCGAGCCGGGCAGGGCCTCGGCCGGGATCATCCGCATCGCCTGCTGCATCGCCCGGCGCTCGGCCCTCCCCAGCGGCCCGGCCAGGTCGCCGTCCGTGGCCGTGACCGCTGCCGCGGGGTCTCGCGGGAACGGCGGCGCCGTGCCCTCGAACGCGGCGGCGAGCCAGGAACCCCACCGAGCGAGGTCCCGGACGGTGGAGAACAGCCCACCGATGGGCGAGAACGCTCCCGGTCCCGGGGTCGTCAGGGCTTCCCACTCCGAGCTGTGCCGGCGGTACCCGGTGACCACGTGACCCCGGGCGTCCCGTGCGGCGAACACGGTGTCGTCGAGTCCGAGGGGCCGGAGGACCCGCTCGGTGGCGACGGCGGTGAACGGTGCTCCGGCGACGACGGCGACCACCCGGCCGAGCAGCGCGTACCCGAGGTTCGAGTAGGCGAAGCGCGTTCCCGGGACCGAGTCGAACAGCAGTCCGGCGCGCAGCACGTCGTCGAGGTCGTCGTCGGAGATGCTCTCCTGACGGTCACCCCACGGGTCGTCGGTCGGGAAGCCCGCCGACATCGTCAGGAGCATCCGGACCGTGGGGACGGGGGAGTCCGCCGTGGGCAGGACGACGGAGCGGAACGCCGGCACGAAGTCGGTGACCGGGTCGTCGAGGGAGAGCAGCCGCTCCCCGACGAGACCGAGGAGCGTCGTCGCGGTGACGCTCTTCGTGCACGACGCGATCCGGTACACGGTGTCGGCGTCCGGCGCCGTGCCGTCTCCGCGGTCACCGGCGCCACCGGAGGCGACGAGCCCGTTCCGGTCGAACACGCCCCAGGCGCTGCTCGGTGCGATGCCGTCCACCACGCGCTGCCGGTGCAGCGCGTCGACCACGTCGATCACCGCGGGTGACGGCCGGGTCATGCGCGCCGCATCTCGGCGTAGGCGTCGAGGGCACGCTGCCGTGTGGCCTTGAGGTCGACCATCGGCTCCGGGCGCTCCTCGTCGGCCGGCACCCATCGGCGGACGTACTCCCGGTGCGGGTCGAAGCGCTCCAGTTGCCGGTCCGGGTTGAACACGCGGAAGTACGGCGCGGCGTCGAAGCCGGAGCCCGCGACCCACTGCCAGTTCGCCGCGTTGTTGGCAGCGTCGGCGTCCACGAGGGTGTCCCAGAACCACTGCTCGCCCGTGCGCCAGTCGACGAGCATGTTCTTCACGAGGAAGCTCGCCGTGGCCAGGCGGACCCGGTTGTGCATGGCGCCGGTGTGCCAGAGCTCCCGCATGCCGGCGTCGACCAGGTCGAAGCCCGTGGTGCCGTGCCGCCAGCGGTCGAGCTCTGTCTGCGAGGCGTCGCGCCACGGGAACGCGTCGAACTCCCGCCGGACGTTGGTGCGCGCGATGTCGTCGCAGTGGAAGTACTCGTTCCAGTTGAACTCCCGCCACGCGAGCTGCCGGAGGAACGCGGGTGCGGCCCGGCGCTGGTCGGGCTCCAGCGTCTCGTGCATCCGGTGCCAGACCTGGTACGGGCTGATCTCGCCCCAGCGCAGGTGCGGGGACAGACTGCTCGTCGCGGCCTGCGCGGGTTCGTCCCGCTGGTCGTAGTCGGCGAGGGCCTCGTCGATGAACCGCTCGAGCCGGTCGGACGCGCCGTGTTCGCCCGGGGTCCAGGCGTCCCGCATGCCGCCGGCCCAGTCCGGTGCCGTCGGCAGCAGCGCCCAGTCGTCGAGGGCGTCGGACGCCACGTCCGGCGGCGCCGCGATGGTGTCCGGTTCGGCCCACGGGTGCCGGGGTTCGGGCATCGCCTGTGCCGCACGCCAGAACGGCGTGAAGACCTTGAACGGCTCACCCTTGCCGCTGAGGACCGTCCAGGGTTCCCAGAGCAGGTTGGCCGCCGCGCTGTGCGCTTCGACACCGCTGGCGATCAGGCCGGCCTTGATCCCGGCGTCGAGCTCTCGCTCCACCAGGCCGTACCGCCTGTTCCAGAACACGGCGTCCGCACCGGTCTCCGTCACGAGGGCGGGGACGACCTCGGCCGCCGGCCCGCGACGGAGCACGAGCCGCGAACCGTACTCGCGGAGGTCTGCAGCGAGCGCGCTCAGGGACTGGTGGAGCCACCACCGTGCCGCGGCACCGAACGGGCGGATGCCGTCGCTCTGCTCGTCGAGCACGTAGACGACCGTCACCGGTCCGTCGCGGTCGGTGGCGGAGCGGAGCGCCGGGTTGTCCGCCAGTCGCAGGTCGTCGCGCAGCCAGACGACGGAGCCGCTCATGCCGGGCTCCCGACCGAGCGACGGGTCGTCGTGGTCGCCGCTGCGCCCACGCGGAGCTTCGTGCAGAGCTCGGTGAGCGTCCGGAGCTCGGCGTCGTCGAGCCCGGCGCCGACCTGCGCCGCGATGGTGGAGGCGTGCTGCACCGCGACCGCGCGGTACACGTCGAACCCGTGCGGCGTGAGGGCGACGATCACCCCGCGGGCGTCCGTCGGGTCCGGCTGCTTCTCGACGATGCCCTTCGCGGCGAGTCGGTCGACCAGCCGGCTGACACTCGGCTGCGTGAGCAGGAGGTGACCGGTCAGGTCACGCATCCGGCAGCGACGGCCGGGCTGCGTCGACAGGTTGAAGCACACGTCGTACTCGTTGAACGAGATCTCGGCCGACGGGAACTCGGTGTTGAGGTTCCGCATGACGGTGACCTGGGCGCGGAACAACGACTCCCATGCCGCGACCGCTGTGGCCTTCTCGGTGCGGTGATCGCTCACGGGTCTTTCCCTCCGTCTGGTGGACCACCACCCTACCGACGGGGTCGGACACAGAACGCGGGCCGGCCGTCCTGGTGGACGACCGGCCCGCTCCCTTGCACCAAGAGATTCCTGCAATCACATTCCACAGCCGGTGCCACAGCAAACACCGTCTGCACGACCGACTGTATAACGGTGCGGTAACGCCGGGGAAGGGCGCCTCGCCGACGAATCCTGCGAGTTGTCCGATCGGCGCACGAGAGCAGGTTCAGAAGAGGTCGGGAGAGGGGGTGGAGGCGTAGCGGACCGAGACGTCGGCGTGGCGGTCGAACCGGTACCCGACACCGCGGACCGTGCGGACGATCTCCTCGAAGGCGCCGAGCTTCGACCGGAGGCGCCGGACGTGCACGTCGATGGTGCGCTCGTTCGGGGCCTCGTCCTCGCCGTCGGACCACAGGCCCTCGATGATGGCCGAGCGGTCCACCGTGCGGCCCTCACGGAGGACCAGGAACTGCAGCAGCTCGAACTCCTTGAAGGTGAGCGGAGCCGCTTCGCCGTCGAGGACGACGCGCTTCCGGGAGATGTCGATGACGACCCCGGTCTCCTCCGGCTCGGGCTTCTCGGTCTGCTTGCGCGCCGCGACCGCCGAACGGTCCTGCAGGGCCAGGCGGACCACGTCGACGTCACGCCCGCCGGACCCCTCGGCAGCGACGGCGACCGCCGCGTACGTCTCGGCGGTCGGGACGAGCTGGGCGGTCAACGCCTTCAGCTGCTCGACGACGGCGGCCAGGGTCGTGCCGGCGGCAGCGGCCGCGGCCTCGTCGAGTCCGACGTAGAGGGCGAACCCGCGGGCCTCCGTGCCCTCCGGCAGCGCACGGTTGCGGGCCGGGGCCACGACCGGGCTGGTCGGGACGGTGGCGCGGTCGGTGACCGGACGGGCAGGCTGCGCCGGCAGGGCCGCGGGGCGACGGCCGCGGATCGGGGTGACGCTGCCGAGGTCGGTCGTGGTCGACGCGGCGCTGTGGAGATCGGGGGTGGTGCGGGGCTGGGCGATGGTGAGCGACATGGTGCGGTCTCCGGGTGGTGCAGGGGCCGAGCGGTGTGGTGGTGCTTCGGCCGGTGTCGAATGCGTCGGCCCGGATCAGCCGTGGCCACGACGGCGGTCGCTGCAGCAGCGTTCACCGAGTGGCCCTGCGGTCCGTGAGGACCGGGGCGGTTCCGGGGGAGCGGGGTCCGACCTCGTGACGGTGGTGCGCGTCGTCGACGGGGTCGTCACCGGGGGATCACGCGCGCGCGACGGGGGTGGTGTCGCGGGGGATCCGGCTGGAACGGGTACCGATCAGGCACACATTCGACAACGCATGACCGCCGTGGTCGGCATCATGATGCCGACGGTCCCCGAGGCCTCGTGGAGGGCGCGAGTGGACACGGTTGCAGTCATGGCATGAGTATCGGCGGTATACCAACGCCGTGTCAACCGTCCGCGCGGACGGTGACGATTGCGGACAGTCGCGGAGACGACGGACGGGAGGCCCCCCACCGGTCCGGTGGGGGGCCTCCCGTCAATGGAGTGCGGTGGCTACTCGGCCAGGCCGTAGAGGCGGTCGCCGGCGTCGCCGAGACCGGGCACGATGTAGCCGTTCTCGTCGAGACGCTCGTCGAGCGCACCCAGGACGATGGTCACGTCACGGTCGCCGACGGCCTTCTCGAGCGCGGCGAGGCCCTCGGGCGCGCCGAGGATGCAGACGCAGGTCACGTCGACGGCACCGCGTTCGAACAGGAAGTCGATCGCCGCGGCGAGTGTCCCACCGGTCGCGAGCATCGGGTCGAGCACGAAGCACTGCCGGTTCGACAGGTCGTCGGGCAGGCGCTCGGCGTACGTCTGCGGCTCGAAGGTGACCTCGTTCCGGGCCATGCCGAGGAACCCGACCTCGGCCGTGGGGACGAGCTTGACCATGCCCTCGAGCATGCCGAGGCCGGCGCGGAGGATCGGGACGACGAGCGGACGCGGCTTCGCGATCGCGACGCCCATCGTCTGCGCGACCGGGGTGGTGATCGGCGTGGCCGTCACCCGGACGTTGCGCGTGGCCTCGTACGCCAGGAGCGTGACGAGCTCCTCCGTCAGGGCCCGGAAGGTGGGGGAGGGAGTGGTCCGGTCGCGGAGCACCGAGAGCTTGTGGGTGATGAGCGGGTGGTCGGCGACGTGGACTCGCATAGGGTCGAGCGTACCGTGCCGCACCACTCCCGGCGGTCGCGGTCCCACCGGACGATCGGAGCACCCGTGGAGCACCCGGCGCACCGGCCCTTCGTCCCCGCGATGGAACGTGCACTGGACGAGGCCCGCGCCTGTCTCACGACCGACGACGTCCCGGTCGGTGCCGTCGTCCTCGACGCCGACGGTGCGGTGGTCGCGGTCGGACGGAACGAGCGGGAGGCCCGCCAGGACCCGACCGCGCACGCCGAGGTCCTCGCGCTCCGCGCCGCCGCGGCGGTCACCGGTGACTGGCACCTGGCCGGGCACACCCTCGTCGTGACGCTCGAGCCGTGCCCGATGTGCGCGGGCGCGGCCCTCGCGGCGCGGGTGCCCCGGATCGTCTTCGGCGCCTGGGACCCGAAGGCCGGCGCGAGCGGCAGCGTCTACGACATCGCGCGGGACCGTCGGCTGCCGCACCGGGCCGAGGTGGTCGCGGGCGTGCTCGAGGACGAGTGCGCCGCGGTGCTCGACGCGTTCTTCGCCGAGCGACGCTGAGCCCGGCCGTGTCGCGCCGTCAGTCGGCTGCGCGCAGGACGATCGCCTCGGTCGACGGGTGCGGGCCGTCTCGGCGGACGTCCGGCTCGATGTAGATCACCCGGGCGATCGGGACGGCTGCACGGACCCGCTGCTCCACCGTGTCGATGCCGGCGGCGACGTCACCGAGACGGCGGTCCCCGTCGACGGCGACCTTCACGCCGACCATCAGCTCCTCCGGCCCGAGGTAGAGGGTCTTGAGGTGGATGATCGAGTCGACCTCCGGGCCGTCGAGCACGGCCTGCTTGATGCGGGCGACGTCGCCGGGACCGGCACCCTCGCCGACCAGCAGGCTCTTCGTCTCGACGCCGAGCACGAGCGCCACGGCGATGAGCAGCACGGCGATGAGGACCGTGCCGATCGCGTCGAACACCCCGTTGCCGGTGATCGCCGTCAGACCGACGCCGAACAGCGCGAAGACCAGGCCGATCAGGGCCGCGGTGTCCTCGAGCATGACGACCGGCAGTTCCGGGGCCTTGGCGCGGCGGACGAACTGGATCCAGGACTGTCCGCCCTTGTGCGGTGCGGCTTCCTTGAGGGCGGTCCGGAGCGAGAAGCCCTCGAGCCCGATCGCGATGACGAGCACCACCATCGGCAGCCACCAGTTCTCGAGCGGGTGCGGGTGGGCGAACTTCTCGATGCCCTCGTAGAGCGAGAACACCCCGCCCACCGAGAACAGCACGATCGAGACGACGAAGGCGTACACGTAGCGCTCACGGCCGTGGCCGAACGGGTGCTCCTCGTCCGCGGCCTTCTTCGCCTTCCGGCCGCCGAGCAGCAGGAGCAGCTGGTTCGCGGAGTCCGCGAGGGAGTGCACCCCTTCCGCGAGCATCGACGCGGATCCACTGATCGCCGCGGCGATGAACTTCACGATCGCGATCCCGATGTTCGCACCGAGTGCGGCGAAGATCGCCTTCGTCCCTCCGGAAGCGCTCATGTGGCTGTCCGACCCCTTCTCTCACCCGACCTGGACCACGATCCTAGGCTGCCGGTCCTCGCTAGGTTGGGGACCATGACCATCGAACTGCCCCGCGTCGCCATGCTCGGCGTCGGTTCCATGTCCGGCGCGGTCCTGCAGGGCCTCCTGGCCGCCGGCGTGGCGCCCGACACCGTCGTGGTGACCACCCGCTCGGAGTCCTCGGCCGCCGCACACCGTGCCGCCGGGCTCGACGCCACCGCGACCGAGACCGAACCCGACGCCAACCGGGCGGCGGTCCGCGGCGCCGGACTCGTCGTGCTCGGGGTGAAGCCCTTCGGCATCGTGGACCTGCTCGACGAGGTCGCAGCGGACCTGGCGCCCGACGCGGTCGTCGTCAGCGTCGCCGTCGGCGTGACCACCACCACGATGGAGGCCCACGTGCCCGCCGGTGTCCGGGTGGTGCGCGCGCTGCCGAACACCCCGATCGGCGTCGGCCTCGGGGTGACCGGCATCAGCGCCGGAGCGTCGGCGGACGTGGCCGCGACGGCGCTGGCCGCGCACGTGTTCGCCGTCTCGGGCGAGGTCATCGAGGTCCCCGAGGCGCAGCTGGATGCGCTGTCCGCGGTGTCCGGCTCCGGACCCGCCTACGTCTTCCTGCTCGTCGAGCAGTGGCAGCAGGCCGCCGAGGCGCTCGGGTTCACCCACGAGCAGGCGCGCACCATGGTGCAGGGCACCGTCCGGGGAGCCGTCGAGCTCCTCGCCCGCTCCGGCAGCGAGCCGGCGGACCTGCGCCGGGCGGTGACGAGCCCGAAGGGCACCACGGAGCGGGCGATCGCCGTGCTGCAGGACGCAGACCTGGCCGGGACGCTCGAGCACGCTGCCCGCGCGGCCGTCGCCCGGGCAGAGGAACTGTCCCGGCTCTGACGGCGGGGCGGCCAGCCGAGGGGGCTACTCGAGCGCGGCGAACCGTTCGAGGTCGGTCTCGGTGCCGGAGACGATGATGAGGTCGTCCTCGCCGATGACGCTGTCCGGTGTCGCCGGCACGAAGGCCTGCCCGGGCGGCTTGATCCCGAGCACCGTCAGGCCGAAGCGTGTGCGGATCACCGTCGTCGCCAGGTCCCGGCCCCGGACGGCTCGCGGCGGGAACATCTTGACCACGGCGAAGTCGTCGTCGAACTCGATGAAGTCGAGCATCCGGCCGGACACCAGGTGCGCCGTCCGCTCGCCGGCCTCGCGCTCCGGGTAGACCACGTGGTTCGCGCCGATGCGGCTGAGGATCGTGCCGTGCGACCGGCTGATCGCCTTCGCCCAGATCTGCGGCACCCCGAGGTCCACGAGGTTCGCCGTGATGAGCACGCTCGATTCGAGGTCCGATCCGGTCCCGACGACGGCGATCGCGAAGTCCTGCGCGCCGATCTGCCGGAGCGCGTCCATGTCGGTCGCGTCCGCCTGCACCGCGTGGGTGACCCGGTCCGACCACTTCTGCACCAGGGCAGCGTCGGTGTCGACGACCAGGACGTCCCGGCCCTGGCGCTCGAGCTGCCCGGCGGTGGCGGCGCCGAAGCGGCCGAGGCCGATGACCAGCACGGGCGCGTCGTGGCTGACGGGACCCTGCTGGTGGTGCGTGCGGTTTCGGTCAGCCAACGATCGGCCTCTCCTCGGGACGACTGAACAGCTGCCGGCTCTGACTCGCTGCGAGCGCGGCGGCGATGGTCACTGTACCGACCCGCCCGAGGAACATCGTCGCGGCGAGCACGTACTTGCCGGAGTCCGGCAGGTCGCCGGACACCCCGGAGGACAGCCCGCACGTCGCGAACGCGGAGATCACCTCGAACAGGACCCGGTCGAGCGGCTCGTGCGTGATCTGCAGCAGCACGACGGTGGCGACCGCGACGATGGTGGCACCCCACAGGACGATCGCCACGGCGACGCGGAGGACGTCACTGGGGATCCGGCGGCCGAACGCCTCCATGCTCTGCCGGCCACGGGCCTCCGCGACGGCCGCCAGGAAGAGCACCGCGAGCGTCGTGACCTTGATGCCGCCGGCGGTGGAGGCGGAGCCGCCGCCGATGAACATGAGCATGTCCGTGACCAGGAGGCTCGACCCGTGCAGCTCGTCGAAGTCGACGAGCGAGAACCCACCGGACCGGGTCATCGTCGACAGGAACAGCGCCTGGAAGGCCGTGCGCCCCGCACCCTCACGACCGAAGGTGGCGGGGTTCGAGGCCTCGAGTGCGATGTACGTGACGGCACCGCCGAGCAGCAGGATGCCGCTCGTCACCAGTGTCAGCTTCACGTGGATCGGCCAGCGTCTGGGGGAGCGCAGCTGCTTGGTCAGCGTGCGGATCACCGGGAAGCCGATCGAGCCGGCCACGACGCCGACCATGAGCAGGCTGAGGAACCAGTAGTCGTGCGCGAACGGGTCGAGGCCGTCGGCGTTCGGCGCGAAGCCGGTGTTCGTGAACGCCATCGCTGCGTAGTAGAACGAGTCGCCGACCGCCGACCAGAACGGGATGCCGGTCACCAGGACGCTCGGCAGGAGCAGGAGGCCCAGGACGATCTCGATCGACAGGGTGCTCACCGCGACGGTGAGCAGCAGCGTGCCGACGTCGCCGAGCCGCACCGCCTGTCCTTCCGGGACGGCGCCGTGGTGCGTCCGCAGCGGGTTCGAGTCACCGGCGGCGATGAGCTTCGCGCGGAGGCCCAGCCGACGTGTGACGACCAGGCCGAGGATCGACGCGAAGGTGAGCACCCCGAGCGCACCGATCTGGGTCCCGATGACGACCAGGACCTTGCCGAACACCGACCAGTGCGTCGCCATGTCGACCGTCGCGAGCCCGGTGACGCAGACGACGCTGGCCGCGGTGAACAGGGCGTCGGAGAAGTGCGTCGTCGTGCCGTCCGCCGCGGCCATCGGCGTCATGAAGAGCACCGTGAACAGGAAGATGAGCACGATGAAGACGAGGATCGCCAGGCGGGAGGGCGACGATCGGAGCGCGGTGGTGATCCGGCCGGGGCGTCGCCGGGCCGACGCGGTGCCCAGGGCGGGGACCGGCTCGGAGCGATCGAGCATCGTATGCCTCCGGGGACATGGGCGGGACAGAGCGTCATGGTACATCCGCACCGCGGCGGTTAGCCTCTCCCCATGGCCGACATCTTCAGCGTCGTCGCGGACCCGACCCGGCGTGCACTGCTGGGCGAACTGCTCACCGCGTACGGGGCGGACGCGACCGGCGGCGAGCTCAGTGTCGGACAGCTCGTGCTGCGGCTCGGCGTGACGCAGCCCACCGTGTCCAAGCACCTCCGGGTGCTCCGGGACATCGGGCTCGTCACCAGCCGCGAAGAGGGTCAGCACCGCTACTACCGACTGGACCCGGAACCGCTGCTCGGCATCGAGGAGTGGGTTGTCCCGTTCACGAACGCGGTGGACGCCGACGGCACACCGGCGACGACGTCGTGGACGCTCGACGGCCAGCCGGTGTCCTTCCGACGGAGCGGTCCGGCCGGCAAGGCGACCGTCGAGGTGGGCACCGAACTCGGCCGCGTGATGGCCGAGGCGTCGCACCGCGCCACCGTCGCGTTCACCGGCGCGCAGCAGGGCTGGGAGCGTGTCGTCGACCGCAGCCGGCGCCGGTTCACGAAGCGGCCCGAGGACGACTGAGCAGCTGCTGGACAGCGAGGCTCACGCGCCTCTACAGTGTCCAGAGACCACACAGGTCACAACAAGCAAGCCACCCGAAGGCGGATCATGACCGGCAGTTTCGACGACGTGCGATTCCTCACCGTCGCGGAGGTCGCCGAGATGATGCGGGTCTCCAAGATGACCGTCTACCGCATGGTGCACGCCGGTGAGCTCCCCGCGATCCGGTTCGGTCGGTCCTTCCGGGTCCCCGAGTCGGCGGTCGCGGAACTCCTCCGCGGCGGCATCGCCGACGTCGGCTGACCCCGACCCCTCCGCCCCGGGCGTCCATCGTCCGTCCCGGCGCCGTTCGACATCGCGACAGCCCTCCGGTAGACTCGGGCAGGTTGATTTTCCGCGGCTTCATCGGCCCGGTGTCCGTACATCACCATCAGTCCGAGCGAGGTCCACATGGGTTCTGTCATCAAGAAGCGTCGCAAGCGCATGGCGAAGAAGAAGCACCGCAAGCTCCTTCGCAAGACGCGTCACCAGCGTCGCAACAAGAAGTAAGTCGCAAGACTTGCCGCAGAAGCCCCGGTTCGCCGGGGCTTTCGCATTTCCCGGGCCCGGTCGTCGCCGGCCGGACCGGCCTCGATGCCTGCCGTTCCGCGGATGACGGGCTGCTCGGCAGCCGGAGGTCCCGCCGGACTACCCTGGTGCCATGCCCGCTGTGACGCTCCTGACCAAGCCCGGATGCCACCTCTGTGACGACGCGCGACCCGTCGTGGAACAGGTCGTGTCCGCCCACCCCGGCACGACCCTCCAGGAGCGGTCGATCCTCGATGACGACGCACTCCGGGAGGAGTACGCGGAGGACATCCCCGTCGTGCTCGTCGACGGCCGCGTGCACAGCAACTGGCACGTCGACGCCGAGCGACTCGCCCGGGCGATCGAACTCGCGGGGGCCCACGCATGATCCGTCACGTCGTCTCCTGGACCCTGCGTGAGGACCTGGACCGTGCGGTGGCCGTCGCACGCGTCCGTGAGCTGCTGACCGGTCTGGTCGGCGTCATCGGGTCGGTCCGGTCGCTCGAGGTCGTCGAGAACGTCGCCTACCCGGGGAAGAACCAGGACCTGGCGGTCGTCGCGACCTTCGACGACCTCGCCGGGCTCGACGAGTACCAGTTCCACCCCGAGCACCAGGCCGCCGCTGCCGAGATCCGGGCGATGGTGACGAGCCGCGCGGCCATCGACTGGCAGGACTGACTCCGGCCCTGACGGTTCGGCGCCGACGCCCCCGCGCCCGCCCCCGCGCCGCCGCGC